>JAOPVI010000160.1 GCA_025966225.1 Mycobacterium sp. | reverse complement strand
CGCTTCGTCGTCGACGGGCCAGCTCTGCACCATCCAGCCGAGGTCCAGCTTCGGGTCGCCCACGGTGCCCATCTCCCAGTCGACGATCGCCGCCAATTGCGCTGGGGCGCCGTGGCGGTACATGACGTTGGCAAATTGGTAGTCGCCGTGCATGAGGCCCGGAATGTAGTCGAGCGGCTTGTGCACCTGCAGCCAGCCGGTTGCCACGTCGAGGCCAGGGAGCTCGCGCTTCTTGATCCGCTCGAGAAAGCCGATCCACCGGTCGACCTGGCGCTCGTGGAAGCCGTCCGGACGCCCCAGGTCGGCGAGCCCCTTGGCCTTCCAATCGACCTTCGACAGCAGCGCGATGCCTTCGGCCAGTTGATAACTCAACCCTGGCCGGGCGTCGAGGTCGGAGTTGAACGGCTCGGGCCACTTCGCGTGTTGATCAACGGGGGACCAGCCGTCGACGAACCCCATCAGGTAGAACGGACGGCCGAGCACGGACGCGTCGTCACACACTCCGACGGCGGCGGTGTGCGGCACGTCGGTGCCGTCGAGCGCTTCGATGATGCGCCACTCGCGCAGGATGCCCTTGTCGCGATCCGGGGGTGCGCCCGGCGGTGGCATCCGGATGACACAGCGCGCGTCGCCGCGGGTGAGTTCGTAGATGATGTTCTGTGTGCCGCCGGAAAGGAAGCGCGCGTGCAGCGGCTCGCCCTTGCCCGGCAGCGCTGCACCGTCCATCCACTCGGCGAGGCGCGCGGTGTCGATGGCAGGCTCGCTCACAGGTTGCCCACCTCGAGTTCGAGGTACTCGGCGAAGCGTTCCCTTGCGGCGTCGCGCTTGCGCGGTATCCACTCGGACGGCCAGACGTCGTCGCTGGCCTTGTAATCGCGCAGCACCTGCTTGGCCACCGTCGTCTTGTGTACTTCGGTGGGTCCGTCGGCCAGGCCCATCGCGGCCGCGCCGGTGACCATGCCGAGGAAGGGCATCTCGTTGCTGATACCCAGCGCGCCATGCACTTGCATTGCCCGCCAAGCGATGTCGTGCAACACCGTCGGCATCACGACCTTGGCGGTGGCGATGTCCTTGCGCACCTTCTTGTAGTCGTTGTACTTGTCGATCTCCCACGCCGTGTAGAGCACGAACAACCGGAACTGCTTGAGCTGCGCGTAGGAGTCGGCGATGTAGCCCTGTACGGTCTGTTTGTCGGCCAGCAGGCTGCCCGCGGTCTTGCGGCTCAGCACGCGCTCGCACATCATGTCGATGGCCTTCTGCGCCACGCCGATGGTGCGCATCGCGTGGTGGATCCGGCCACCGCCGAGCCGCGTCTGGGCGATGACGAACGCCTGCCCCTCGCCGCCGAGCAATGCCGAGTCCGGCACGCGCACGTTCTCGTAGTGAATCAGCGCGTGGCTGCCCTGATCTTCACGGTCGCCGTACATGCCCACGTTGCGGACGATGTTGACGCCGGGCGTGTCGGTGGGCAGCAGGAACATCGACATGCCCCGGTAGGGGCTGACGTCCGGGTTGGTCACCACCATCACGATGAGGAAGGCGGCGGTATTGGCGTTGGAGGAGAAGTACTTCCAGCCGTTGATCACCCAGTCGTCACCGTCGCGCACGGCGCTGGTCGTGAACTGGGTGGGGTCGGCGCCGCCCTGGGGTTCGGTCATCGAATAGCTGGAGAACAGTTCGCCCTGGAGCAGGGGCCGCAGGTACTGCTCCTTCTGTTCGGGGGTGCCGTAGTGCGCGATGATCTCAGCGTTGCCGGTGTCGGGAGCCTGGCAGCCGAACACGATCGGTGCCCACGACGATCGACCGAGGATCTCGTTGAGCAGGCCGAGCTTCAGCTGTCCATAGCCCTGTCCACCGTATTCGGGGCCGAGATGCGTGGCCCACAAACCCTTCTGGCGCACCTGTTCCTTGAGTGGGTCGACGACCTTGCGTCTGGTGTCGGTGAGCGGGGTGAACTGCAGGTGCGGCCAGATGAGGTCGAGTGGTTCGACCTCATCGCGCACGAATGCGTCCGCCCAGTCCAGCAGTTCCTGGTATTCAGGGTCAGTCTCGAAGTCCCACATGCGGCCTCCTTGCCGGGTCGGGGTTGGTCGGCCGGCGGCGGTAGCCGTCGACCAGGGTGGTGATGTCTGCGGTGACGACGTCGGCAAATGAGCGTTCCCCGAATGCGCCTGCCGCCCAGTGTCTGGCGCCCTCGCTGACGAAGGTCGACGCCAGATAGGCGAGGTGTGGAATGTCGACCTCCGCACCGAGCTTTCCGTCGGCCTGTGCGCGGGTGAACAGTTCGGTGAACATGTCGGCCTCGACGTCTGGGCGAGTGCCGTCGGCGAGGATGCGGTGCTCGTGTCGGTAGCCCTCGAGAATGGTCTCGATGACGAGTTCGCGGGGGTTGCGTGCCATCGACCGCTCGAACGTCGTCAACGCCGCGGCGATGACGGTGGCAATCTCGTAGGGCTTGTCGAGCAGGTCGTGGATGGTGCGGTGCGCCGACTGTGTCGACATGACCCCCACCTCGAAGAGCACGTCCTCCTTGCGGGGAAAGTAGAAGTAGAACAGCGCCTTGGAGACGCCCGCCGCAGTGCATATGTCGGCGACCGTCGTCGTGGCATAGCCCTTCGTGCGCCACAGCGCCATCGCGGCCTGAACCAGCATGCGCTTGGTCTCGTGGGACTTCGCCCGCTGGAACGTTGCCCGACGCTGACCGCGGTCAGCAGACGATGCATCGGCGCTATCCGGCACAATCGCACGTTAGCAGAGCGACGTGATGTTGCAAATAGCTGACCAATGTCTAACTAGCCTCACGCCGTGCGGAGCGCACCAAGAACGGCAGGATCGCGAACCGGGCCCGCACCTCCGGCGGGAAGCACCCGCCGGTACTACCGATCAGGATTGGCGACGGCCCAACATTTCGCCCGATCGGTGTCGGCGCGACCTGCTGACCTGCGGTGTCGACCGCTCGTTGACGGCGATGGTCTGGTGTGGAAATCTAATACCCGCATCTGAGAATAACATTCTCGTAGATCGAAAACGTCAAATAGGAGTGGTACATGGCGATCGACCCCGCCGGCATCGACTGGTTCAGGGATCCGCGGCTGGTCGCCGACCCGTATCCGTACTTCAACGCGCTGCGCGACAAATGCCCCGTCGAACCGGAAGACCACTACGGCGTCACGATGATCACCGGCTGGGAGGAAGCGGTCGCGGTCTACAACGACGAGCAGACGTTCTCGTCGTGTCTGTCGGTGAGCGGGCCGTTCCCTGGCTTTCCCGTGCCACTCGAGGGCTTGGAGGACGGAGACGTCACCGACCTGATCGAGAAGCACCGCGACGAACTGCCGTTCAGCGACCAGCTGCCCACGTTGGACCCACCCGTCCACACCAACCATCGCTCGCTGATGATGAGGCTGATCACCCCGAAGCGCCTCAAGGAGAACGAGGACGCGATGTGGCAGCTCGCCGACGAGGTGCTCGACGACTTTCTCGCCGGCGGCAAGGGTGAATTCATCAAGGGTTTCGCGAGCCCGTTCACGCTGCTCGTGATCGCCGACTTGCTCGGCATCCCTCCGGAGGATCGCAACGCCTTCGTTGACGGCATCTCCCAGCACTCCGGTGGCGGAGTGGGCAGCACCAGCAAGGAGTCGCTGTCGCACTCTCCGCTCGAATTCCTCTACGGCCAGTTCGAGGATTACGTGCAGGAGCGTCGCAAGAACCCCCGCGAGGACATCCTGACGGGGTTGGCGACCGCGCTGTTCCCGGATGGCACGACTCCTAGCCCCGGCGACGTCGCGCGGGTCGCCACCAACGTCTTCTCGGCGGGCCAGGAGACCACCGTCCGGCTGCTCGGCACCACGTTGAAGGTGCTCGGCGACCGTCCCGACATCCAGAAGAGGGTGCGCGAAGACCGCAGCCTGTTAACCAACTTCATCGAAGAGGCACTGCGCCACGAGAGCCCGGTCAAGGGCGACTTCCGGCTGTCGCGCACTCCGGTCACCGTCGGCGACCACGAGTTGGGCGCGGGCACCACCGTCATGGTGGTCAACGGCGCCGCCAATCGCGATCCGCGCCGGTTCGAGGAACCCGACGAGTTCGACCCCGCGCGCAAGAACGCCCGCCAGCACCTGGCTTTCGGCCGCGGCATTCACAGCTGCCCTGGGGCGCCACTGGCCCGCGCCGAGACGCGCGTCGGCCTGGAGCGGCTGCTCGACCGCACCTCGGACATCAGGATCTCCGAGGAGAAGCACGGTCCGGCGGGCCACCGCGACTACCACTACATCCCGACGTTCATCTTGCGCGGGCTCACCGAGCTGCATCTGGAGTTCGACGTGAACGACGCGCGCGAGTCAGCTGGGGCTTGATGAAGGTCACTGTCGACGAGGACACCTGCCGCGGTCATGGAATGTGCTTGACGTTCTGTCCCGAAGTCTTCGAAATGACTGACGATGGCTGGGCAGTTGCGGATCCCGAGCAAGTCCCTGCCGAGTTCGAGAGCGCTGTCCGCGAGGCCATCGAAAATTGCCCCGAGCGCGCGATCACCGAGATTTAATCCAACTAACCTCGTCGACAAGGAGTTTCGTCATGGCCAAGGCGCCCAAAGGGTATGTGGTCATCACCGAGGACATCAAGGACCCAGCCGCGATGGCCGAGTACGGCAAGCTAGCGGCTAAGGCCATGGGCGGCGCCACATTGCTGGCATTCGCGCAGGACCCCACCGTCATCGAGGGCGCCTGGCACGGGACCCAGACGGTCGTGCTGGAGTTCGAATCCGTTGATGCGGCGAAGGAGTGGTACTACTCCGACGCCTATCAGGAGGCCGCGAAGATCCGGCAGGCCGCCGCGGAGTGCAACGGGGTCATCATTCAAGGGTTGTGAGGCGCGGCCGTCACGCCGGCTTCTTCGCCGAAATAGCATTCCCTGTCGTTAAGACGAGCAGTCAGCTACCGCGGTTACTGTCTCGACGCGCCGGCCACGCTTAGGCGATGGTGCGCTCCCAGCACCACCCGGCGTGAAAACCCCCGTGTACGAATACGAATCGCACTAGTGGCGGATCATTCGTCGACGATGGCGATGGCCTGGCGCGGACACTGCCGCACCGACTCCTTGATCTGCTGCTCGTTCTCCGGAGTCACTTCGTCCGACAGCACGTGCAGGTAATCCTGGTCATCGAGCTCGAATACCTCGGGGATGATGCCCATGCACACCCCGTTGCTCTCGCAGAGCCCGAAGTCGACCTCGATCTTCTGCGTCATGCGCGATCCCGCTTCGCTTCTCGCTGGGTCACTTCAAAACCTTCACAGGGACGTGGTGGTAGCCCGCCACGTTCTGCATGTTGACGCGCTCCAACCCGTCGAAGTCGACCTCGAAGCGCGGCATGAAGTCCAGCAGGCGTTCGAGCGCGATGACGCTCTCCATGCGGGCCAATGCGGCGCCGAGGCAGCTGTGGATGCCGTAGCCGAGGCCGAGGTTCTGCGCCTCGTTGCGATCGCGGTCGATGTCGAACGTCTCGCCGTCGGCGAAGGCGCGCGGATCGCGGTTGGCCGCGGCTCCCATCAGGAATACCGGCTTGTTCGGTGGGATGACGCCGCTGGGAACCTCCACCTCCTTGACGCTATAGCGCACGTTGTACTGCACCGGGCCGACGTAGCGCAGGAGTTCCTCCACCGCGGCCGGAATCTTGCTGCGGTCGTCGAGCAGCTTCTGCCACTGCTCGGGGTGGCGGGCGAACTCCACCACGGCGCTGCCGATCAGCTTCGTCACGGTCTCCGCGCCCGCGCCGCCGAGCAGCGTCGTGAAGCCGGTGATCTCGATGTCGTCGAGCTTGCGCATGACGCCGTGCTCGTCGGGGAGCTCCGCGGCGATGAGTCGGCTGATCATGTCGTCCTGCGGGTTCTGCCTGCGCTCGACCACGAGGCCGTAGTAGTAGATGCCCGAGTCGATGTTGGCCTTCATGTTGTCGTCGTCCAGGTCGATCTGACCCGGCTTGCGATGCAAGCTGGTGTCGATCCAGTGCCGGACCTGCTGACGGAAGTCCTCTGGCACACCGGCCATCCGGGTGATGACCTCAACCGGGAACGGGCCCGAAAAGTCCTGCACCACGTCGAACCCGTCCGGATCGACCTTGCTCAGGTAGTGGTCGATCAGTTCGACGACGGTTTCCTTCTGCGCCTGGATCGCCCGCGGCGTGAACGCCTTGTTGACCAGGCTGCGCATGTGGCGGTGATCCGGCGGGTCCATGAAGATGATCGACTTTGGAGGCACCTCGCTCGAGCGCACCATGCTCAGATCGCACCCACGTGCGGAGGAGAACGACTCGTGATCCTTGAACGCCGCGGCTACGTCCTCGTGACGGGTCAGCGCGTAGAAGTCCCCTTCCTCGTCGTAGTAGAGGGGTGCTTCATCACGCATTCGCGCGTAGATCGCGTACGGGTTCTCGAAGTACTCCGACGAAACCGGACTGAATACCAATTGGGGCTTGGTCATGGTCTCCTCTTTCGCGACAGACGGGCTGTCGGGTGCGTTACGCGAGGCGCTTGATTCGTAACGCTAACAGTATGCCTCACGGCACGCGATGGAAGAACGATATCGGTACCATTTTCATGGCCGAATTCCAGCGTCGATGACGTGGTCGAGCAACCCGAGATCGCTCCCAAGCTCCTCAGCCGTCTTCCGTACTACGGCGACGTCCTTTCCTACGAATTCGCGCACTCCATCGATGAACGCCCCGACGGAACCTCTAGCGGCGATGAAGCCCACGACCCGGCTGGAACCGCTGCCGCTGGGAAGCGTCTCGAGAAGCGTCGATTCCGCGACGCCGAGGCGGCCGCCGAGCGCAACGGCCTCGTGGACCAGGCCGATCTGGGCGGCGAACATGGCGTTGTTGATCAGCTTCACCTTCTGGCCAGCCCCGGTCGGTCCCACGTGGAAGATCGGATCGCCGTAGCTCCCCAGCACCGGCCGTACTCGTCGCAGCACGTCCTCCGAGCCCCCGACGAAAAGCGTGACCTGACCGGCGCCGATGTCGTGCGGGCCGCCGCTGACGGGAGAGTCGACGACCTGGACGTGGGGCGCGTGCGCGGCAATGGCTTCGGCGGTGCGTGGGCTGCCAGTGGTGTGCAGCACCAGCGCAGCGCCCGACGGCATCGCCGCCAGCAGGCCGTCCTCGAAGCACACCCGCTTGACCTGATCGTCGGTGAAGACGCAGACCACGACCACCTCGGCATCGGCGGCGGCCTCGGCCACGTCGGCGACTGCGACGGCCCCCAATTCGGTGATCGCGGCCCGCGCTTCGTCGGTCCGGCCGAGGACCCGCACGTGGTGACCCGCGTCGACGAGCCGTCGCACCATGGGGGCGCCCATGCGTCCTGCGCCGATGAATCCGACCCGCATCAGCGCGGGTGGTCCATCGCCGCCAGCGCTGCGTCCGCGGCATCGAACACCGCACCCTCCTGCGCCGACGCGTGGTCGGCGAGGCTGGCCGCGTGCCGGACGTCCTTCTGCAGCAGGCCACCGGCGACCGGGGCAAGCATTTCCAAGGTGCCTCCGAAAGCGGTGATGCTGTTGACCGCCTTGCTGGTGGCGGACCCGCGGTCGAGTACCTGGCACAGTCGGTCGCGCGGAATGCCGAGTGAGTCACCCAACTCGAGGGTCGTGATCGCGCTTCCGAGGTTCGCGCTGAACAACAGGTTGTTGAGGATCTTGGCGACCTGCCCGCTGCCCAGCGGACCGAGGTGGACGATCGCATCCGAGTACGTCGCGAAGACCGGGCGGCACTTCTCGACGTCGGTCTCCTCACCGCCGACCATGACCATCAGGGTGCCGGCGGAGGCCGCGGGTTGGCCGCCACTGACCGGGGCATCGATCACCGAGACACCGTGTTCCGCAGCCGTTTCCGCGATTTCGCGGCAGGTGTCGGGATGGACGGTGCTGTGAATGGCGACGATCCCGCCTGGGGCCAGGCCCGCCAGCACTCCAGTGTCGCCGTCGAGTACCTCCTTGACGTCGTCGTCGCCGACGACGCACAGGCACACCAGATCGCTGGCCGCGCCCAGTTCGGCAGGCGTGGCCGCGACTTTGGCGGCTGTGTCGGCGTACGGCTCCAACGACTCGGGCCTGCGTGCCCAGAGCGTGAGCTCGACACCACCCTCGACGATCCGACGCGCCATCGGCGCCCCCTGGCTGCCAAGGCCGATGAATCCAACGCGCATCAGATCGCCTCCACTTCGCTGTCCGAGCCCTCGCGGGCAACGATGCATTCCTCGATGAACGACAACACTTTTCGGTGGTAAGCGTCGGCGGTCAATCCCACGCTGACGTTGTGTCCGCTGTGGGCCACTTCGTTGACGACGACGCGGGGCGAAGCGGTGAACGATGCGGCTATCTCGGCAAGCGCCGCGGGGGTGGTCTCCCACACGCTCTCGTGGTCGGCCACGCTGAACTCGACCGGTACCAAAACCTTCGCCGCGACGGCGGGAAAGTCGCGACGCGGCCAATTCGCCGTCACCTCGGCCTCATACGCCACTCCAGGTGCCGACAGCGCTCCGGTCAGCACCTCGGCGGGGTAGAGCTCGGTGGGCTGCCACAGGAGGTCGCGCAGGCCGGCAGGACGATGTGTCGCGGTGGCTTGCCGCAGAATGTCTTTGGCCTTGGCGCTGTAGTTCATACCGGTACCCGCCACCTCGATGCCAAACACGTCGGCGCCGCGTTCGTCGACCGCCATCCGAAGGGCGAGTTCGCATCCCGCAGAATGTCCGACCAAGAAGACACCCGCGCCTCGCAAACCGGGCGCGACGAGCTGGTCGACCGCGCCGAAGGCCAGTGCCAGTCGCTTGTCGGGTTGCGTCAGCTCGTCCTGGTACAGCGCCGAGACACCGTAACCCGGCCGGTCGAGCGCAATCGCGGTGACGCCGTGCGTTGCAGACAAGCGCAGCAACGACAATCGTGGATGGCCTGGGCAGTCGAAGTACACCCCCGAAGTGGCGCCGCCGTGGACGGCGACTATTACTGCGCGGGGGTGCTCGACCGCGGCAACGAGTGCGGACATCGGCACCCCGTCGACCATGACGACCCGACGTTGGGGGTCGTTCGTGCTCACGAATCGGTCCGGAGCAGCATCACACCGCTGGGAGTCAGGCCACCGCTGCTGGTGACTGCGATGCGGGCATTCGCGACCTGGCGAACTCCCGCTTCACCGCGCAGCTGCGTGACGGCCTCGTGGATCAGCCCCATGCCGTGCGTGCGGCCATGAGACAGCTGCCCGCCATGAGTGTTCAACGGGATGAGGCCGTCGCGCGCGATGTTCTTGCCACCGTCGAGGAAGTCCTTCGCCTCGCCGATACCGCAGAACCCCAGCCCCTCGAGCCACGACAGGCAGTTGAAGGTAAAGCCGTCGTAGAGTTCTGCCACGTCGACGTCGCTGGGTCGCAACGTCGTTCGTGACCACATGTGAGCGCTTTGGCCCAGCACCTGCGGCTCGTGCGTCAGTGTGGTCTGGTCCCAGTCCAGGCGTTCGATGATCTGAGTGCCCACGGCCTCGAAAAGTATTGGCGGCTTGGGCATGTCACGGGCGACGTCGACGGCCGAGACGATGACGGCCACGGCCCCGTCGCACGGGACGTCGCAGTCATACAGCCCGAACGGCGTGGTGATCATCCGAGCCGACAGGTAGTCGTCCATCGTCATCGGATCGCGATAGATCGCGGTCGGGTTGAGGCCGGCGTTCGCACGCTGGTTCAGCGCGATCCAACCAAGCGTCTCGCGCGTGGTGCCGAAACGGTCGAAGTGCCGACTTGCGTTCTGCGCCAACACGTGCGCCGCTGACGTCGCTCCGAAGGGATGCTGAAAGCTGCTGGTGCGAGCGCCCATCGGAGGGGACATCTTGCCCTCCTTGACCAGCTGGCCGAATGTGGCCTCCCACAGCGTGCGGAAGCACAACACGTGGCGCGCCATCCCGGTAGCCACGGCCATCATCGCCGCGATCACCGAACCGCCGGGCCCGAAGGTGTCCATGCCGCCGTTGATCCACGTCGGTCGCAGGCCAAGCGCACCCTCCAGCGCGCTCACGCCGCCTTCGCCCATGCCCATCATGTCGAGCCCCGGGTAAGTGGACAGCCCGTCGATGTCGTCGAAGGTCAGGCCGGCATCCGCGACGGCCTGCTCGCAGGCATCGATCGTCAATGACAGCGGCGGGACCATCTGCCGACGGCCGATGGTCGACATCCCGACGCCGGTGATGGCCGAATGCTCCTCGAACTTCGCCTTCGTCAGCATCGGCCGGACGTATTCAGCGAACCGCTCCGGCGGGATCAAGTCCTCGGGCATTTCGGTCGACGCCGTCTTGTCGGCGGCCGGCTTGAACACCGGCAGCCACACGTCCTCGAGCTGCTGGAACAGCACCTCGACGGGTTGGCCCAGCACGAGCTCGTCGGGATCGCACTCGATGATGTTGGTGGTCAACCGCACTCGCGGGTCCTCAGCGATCGCGACCTCGGCGACAACGTAGGGCGGAGGGAGGTCGGGGAAGCCGAAGCGGTGGTTCACCGTGACGCCGGCGAGCGTCGCCTTGCCCGAGACGACCCGCACCCCCATCTTCCGCTCGCGGCAATACCGGCACACTGGAGCAGGCGGATGAATCAGCGCCTGGCAACTGAGGCACTCCTGGATGCGCAGCTGACCGTCTGCCCCGGACGTCCAGAAGAACTCGTTTTGGGCAGTGAGTTGGGGGAGCGGCCTGGTCAACGGACGAACTCCGAGATCGCTTCGCTGTTTTCGTTGTCGACGTGCGGCTCCGACGTCTGCTCCGAATTCGTCGGCGGTCGCGCTTGGCCCGAGGGTTGGTGCTCGCCCATCGCGATGATCGCGTGCACCGGGCAATCAAACAGCGCCCGCATCACCGCGTCGCGATCGACCTCGGGGACCGTTCCGTCACCGATTAGCGACGCGTATCCCCAGTCGTCGAGGGAGAAATACTCGGGCGCGTGCTTGGCGCAGACGCCGAAGCCGTCGCACATCGTGCGGTCCAACCGGATCTTTCTGGGTCCGCTCATGACGCCTCCACTTCGTAGGGCCGCAATGCGCTGAACGCATCCGCGCGGCACGCGTCGCATTCGCCGTCCAGATGGCGGGCGACCAGTTCGGGATACTGAAGCAACAGGCTCGCTGCGATGTTCGTCGCGGCGTCCAGGGTGGCGCACGCGCCGCGACCGCGCAGCACCACCGACCACCGCTCCAGGCGCGCAAGGTCATCGGCCGTGGCCACCCCGTCGCGCAGCGCCGACGTGACGGCCGACATGGCCGCGGTGCCGTTGAAGCACGACCCGCACTGGCTGGCGTTCTCACGATCGAAGTACGCCATCACTGCCGCGGCGACGGCGACGGGACAGTCGTCGGTGAGAATCGCGATCGCCCCGCACCCGAGTCCGCTGCCAAGCGCGCGCATCGTCTCGTGGTCGAGCGTGGCGTTCAGCACGTCGCGGTTGAGCAGCCCCGCGAAGTAGCCGCCCATCAACACGCCGTGGACGTCTTCGGCGGAGACCCCGTGCAGGGCAAGCAGTTCGGAGAAGCTCGCGCCATGGGGCAGCTCGTAAAGGACTGGCGGGCGGCCGGCGCCGGTGACTGTGGCGAGGAACGTTCCTGGGGAGGCCTCGGTGCCGACCTCACGGAACGCGGTGCCGCCGTGACGCAGCACGAACGGCAGATTGGCCAGCGTCTCGACGTTGCTCACCAGGGTCGGCTGGCCGCCGACTCCTTCCTGGAACGGGCGCGGCGGTTTGTCAGTGGGTTTCGCCGGGCCGCCGTTGACGGCGCGCACGGCGGCCGTCTCCTCGCCCGCGACGTAGCCAGCATCGACGGTGAACACTCCGACCGAGAGCTCAAGGTCGACGGCGGCCAGCGCGGCGTCCATCGCCTGGGCGGCAAGGGGATCGGAGACGTAGACCACCGCCCGTTCGGCGCCGACGATGCGGGCAGCGAGTCGAACACCGTCCAGCACCAGGTGTGGGCGGTTCCGCAGCAGCCACTTGTCCTTGACGGATGCGGGCTCGCCCTCCTCGCCGTTGGCCAGCACGACGCGCCGACCACCGGCATCGCGCACCGTGCGGAGTTTGATGGCGAGCGGGAAGGCCGCGCCGCCCCGGCCGGCCAGGCCGCTGCGGTCGATCTCCTCGAGGAGCAGGTCCGGCTGATCGAGCGTCTGGTAGCCGCCGCCCTCGACGTACTCGGCGTACTGCTCGACGCCGGGTGTCACCTTCAACAGCCGCGCGGACGTGCCGGGCCAGACGGCGATGGTCGGTTCGGTGGTCGGCCTGATCGCGGAGTTCATGACGGCCCCTTCTTATCCGCAGATAGGCTGGCGGGCATGAGAACTGCGGTGGTACGTGTCGACGTCGACCCGACGGCGCGGCTCACGGCCGCGCAGCTACGCGACGGCATGGCTGCCTTGACAGAGCGCGCCGCCGCGGCGGGTGCCGACGTGATCGAAGCCGAGCTCGCGTCGATGCCTGCCGGTCGCAGACAGGTCGAGGTGCTGATCGCGGGCGACAACCCCGACGAACTGTCGCGCACTGCAGTCGAATTGTGCGCCAAGGCTTTCAGGGCGTTCGGCGCAGTGCCGATAGCGGGCGTGCTCACCTACGTCAGCCGGGGCACCGACGACGATGCGCACGGCGTGCTGGCGGGACTCGGCCTGCGGGGCGAGATCGCACGCCTGGCCGATGACGAAGGCTGGGACGTGATCCACGTGACGCTGCGCAAGTCCGACCTCGAGCGTGTGCCGGAGAGTCGGGTGCACACCGCGCTGGAGGCCTCGCTCAACTGCGAGGTTCACATCCACACGACTTGAACCCGGCATCACTTGCTCAGAAAGTCCAAGATCGCAGGCGCAGCCTGTACCCACGTGTCGAACATGTTGAACCGCTTGACCTTCCCTGCAGCACGGGACTCACCGGCGCGTTCCCAGGCGTCCTCCGGCCACGGCGGGTCGATCAGCTTGGACCCCTTGATCAGGCAGCTCACCTCGAGCGACGTCCGCTTGGGATGGTCCCAGTCGTTCTCGCCGCCGCGGATGATCAGCGTGGGAACCTTGATCTCGTCGAACATCTCGTCCTCGACGCCGGGGATGGTCTGGCCGGGCTTGGGGACGTAGGCGTTGAGCCAGCGCAGCATCACCTTGAGGAACTCGTCGGTGTCGAGCGCGAGGATCCGTTGTTCGTTGTGCGGATTCTCCTCGATGAGGTCGCGCCATTCGCGCACCGCCGGCAGGCCCTTGATCCCGAGTCCGCGGACGGCGAGGATGCTCGGCACCAGGTAGTGCGAACCCAGGACGAAGGAGCCGTACACCCCGCCAACGATGTTCCAAACCACCAGCTTCGTGACGAGTTCGGGGTAGAGCATCGTGGTCAACATCGAATCTCTGGCACCGCCTGAACCGCCCGCGATGATGCATGGTCCGATGTCGAGCTTGGTGATCAGCTGCTGCAACGTCTCCGCGCGCATGTGGGATTCGCTTCTACCCCAGAACTGCACGTCGGACTTGCCGCAGTTGGGCCGGTCCCACAGCAGGACCCGATAGCCGCCCTTAACGAGAGCGAGTGCCAAGGGACGGAGCCCCGGGATGTCCTTGCTGAACCGACCGCCGGGGGTGAGGACGATGAAGTCGCCCTGCTTGCCCAGGATTTCGTAGACGACGTTGCCGCCGTTGATCTCGATCTTCTTTGATCGTGCAGAAGGCAACTCGATTGATCCCTCGTTAGGCCGTTACGAGTACGTCGTTGCCGACGACTCGGACGGGATAGGTGCGGATGCTCCACTCCGGTTTGACCGCGGTGGTACCGGTCGCGAGCTCGAATCCCCATTGATGCCAGGGGCAGTAGATGAACTCCAGATCGCGCACCATCACCGCGTCACCGGGCACACTGTCGTCGACGATGTTGCGGCCGCGCGCGCGACCCGAGCACAGCGGGCCACCTTCGTGCGGACAGTAGTTGGCGATGGCGTAGAACGTGCCGTTGACGTTGTAAACCCCGACTCCATGCCGTCCGATGGGCACCAGTTTGTGTGTCCCCGAGGGGATCTCGTCGATGGTGGCAACGACGTGTTCCCGCCCCTGCGCAAGGCGGGGCGTCTTGTCCTTCTCGGTCATGACTCCCCGGGTCGCTTCGCTCTCCCCCGCAAGCGGGGGGACCCCCAGCACGGGTGCATTTAGAAGACCCGGACCTGTCCCTCAAGCGCCGGCACGGTCTCCGGAAGCTTGTAGGTGGCAAGGCCATTGCGGAACATCACGTTCTCGCGAGCGTGCTCGGGCAGGTGCTTGACCAGCCAGCGGGGATCGTCGAACGTCCAGTGCGGGTAGTCCGAAGAGTAGAGCAGGATCTTGTCGCACTCCATCCACTCCAACGCCCGACTGAGTTCCGTCTTGTCCTCGGGATAGTCCAGTGGCTGAGTGGTGAACTTGATGTGCTCCTTGACGATCTCCGACGGCTTGCGCTTGATGTCCATCCACTGCTTGCGCTGCTCGTAGATGGCGTCCATCCGCCACATCAGTGGAAGGATCCAGGTGAAGGCGTGCTCGACGAACACGATCCGCAGGTTCGGGAAGCGGTCGAAGACGCCGTCGAAGACCAGGCTCATCACCTGATTCGCAGCAAGCAACGAATAGGTGACCATGAAGTCGTGGTTGTAGCTGGGCAGTCCCACCGGTGGGATGGGCAGCTCCTCGTACTGTCCGCGGGACAGGTGACAGCTCACCGTGATGTCGTGCTTGGTGGCTGCTGCCCAGATCGGGTCGTACTTCGGGTCGCCCCATGACGGACGCCGCTCGGCCTTGATCAGGATCTGCGCCATGTAGGGGTGCCCGGCCCAGCGCTCGATCTCGCGGGCGGACAGTTCGGGCTCCTCGATGGCGAGGCAGATCGACCCGCGCCACCGTTCGTGCCAATTGTTGTGGCTGTC
>JAOPVI010000169.1 GCA_025966225.1 Mycobacterium sp. | reverse complement strand
GACGTCGCCAACGCCGTGCTCGACGGGGCCGATGCGGTCATGTTGTCCGGCGAGACATCGGTGGGCAAGTACCCCCTGGAGGCGGTCAGGACGATGGCTCGCATCGTCAACGCCGTCGAGGAGAACTCCACGGTCGCGCCGCCGCTGACGCACGTGCCCAGGACCAAGCGTGGCGTCATCTCGTACGCGGCCCGCGACATCGGGGAGCGGCTGGAGGCCAAGGCGCTGGTGGCGTTCACGCAATCCGGCGACACCGTCAAGCGGCTGGCCCGGCTTCACACGCCGCTGCCACTGCTGGCCTTCACGGCGCTGCCCGAGGTGCGCAGCCAGTTGGCGCTGACCTGGGGCACGGAGACGTTCATCGTGCCTCACATGCAAAGCACCGACGAAATGATTCGCATCGTCGACAAGTCGTTGCTGGAACTCGGGCGCTACAAGCGGGGTGACCTGGTGGTCATCGTCGCAGGCGCTCCTCCTGGCACAGTAGGCTCGACCAACCTGATCCACGTGCATCGGATCGGCGAGGACGACCACTAGGGGGAGCAGCGCGTGTCCAGTACCGATCTGGCCGAGCTGCTGGCGGTGCTCGACCTCCGCCGTGTCGACGACGACACGTTCGTCGGCGCGCACCCGAGCAAGAACCCGGTGCGAACATTCGGCGGGCAGATGATGGCGCAGGCCTTCGTTGCGGCTAGTCGAACACTGCAGCACGACCTGCCGCCGAGCGCCCTTTCGGCCCACTTCATCGCGGGCGGAGATCCGGATCAGGACCTCGAATTTCACGTCGTACGGCTACGAGACGAACGCCGGTTCGCCAATCGTCGGGTCGACGTCGTCCAGAACGGCGTGTTGTTGACCTCGGCACTGGTGTCGCACATGAATGGTGGCCGTGGGCTTGAACACAACGTCGAAGCACCACGGGTTCCGGACCCCGCGACACTTCCCAAGATCGGTGAACTCCTGCACGGCTACGAGGAAACCGTGCCGCACTTCGTCAACGCGCTGCGGCCGATCGAGTGGCGCTACGCCAACGATCCGGCGTGGGTGATGCGCGACAAGAAGGAGCGGCTTGCGCACAATCGCGTGTGGCTGAAGGCCGAGGGGCCGATGCCTGCCGACCCGGTGATCCACGCTGCGGCGCTGGTGTATTCGTCGGACACCACGATCCTGGACTCGATCATCACCACCCACGGGCTCTCCTGGGGGTTCGACCGGATCTTCGCGGTCACGATGAATCACTCGGTCTGGTTTCACCGCCCGGTTGTCTTCGACGACTGGGTGCTGTACTCGACGACGTCACCGGTGGCAGCGGAGTCCCGCGGGCTGGGCAGCGGGCACTTCTTCGATCAATCGGGCCGCGTGGTCGCCACCGTGGTGCAGGAGGGAATCGTCAAGTACTTCCCGGGAGCTGGTGCTTAGCGGCCCTTACTTGAGGCCCAATTTTTCGTTGACGCGTTGCTGGAATTCATTAGCGCAATTTTCGATGCTCTGCGGGTCGGAATTCTTGGAGACGCAGGTGACGTAGCTGCCAAAGTCGACCTCCTGGTAGCCGCGCACCCAGATCGCGATGACCGCGAGCGAGACGACGATGGCCAACGCGCCCAGTACGATTCCGGCCGTTGCCACCTCGCCGTTGGTGGCCTCACCCTGCTTGGCGCGGCGGCGGCCGCTGAAGCCGACGATGATCGCGATGACGCCGAACGTGACGCCACCGACGATCGAAATGGACAAGACCAGGCCGAGAATGGCCAATACCAGCGCCGTCGCGCCCAGCCAGTTCTTGGGTTTGGCCGGCACGGGCGTCAAGCCGGCATACGGCGGCGGGGGATAACTTGCCGGGTACTGAGTCATTGCTGGTGAGGTTACTCGCCGTTGCTGGGCGACATGATGGGGCAGTCGACGTCGTCGGGTAGGTGATGGGTCGCGACCACGACGGTCCGATCGGCGGCGAACAATGCGTCCGGGGTGAGCAACTCGGTCAGGATCCGACGTCCGTCGTCGGCATCGAGATGTTCGGTGGGCTCGTCGAACAGCACGATCGGGAAGGTCGACAGGACTGCCCTGCCCAGCAGCAATCGCCTGCGCTGACCGGCGGACATTGCGGCGGCCCCGCCTACGAGCATGGTGGACAGCCCGTCAGGCAGCGCGTCCAACCACGCGCCAAGTCCAGCCCGTCGGAGCGCCGCGTCCAGCTCGCAATCCTGCGCATCGCCACGGGCGACCAGGAGGTTGTCCCGCAGCGTGGTCTCGAAGACGTGCGCATCCTCGGCGAAGTAGCCAGCAGTCGAACCGGTTTCGTTGTTTTGCCTCGGCGGTGATCATGAGCAGTGTGGTCTTGCCGCAGCCGCTTGGCCCGACAATGGCAATTCGGGCGCCGGGGCGGACGTTCAGAGGGGCGAGCGTCGGGCGGGTGCGGGTGAGCGCCGCGGGTGCGGCCAGTTGCCGGAGCTGGGTGGCTGCGATTCGGGCGCGGGTCAGCGCGACGGCAGCGCCGGGCAGGGCCGCAGCTGCCACCGCTGCGGGCCGCGCGGCCTGATCGGCCACCTTGCCCCAATCCCGTTGTCTGCTGGTGGCTTCCGCGATCGTATCGTCGAGCCGACCGCTGACGCGAAGGTGTGGCAGAGGGATTCGGCCGAGGCCATCTTCATCGGCTGCTGCTGGAACATCAGCTTGCCCTGTGCGTCACCGGTGAAGAACAGCCCGGCCGCCGACGCCAGCACCACGAAGCAGCCAAGGATGGCCGCGGGCCGGTACATGGTGCGCGCTTCGGCACTGGTCCGTGCGCGCACCAGCCACCATGCGCAGACCGCAGCGACGAAGGTACCTGCGGTGAGGAAGGCGCCTGCGACCGCATGCGGAAATGCGGCTAGCGCAGTGTTGTTGGTGAACAGTGCGACGATGCTGGTGAGCTCCGCGCGCACGGTTTCGGGGTTGAAGTGCGCTCCACCGGGGTGCTGCATGAACGAGTTGGCGGCGAGGATGAAGATGGCCGACATGTGGACGGCGATCGCCACGATCCAGATGCGGGCGAGGTGCACCAGTCGGGGCAGTCGCGTCCATCCGAAGATCCAGAGTCCGATGAACGTGGACTCGAAGAAGAACGCGACCAGACCCTCCATGGCCAGCGGGGCTCCGAACACGTCGCCGACGAATCGGGAGTACTCGCTCCAGTTCATGCCGAACTGGAACTCCTAAACGATGCCGGTCGCCACGCCGAGGGCGAAGTTGATCAGGAACAGCTTGCCGAAGAAGCGCGTCAGCCGGTACCAGGATGTGTTGCCGGTGATCACCCAGACGGTCTGCATCACCGCGATGAGCGGAGCCAAGCCAATGGTCAGTGGAACGAACACGAAGTGATAGACGGTGGTGATGCCGAACTACCACCGCGAGACGTCGAGCGCATTCACCTGCACCATCTCCCGAACTGCGGGTGTTCCCTACGACGAAGTGTAGTAGACGGAGTCGCGCAGGCCAAGGGTCAGGACTGTGCAGTCGAGGCTAGGGAGCGGCGTCCTCGGACGCGGCGATGGGGGTGGCGCCGGTGGCCCTGCGGATCATGAAGCCCGTCACGACCTCGAAGACGCCGAGGACGATAAGCGAATAGCCAACGAAGAGAGCCAGGATCTGCAGCGACGAGTAGGGAGCCGCCATGATCACCACACCGGCGATCAGGCTGAGCACGCCCATCACGATGTTCCAGACGCGGCCGGGCAGCGTCGGATCGCTGATCGCGGAAATCGTCGTCGACACGCCGCGGAAGATGAAGCCGACCGCGATCCAGATGGCGAGTAGTCGCCAGGCGTCGTAGAACCGGGAGAGCGCGATCACGGCCAGCACCAGCGCCGCCGCGCCGCTGATCAGCAGCAAAACGCGTAAGGCCGTAGAGGTACGTAGGGAGAACGCGAAGAACACCTGCTCGAAGCCGGTAACCAACAGGGCGACACCAAAGAAGATGGCCGCCAGGGTTATCGACGTTCCAGTCCAGACCAACACCGCGATGCCCAACGCGAGTGCGAGTACACCCGATACGATCGCCGCCTTCCAGAGGTGCGGCAGCGTGCTTGGCGGAGCCGAAGTAGTCATGTCGGAAGTGTTGCACAGCACGGAATCCGTATCAGGATTTCGTTGCGCTCCCGTTGCGATAACGCCGTCCCCGCACACAGGAAGTCGTTAATGTCTCGTTACCGGCAGTGCGTGCTGGGTCCACGGTCGCTAACCTCCTCGCCTTGGAGGTGCTGTATGTCGACCCGATGCAGAGAGATGAGGCAACTCGTGTCAAGTCCGAAGATGTGGCGCTACGCGGCGGTATTCGCCGCCGCCGGCGCCCTGACCATGTCGGGATGTTCGAGCAAGACGGAGAGCCCAGGGCCGCAGAGCAGCACGACCGCCGCATCTGCGGACAAGGTCGATTCAATCGCCAACACGGTGCCCGAGGCCATCAAGTCGTCGGGCAAGTTGATCATCGGCGTCAACATTCCCTACGCGCCCAACGAGTTCAAGGACGAGAGCGGCAAGATCGTCGGCTTCGACGTCGACCTCATGGACGCGATGGCCAAGACGCTCGGGTTGACGCCGGAGTACCGCGAAGCGGACTTCGCGAAGATCATTCCGTCGATCCAAGGTGGCACGTTCAACGTCGGCATGTCGTCGTTCACCGACAGCAAGGAGCGTGAGGCGGCCGTCGACTTCGTCACCTACTTCTCGGCGGGGTCGCTGTGGGCTCAGCCTGCGGGAGGTTCGATCAACCCCGAAGACGCGTGCGGCAAGAAGGTCGCGGTTCAGGCCACCACGGTTCAGGAGACCGACGAACTGCCTGCCAAGAGCAAGAAGTGCACCGATGCCGGCAAGCCTGCCATCACCATCATCCCGTTCGATGGCCAGGACGCGGCCACCAACGCCGTCGTGCTCGGCCAGGCCGACGCGATGTCGGCGGACTCCCCGGTGACGCTGTACGCGATCAAGCAGAGCAAGGGCAAGCTCGAGAAGGCGGGCGAGATCTTCGACTCCGCCCCGTACGGTTGGCCGGTGGCCAAGAATTCGCCACTGTCGCAGTCGTTGGTGCAGGCGCTGCAGCACCTGATCGACAGCGGCGCGTACAAGCAGATCGCAGGCAACTGGGGTCTGAATGACGGGATGATCGACAAGCCGGTCATCAACGGCGCGGTGAGCTGAAGCAAAGTTGTCCATGACTGATGTCGACGCGCCGCCATCCGACGGCCCCGCCGCGATAGACGCAGTGCCCCTGCGTCATCCATGGCGGTGGGTGGCGGCGGTCGTCATCGTCATCCTGCTTGGGCTGTTCCTCTACGGGGCGGCCACGAACCCGGCCTACAGCTGGGCGACGTACCGGGAGTACCTGTTCAACGAACGGATTCTTCTTGGTGTCCTCCACACGTTGGAACTGACCGTCTTGTCGATGGCGTTGGCCATCGCACTGGGCATCCTGCTTTCCGTGATGCGGCTGTCGGGGAACCCGGTGTTCCGAGCAGTGTCGTGGGTGTATCTATGGATCTTCCGCGGCACGCCCATCTACGTGCAGCTGGCGTTCTGGGGTCTGATCCCGGTGATCTACCGGAAGATTCAGTTCGGGGTGCCCTTCTTCGGGCCGACGTTCTTCCATCTCGACCTGCAGAGTCTGACCATCCCATTCCTGCTGGCAACGCTCGGTCTTGCCCTCAACGAGGCGGCCTACATGGCCGAGATCATCCGCGCCGGAATCAGTTCGGTGCCGGAGGGTCAGATGGAGGCGTCGACGGCGCTCGGCATGTCCTGGGGCATGGCGATGCGGCGCACGGTCTTGCCGCAGGCGATGAGGGTGATCATCCCGCCGACGGGCAACGAGGTCATCAGCATGCTGAAGACCACGTCGTTGGTCACCGCGGTGCCCTACGCGTTCGACTTGTACAGCATCGCCACCCGGGAGATCGCTGCGCGCATCTTCGACCCGGTCCCCATGCTCCTGGTGGCGTCCACCTGGTACCTGGTGGTCACCAGCATCTTGATGGTGGGCCAGTTCTACCTGGAGCGGTACTTCGCTCGAGGTTCGTCGCGCAAGCTGACCACCAAGCAACTCGAGGCGTTGGCGAAGGCGCAGTTAGGGAATCCGATATGACGGTGATGGTCCGCGCCGAGCAGGTCTGCAAGAGCTTTGGCGCACTTCACGTGTTGAAGGGCGTGACGCTCGAGGTGGAGACCGGCCAGGTGCTGTGCATCGTCGGGCCCTCGGGTTCGGGCAAGTCGACCTTTCTGCGCTGCATCAACCACTTGGAGCAGGTCAATGCGGGCAGGCTCTACGTCGACGGCGATCTGATCGGGTATCGCGAACGCGGCGGGAAGCTCCACGAGATGTCGCCGCGGGATGCCTCGAAGCAGCGGCGCGACATCGGGATGGTGTTCCAGCACTTCAACCTGTTCCCGCACCGCACCGCACTCGAGAACGTCGTCGAGGCGCCCGTCCAGGTGAAGGGCGTCAAGCGTGAGGCGGCGTTGAAGACGGCCCACGCGCTGCTCGACCGGGTGGGCTTGGCGTCCAAGGCCGAGGCCTACCCGGCTCAGCTCTCGGGCGGCCAGCAGCAGCGGGTCGCCATCGCCCGAGCCCTCGCCATGGAACCCAAGTTGATGCTCTTCGACGAACCCACCTCGGCCCTCGACCCCGAGCTCGTCGGCGAGGTGCTCGCGGTGATGAAGAAGCTGGCCTCCGAGGGCATGACGATGTTGGTGGTCACCCACGAGATGGGCTTCGCCCGCGAGGTGGCCGATCAGCTGGTGTTCATGGACGGAGGAGTGATCGTCGAGAGCGGTGATCCGCGCGAGGTCCTAAGCAACCCCAAAGAAGAGCGTACGAAGGCATTCCTGTCCAAGGTGATGTAGCGGTGAGGCCGGATCCCGCCACTCCGCTGTGGCGGGCCGCGCAGGTGTTCAGACTGCTGAGTTGCCTGTACGCGTTGGGTTTTCAGATCGCGGTCAACCGCGATCTCGCCCGCCCCGTGCTGGGGTGGGTGCTGTTCGGCGTCTTGATCGCGTGGAGCGCGGCGTGCGCGGTCGCATACCTTCAGGGGTTCGGCAGGCGGACGGCATGGGTGGTCGCGGAGCTCGTCGTGGTGGTGGCACTGATGTCATCGACCGCGCTGGTGGCTTCCGATCAATGGATGGCGGACAACCAGTCGTGGCCGACGACCCTGTGGGCCACCAACGTAACGATCTCGGCGGCGATTCAACTGGGCCCGATCGGCGGTATGGGCGCCGGGGTGATCGTGATGCTGGCAAGTGCGGCGTTGAAGGACCACGTCACCATCAACCTCGGCCGCAACGCCACCATCGTCATCGAACTCGCGGTCGGGCTCGCGGTGGGCATGGCGGCTCAGACGGCGCGACGTGCGCACGCCGAGCTCGAGCGGGCTACCCGCTTGGCCGCCATGCTCGAGGAGCGGGAGCGGCTGTC
This sequence comes from Mycobacterium sp., assembly GCA_025966225.1. Classification (GTDB taxonomy): domain Bacteria; phylum Actinomycetota; class Actinomycetes; order Mycobacteriales; family Mycobacteriaceae; genus Mycobacterium. The sequence goes on along the minus strand of JAOPVI010000169.1, from coordinate 7,016 downwards.
GCGGCAAGTGCACGACGGTGCCATCCAGGTGCTCGCCCTGGTCTCTCGCCGCGGCCGTGAAATCGGAGGACCCACAGCCGAATTGGCTGAGCTGGCGGGTGAGCAGGAACGTGCGTTGAGGCGCCTGGTCAGCGCAGGAGCCGCGCCCGTGCCGGTCGGCGCGTTGGTCGACCTCGTCCCGATGCTTCGCGGCCGCGAATCCGATCGGGTGTCGACGAGCCTGCCCGCGACACCCGTCATGCTCGATTCGGCCGTGGCCGCCGAGCTTGATTCGGCCGTGGCCAATGCATTGACGAACGTGGCTGCCCACGCGGGGTCCGATGCCCACGCGTTCGTGCTGCTCGAGGATCTCGGTGACACGGTCGTGGTGAGCGTTCGCGACGACGGGGTCGGCATACCGGCGGGTCGGCTCGGGCAGGCCGCCGAGGAAGGCCGGGTAGGCATCTCGAAGTCGATAGTTGGCAGAATGAAATGGCTTGGCGGCAGCGCCAAACTGACCACCGCGCCAGAGACAGGGACCGAGTGGGAACTAACCGTCCCGCGGGGGAGCGAACGTGGCAGTTGACGAGGGCTTCACGGTGATGGTGGTCGACGATCACCCGATCTGGCGCGACGCGGTGGCTCGCGATCTGGCCGAGGACGGCTTGGAGGTGGTCGCAACGGCCGACGGCGTCGCATCGGCGCGGCGCCGGGCGGCAGTGGTCAAACCAGACGTCGTGGTCATGGACATGCATCTCGCGGACGGCACGGGCACCCAAGCCACCATTGCGGTGCTGGAGGTGTCCGCATCATCGCGAGTTCTGGTGCTCTCGGCCTCCGCCGAACACGACCACGTGCTGGAGGCGGTAAAGGCCGGAGCCACTGGATATCTCGTCAAGAGCGCGTCGAAGGCCGAGCTCGCCGCGGCCGTGCGGGCCACCGCCGAGGGGCGCGCCGTCTTCACCCCTGGCTTGGCCGGCCTGGTGCTGGGGGAGTATCGACGCATCGCGAAGGCGCCTGCCAAGGGTTCGACGCCAAGCTTGTCCGAGCGGGAGACGGAGATACTGCGCTACGTGGCCAAGGGCTTGACCGCCAAGCAGATCGCCGAGAGGCTGTCGTTGAGTCACCGCACGGTGGAGAACCACGTGCAGGCCACGTTCCACAAGCTGCAACTGGCGAATCGCGTCGAGTTGACCAGGTACGCGATCGAACACGGCCTCGACGACTAGCAGGCTCCGGGTACAAATACTCATCCCCTGGAACGTGTTTGCTGCCACGCTGGCACGATGACCCAACCGGATCAGGCCCTGCTCGCCCGGATCAATGCGGATGTCGCCGCCATTTGGAGCTATCTCGGTCGGATGTCGTCCGACCTCCGCGAACTGGACCGCATCGTGGCCTCCGGTCACGTCGACGATGCGGGCCCAACGCCGCAGGCCGTCCCCGCGATGCCCGTCGCCCCGAGCGACCCACAGCCTGCTGCCTACTGGCAGCCCATTGCGCCCCAGCCGACGATGCCGCCGCAACAACCCGTCGGGCCACCAGTCGCGGCCTATCAGCCCACCCCGCCGGCCATGCGGCCGGTTCCGCCCGTAGCTGCTCCGACGCCCGCCACGCCGCGCTCGGAGAACTGGATCGGCAAGGCGCTCGCCGTCGCCGGGGTGGCCGTCACGCTGGTCGGCGTGGTGCTGCTGCTCGTGCTCGCAGCGCAGGCCGGGATCCTCCGGCCCGAGATACGGGTGGGGGCGGGAGCCGTGTTGGCCGGCGCATTGGTCGGCATCGCGTTCTGGCTCTACCGCAGACCCGGTGGCAGGGTCGGTGCGATTGCCCTGGCCGCCACGGGCATCGCCGCGGCGTACATCGACATCATCGCGGTAGCCAGCGTCTACCAATGGGTGCCGGGTGCGGTGGCACTGGTGTTCGCTGCGGCCGTTGCCGGCGGGGGACTGACGTTGGCCAGGCGGTGGAACTCCGAGCAGCTCGCGCTGCTGGTGCTGGTGCCGCTGCTGGGGCTTGGGCCTGCCGTGGTCGGGGGCGTCACGCTGCTGCTCGTCGGGTTCATGCTGGCCTTGTCCGCCGCCACGCTGCCAGTGCAACTTGGGAAGGATTGGCTCGCCATGCACGGTGCACGCATGGCGGTGAGCACACTGCCGCTGCTCATCGCCTTGGTCGGGGTGAATTCGTCTTCGGCACAGGTGGTTTGGCTGGCCGCGGCCTGTGCGATCGCCGCGCTCCTGGCGCTGGCCAGTGCCTTGGTCCTGTTGCCGCACAGCACTCATCCCCTCGCGGTTGCGCTCTTCTCGGCGGCGGGGACGATTCCGGTGCTCGCCGTCAACCTAACCGTCGACCGCATCACCGCAGCGGTGATGGCGGCCGTGCTGGCTGCCGCACTGCTCGCCCTGGCGCTGGCGGGCGATCGATTCGCCAAGACTGCGTCCAACCGCGTCGGCGTGATCTGGGCGGCGTCGTCCGCCGGCGCGCTGCTGATCGCGATCACCGTCGCGTTCGACGGTCGCGTCGCGGGCCCGTTGCTACTTGCCTCCGGTGTGGTGGTGGCCGTCGCAGGCCGCGACAGTGCAGTGGCCAGGTGGTCGGCCATGGGCTTCGGTGTGGTCGGTGGCGTCTACTACCTCGCCTCCGCTCCGCCCTCCAACCTGGCCTTCGCGACCGAGGTGAGTGCGCCGACGGCGGTCTCGACCCTGATCGCCAGCTTGTTGGCGATGATCTGCGCCGGTGCGATCACCTGGTCGTGTGTCAGCCGGAACCACGCCGATCGGGACGTCGCAGGCGTGCTGTGGGTCACGGCGGCGGTCATCGCCATGTACGCGCTCACGATGTTCACCGTGACGGCGGGCGTGCTGTTCGGCGGCGACGGATCGGGGTTCTTCTCCGGGCACGTGGCGGCCACCATATGTTGGATCGCGTTGGCAGCCCTCGTTTTCCGCTACGCGGCGCGGGTGCCACGCGCGCAGCGGTCGCTGCCGATCGGGGCAGGCATGGCCCTCGTCGCCGCATCGATGGCCAAGCTGTTCCTGTTCGACCTCGGCACTCTCGACGGCATCTTCCGGGTGATCGTGTTCATCGCCGTCGGGTTGGCGCTGCTCGGGATGGGAGCGGGTTACGCCCGGTTGTTGTCCCAGCAGGACGAGCGCGAGCAGGAGCATGCGGTCTGACGGTCAGCGGCGGCCGATGAGGTACCAGGTGTGCATCAGGCCCTTGCCCTTCACCTCGATCTCACCGCGCTCCTCGAATTCGAACCGTTCGCTCAGTAGTTGATAGACGTTGTCCGGCACCTGGATTCGACCTTCGACATCGGTGCTCTCCATGCGGGCCGCGACGTTTACGGCATCGCCCCATACGTCGTAGAAGAACTTGCGCGCCCCGACGACGCCAGCCACGACGGGCCCGGAGGCCACGCCGATGCGCAGCGGGACGTCGCGGCCCTGCGGGTCGGTGAGCCCGGAGACCGCCTCGGCCATGTCCAGCGCCAGGCTCGCCAACGCCTCGAGGTGATCGGACCGTGGCTCGGGCACCCCGCTGACCACCATGTAGGAGTCACCGCTGGTCTTCACCTTCTCGAGGCCGTGGCGGTCGACCAACGCGTCGAGGTCCGTGTAGAGCGCGTCGAGGAAGCGGACGAGTTCGGCTGGCGGCGTATCACTTGCTCGTTTGGTGTAGCCGGCGATGTCGGCGAACAGAATCGACGCATCGTCGTACCTGTCGGCAATGATGTTGTGCGCCGGGTCCTTCAACCGTGCGGCGATCGATGCGGGCAGGATGTTGGCGAGCAGCGACTCGGAGCGTTGGTACTCGATCTCCATGGCTTCCTCGGCGAGCGCGGTCTCCCGCATGGCGAACCAGACCGTCGTGATGATGAACACCCAGACCGAGACGACGTTGATGACGAAGCCCAACTTGAACGCCCAATCGGGCTGCACACCAGTGCTGTGGGGCACCCACATCTCCAGGGCGATCACCGTGATTGCCCCGAGTGCGGCGAGCGCCGAGGCGATCACCATGTGCTCGATGCCGAGCACCAACACCACCAGCGACGCGGCGACGACATAGTAGAAGTGCAGACCGCTTCCGCTGCCCACGTAGGTGCTGACGACGGTGATCGTGGTGTAGGCCGTCAGGATGAACACCACCGGTGCAACGAGCTGGCCGAACCGGTAGAGCTTGGGTATCGCCAGGAATATCAACGCGGTCGCCATGTTGACGAATCCGATCCACAGGGCTTGCTGGACGAGGACGAACTGTTGGACCCCGAACAAGACACTGACCGCGGCGCCGATGCGGGTCGCGAGGGTTAGCACCCGCAGTTGTCGCGACGTGCTCTGGAGGTGTTGGTGGGCGCGTCCCTTGCCGCGGGCATCCATGGCGACGGTGGGCACGCACGACGAGCGCCGGAGTGGCAGCTTCCTGCCGACCGGCGGAGCGTCACCCTCGTCGACCGCCATCGCTAGAGCGTAACTCCGCGGACCGTAGCGCCCCTTGATGTCGGTTCTCCTAAGCGACCTGCTCGTTTGTGCAGTTCACTTGGTGCCCTCGCCGGGTGCCGGCGGTGATCACCTTCCCTGACGCTCGTTAACGCCGATTGGGCCTTGGGTAGCGCTCCTGGGCGGCAAGCAGCTCGCGGATCGCACTCGGGGACAACGCCAACTTCGGTAGGAACCCCACCGCGGCGCTCGTTTCGATGAGGTCGGCGAAGTCCTGCGCGTTATGGGTGGAGGTGAGTATCACCCCTGAACGGGAGCACCAGCCACCGCGGTGAAGCTGTTCGACGAGATCGAAACCGCTCTCGCTGCCGAGATACACGTCGACCAGCGTGACGTCGGGGCACAAGGCCTCCACAGATCGCTGCGCCTCGGCGATCGTCGACGCCACGCCAACGACCGTGAAGCCATCCCGCTCGAGATATCTGGTGACGGCCACAAGGAAATCTTGGCTGTCGTCGACGATGAGACAGCGCAGCGGCTCAACCGGCGAGACCACGCCTCAATTTAATCCAGGTACGCACCAGCCCACATTCCTGCTAGCTGGTATGCACCGGGCAATCTCACGCTGGTGGTGACGAGCCCTACGCCCACCGGACCATTGAGCATTTGCCGCTGTCGGTCGCTCTCGGCGCCTCCGGCAATTGCCTGCAGAAACCACCTCAGTTCATCGACCGCTTCGGGCCGCGTTTGGCGAAGCGATCGTTACGCGTGCACCGAAATGGCCCGGCTGTCCGACTTCGAGCGGGATGGTGACGTTTAGCGAAGTCCCGATTCCAGGGTTACTCACGATCTGGAGATCTCCGCCAAGCGCCTCGACGCGATCTTTCAGCCCGATCAGTCCGGACCCTTTGCGCGTGTCGGCGCCCCCGATTCCGTCGTCACGGATCGACAAATGCAGGTTTACATCGTCGGTGTTGGCACCGACGATGACCTCGGATGCTTCGGCGTGCTTGTCGGCGTTGGTTAGTGATTCGGCGACCACGTAGTAAGCGGCAACCTCGACAGCGTCGGGCAGGCGTCGCTCGATAGCGAGGTCCAGGGCGACGGACACGGCTGAGCGGCGAGCCAGGGTCCTCAGCGCCTGGGTCAATCCGCCCTGCGACAGGACAGCGGGATGAATTCCGCGGGAGAGCTCCTGGAGGTCTTTGGAAACGTCGGTCAAATCGGACGTAATCTGGGACAGCTGCTGTTTGGGCTCGTGCAGTTCGGGCGGAATCGACTCGTCGACCATGCGCAGGTGTAGCCCGAGTGCGACCAGTCGTTGTTGGGCTCCGTCGTGCAGGTCACGTTCCAGACGGCGCCGGGCGTCGTCGGCGGCGGCGACGACGCGTGCGCGCGACGCCATGAGATCGGCCCGGTCCTGGGCGTTGGCGATGGCGGTGCCCACCAGGTCAGTGAACTCGGCCATGCGGGCCTCGGTGCCCTCGGGCAGCGGAGCATACTGCGGCGACAACGCGGTCATCGCCCCCCACAGCGTCCCCGCCACCAGGACCGGGGTGCCGGCCGCCGAGTACAAGCCTTTCGGCAACTCTGGCGGCGACTGCTCGGTAATCCGCGCCGGCTTACCGCTTCGGAGCACCGGTGTGGCGACGATGCCGCCAATCGGGATGCGGCTGCCAACGGTCACCGGATCGCCTGTCCGCCTCCAGGCCGCGGCGACGGTGCCAGTGCCATCGGCCTCGTAACGCACCAGCCTCGTGATCTCCGCCCCTACCAACAGCCCGACTTCCTTCGTCACCGCGGCGAACACCTCCGACGGGTCGACTCCGCGCGCCACCAGGGTGGCCACCCGCCGCAGCGCCTCCAACTGGCTTGCCAGCACGGTGAGCTTGTCGCGGCTTTCCTCGGCCTCGATCGCGCGCTTTCGAGCCAGGCCGGCGACAAAGCTCGCGAACAACGCCGCAATCAGGAAGATGACGACTATCACGCCGTTGTCGATCGAGAACGGTTCGAAATGCCCGCCAGGCCAGAAGTACCCCAGTGCCGCGACGCTGGCGACCGACGTGGCCAGCGCCAACCCCAACCCCCATACCGCGGAGACCACCAAGATGCCGAACAGGTAAAGCGGCTCGAATGACTCACCTGGATTCTGCTGCCGAAAGAGCAGGGCCAAAGACGTTTCACCGGCAATGGCAACCGCGGCCACCACAATCCCGACCCAGATCGGCGGAGCCGTCATGGGCAGCATTCTCCACGGCCAGCGCGCGCGCATCTCTCTCTCGCCCGGCTCCGCACCGGAAGCCCGGCCGGCGAAGGTGTTGCCCAGCATGAATGCCCAGCCAGATAACCGTGACCGTTTCGGCATCACCAGGACAGCTCGCATTCACCTTTGGCGAACTTCACACATCAAAATAGTCAGCCTAGCCGCCCGTTGGTTTTCTGGCTGTACCTGGCGTTAACCGATTCTGTCCCGGCACGCGTTCGATCCCTTCGTGTCGCACTGCGGGCGCACGCTTCACCCATGGCCCAGGTCGTTGATATCTACGACCCCACCGCTCATCCGGGCCCGAGTTCTCAAAGGTGCCGGTAGAACGCTCG
>JAOPVI010000150.1 GCA_025966225.1 Mycobacterium sp. | reverse complement strand
GAGCCAGGTCTGCGACACCCAGGTCATCGTGGTGCGCAGCGCCGACAGCCTCGACGACCTCCGGGCAGGCGGTGCGCCGATGGTGCCCGTCGGTACCGAACACCCAGCAGGCGCTTCGGAGCTCACCATCGATCCCGACCTGTCCGGCGGCACCCTGATGGGCAAGCGCTACGTCGACGACGCAGGCGCCGAGGTGCTGGTGACCAAGGCCGGCGCGGGTTCGCTGTCCATCGGGTCGACGCCACTAAAGATCAAGGAAGCCAAGCCGCTGCCCGCCAGCGACTGACGCACGCCTTCAGCCCCGCCCGGCGTCATCGCCGCCAGAACAGGTAGTGGGTCACGCCGCTCGGGCTGGGCACGACGTCGCAGTGAAAACGGTCCTGTAACTCGTCTGGCGACTCCCACAGTCGCGATCCGTCTCCTAGCTCCAACGGGGAGACCGCCACGTGTAGGGCGTCGATGAGGTCGGCGTCGAGGAATTGTCGAATGATGGTCGCCCCGCCACCCAGCCGGACGTCCTTGCCCTGAGCCGCGTTTCGGGCCTGCTCGGCGACTGCGGCGGGATCATCGTCGACGAAGTGGAACGTGGTGTCCGACAGGGTGAACGACGGACGGGGATGGTGGGTCATGACGAACACCGGGGTGTGGAACGGTGGCTCGTCGCCCCACCAGCCCTGCCATTCGTGGTCACGCCAAGGACCGCGCTGCGGGCTGAACTTGTTGCGGCCCATGATCTCGGCGCCGATGTTGTGGGGGTAGTCGCGGGTGAGGTAGTCGTCGAGGCCGCGACTCCCACCGGGGTCGGTCCGCATGGGCCAGCTGGCGGTGGCTCCTGCCCACGCAAACATGTCAGCGGGGTTGGCATGACCGAACGGGCGCTCGAAGCTCTGGTTCACACCAGCACCGAAACCGTCCCGCGAGACGTTGAAGTTCTGGACTCGGAGCATCTGGGCCACGCGTTCCTCCTGGTTCGTCGATGAATGATGATTGGACCTCGCGCGCCGGCGCAACTCATCGCGCGACCGACCCGCCGCCCATCAGGAAGCAACCGACGCTCCCAACAACCACACCGTCGAACACCCATCAGGCATCCTTAGCTCGTGAACGTGGAATCCCTGCTGCAGACCATTCCGCCGTGGGCGGTCTATCTCGTGGTCGGTCTGGTCATCGGCCTGGAGAGCCTGGGCATTCCGTTGCCCGGCGAGATCGCGCTCGTCGCCGCCGCGCTGCTGGCGTCGCGCCACACCCTCGACATCAGCCCGGTGGGTGTCGGCGCCGCGGCCACCATCGGCGCCATTGTCGGTGACACCATCGGATACAGCATCGGTCACCGCTACGGCATGCGCCTCTTCGAACGCCTCGGCAGGCGCTTCCCGAAGCATTTCGGCCCTGGCCACGTCGCCTTGGCGAAACAGCTCTTCACCCGGTGGGGCGTGTGGGCCGTGTTCTTCGGCCGGTTCATCGCGCTGCTGCGCATCTTCGCAGGACCGCTCGCGGGCGCGCTGAAGATGCCGTATCGACACTTCTTGGCCGCCAACGCAACTGGTGCGGTGTTCTGGGCAGGCGGCACCACCGCCGTCGTCTATTACCTTGGGCTGGCGGCCGAGAAGTGGTTGTCACGGTTCTCCTGGGTCGCACTCGTCGTCGCCGTGGTGATCGGCGTGGTCTTCACGCTAGTGATGAAGGACCGCACTGGCCACGCGATCGCCAAGCTGGAGGGCGAGCACGACTGGGACACGCTGAAAAAGACCTAGCAAGCATTAGGCGGTGCCCCACCCGGCCCGCGCTGGCGCGGCATTGACGACGTCGTCGGTGAACCGCTCGAGTAGGAGCGCCTGGGTAGCGGCCAAGTGACTGCGGGCGATGCGCTCGGCCTCGTCGGCCCGCCCCGCGGCGATCTCGTCGACGAGCCTGCGGTGCGTGCGTACCGCGGCCCTGGCGTTGGCCGCGGACGGGTACTCCCCGCGTCTGCTGACCGCTGCGGCCCACTGCTGTTCCTGCGCCGACCACAGCGCCACGAGACTGCGCACCACGTGACGGATGGTGTCGTTGGGCGTGAAAACCACCACCAGGTCATGGAATTCGCGGGCGATTCGGGTGAAGGTGACGCCATCGGACACCGCTTCGGCGGACGCGTCGACGTTGGCGATGAGCGCCGGGACGACGACCGTCATGCGGTCGGCACGGCGCGCCACCTCACCAGCGCACAGCGGCTCCAGCCGACGCAGCCCCTCGGCGAGATCGCCGAGCGTCACGCCTGCGCCCTGTAGCACCAGGCCAAGGTGATAGGCGCCAGACGACTGATCCGGCCGGTGAACCTCGGCGCCCCCGACGCTGCCGCGGCGCACCGTCACCAACCCCTCGGTCTCCAGGATGCGGAGCGCCTCGCGCACCGACGGATAGCTCACACCGAATTCGCGTACCAGCTGGTCCTGGGTGGGCAGCCGGTCGAAGTCGCCGCCCACGAGGATGCGCTGGCGTAGTTCCGCGGCGACCGTCTCGGCGATCCGGCGCTGCGGCACGCGTCCGGGGACCACCGTATTCATGAATCAATACTAGCAATCCTTATAAGGATTGTTCTAGTATCGGGCCGTGGACTTCGAGCTGGGAAGAGCGGCGACGGCGCTGCGCCATGAGCTTCGCGAACTGGTGAAGACGCACGTGCCCGAGGACTTCCTGGGGGCCTTCACCGACGACCCGGCCGACCTCGAGTTGGCGCAGTCGTTCTGCCGACTGCTCGCCGACCAGGGCCTGCTGTGCATGTCATGGCCCGAGGAGTTCGGCGGCCGCGGATCGTCGGCGTGGGAGCAGACCGTCGTGCGCGAGGAGATGTGGGCACACCACGAGCCGCGGGGCGCGCAGTACATGGGCGTGAACTGGGTCGGGCCGACGATCATGCGCCACGGCACTCCCGAACAGCAGCGCAGGCACCTACCACCCATCGCGCGCGGTGAGGTGATCTGGTGTCAGGGCTTCAGCGAACCTGAGGCGGGGTCCGACCTCGCGTCCCTACGCACCACGGCCACCCCCGACGACGACGGTTGGCTCATCAACGGTCAGAAGATCTGGACGTCCTACGCGACGATGGCGCAGTGGTGCTTCCTGTTGGCCCGAACGACCAAGGGTGAGAAGAAGCAGCGGGGCTTGACGATCTTCCTGGTGCCCATGTCCGATCCCGCCATCACCGTCCGGCCGATCGGCTGCATGATGGGCCCGCATCACCTCAACGAGGTGTTCTTCGACGACCTCCGCGTCACCGACGCGGACGTACTCGGCACCCTCGACGAGGGCTGGTCGATCGTGGCCGACGTGCTGTCGTTCGAACGGCTCGGCATCGCGCGCTATGCGCGCTGCGAGCGACTGCTGCACATGGCGCCGGCCGTGCTCGGAGCGCGATGGGACGACCTGCCCGCCGAACTGCGCGGGCGCTGGGCCCGAATGCTGACCCATTGCCGAAGGGCGCGGCTGCTGGCCTACCGGTTGGTGTCGCTGCAAAGCGAGGGCCGCGTGACGCCAACCGACGTGGCCGCGTACCGGATCGCCGTCACCAAGCTCGACCAGGACAGCGCGGAGGTACTCATGGAGCTCGCGGCCGAGTTACCCGACGCCGAAACCGGGCCGCAGGCAGCATTGTTCCGCCGCGAGGTCGAGGACCACTGGCGCTACTCACAGGCGGCCACCGTCTCGTCGGGCAGCATCGAGATGCAGCGCATCCTGCTTTCGCGGTCGATGTTGGCGACGCGATGATCACCGAACTCTCCGCCGAAGCCAAGGAGTTTGGGCAGCAAGCGCTTCGAGCGTTCGAGGCGGCCGGCGGCGACGAACTGGTACAGCGCGCCGAAGCCGACCCTGCGGCGCGGGAAGCTCTGACGGGCAAGGTGTTTGCCGAGCTGGGCGCGTGGGACCTCGAACCGCGCAGCGACTCCGATTCGCTCGAGGCCGCGGCGGCGCTGTGCCGCAGCGCGGGCTACTGGGCGCTGCCCTACCCCGTCGCCGAGCGGCTGTCCCGGCCCATCGACGTGGACGCCGAGGGGTTGGTCGTCATCTCCGACACGCGACCAGCCGCGGCCATCAGCGGAATCGACATCGACTGGGCCGCAGTCACGTTGGACGGACGGTTCAGCAAGGTATCCGGGATGACGTGCGTCGAACCGGCGTTCGTCTCGCACCTGGACCTGACGCCGCTCGACGAGAGCGGTCGCGGCGACGTGGCGCTCGCCCTGGTACTCCCCTGTTGGACTCTGCTCGGCATGCTCGACCGGGCGCTGGCCCTCACCATCGCCCACGTCCAGTCGCGCCATCAGTTCGGACAGTCGCTGTCGGGGTTCCAGAGCGTGCAGTTCCAGCTGACCGACGGCGAGGTCGAGCGGGCCGGACTGGAGATGCTGGCCAAGTACGCACTGTGGAGCGTCGGTGAAGGTCGTCCCGAAGCCATCGACGACGCGCTGGCATTGCGGATGGCCGCGCTGGAGGCGGCCGAAGTGGTGTTCCGGGTGACCCACCAGCTACACGGTGCCGTCGGCTTCTGCAACGAGACCACCCTGTCCTGGCTGTCTCGGTACAGCCAGCCGTTGCGCCGCTTGCCGTTTGGGCTCTCGGCCACGCGGGACGTACTGACGCGACGCATCGGTCGCGACGGCCTCACCGGGCTGTTCAGCACCGATCGAGCGACCGTTTCGTGAGCGAGCTCGACGACTTCAGGGAACGGGTGCGGCAGTGGTGCGCCGACCACGTGCCTCCCGACTGGCGCACCACACAGACCGGGGTCGGTGACGCCGAGTTCGTCGCGTTCCAGCAGGCGTGGTTCGCCGAACTTCACGAGGCCGGATTCGCGGTGCCGCACTGGCCAAGGGAGTGGGGCGGCGGCATGTCGGTCGGCGAGCAAATCGTGCTGTATCAGGAACTCGCCGCCGCCGACGCACCGCGACTCGTGTTGGCGTTCGTGGGGATTCACCACGCCGC
>JAOPVI010000133.1 GCA_025966225.1 Mycobacterium sp. | reverse complement strand
CTCGACCCAGTCGTCCAGTTGTTCGCGTGACGGCATTGTCAGTCCTCTTTCTCTTTGATCAACAGGGCTTGAGTAGGACACATGTCGACGGCGCGCTCGATCTCGTCGCGGGCGTCGTCTGGTGGCTCGGAGTCGAGGATTTCGACCTTGCCGCGTTTGGGCACCGAGAAGTAGTCGGGTGCCTCGAGTTCACACATCGCATGGCCCTGGCACAGGTCCAGGTCCACTTCCACTCGGATTCCCATCGCGACTCCTAGACGGTCCGCTTGCGGTAGCGCACCTTGGCGGGCCGATCGAGCTGGACCACCATCTTCGTGTGGTCGTTGCGGTAGGTGTCGGCGGGCTGCGCCATCTCGAACTCATACTCGCGCAACAGCACCGAGAAGATCGCCTTGATCTGCATGGTGGCGAACGCGGCGCCGACGCAGCGGTGACGCCCCGCGCCGAACGGGATCCAGGTCCAGCGATTGGCGACGTCGGCCTGCTCGGGCTTGTTGTAGCGGTCCGGATCGAACGCGTCGGGGTCGGGGAAGTCCTCGGGAATTCGGTTGGAGATCGCAGGGGAGGCGGCCACGAAGTCGCCCTCGTGGATGGGGAAGCCCTCGACCTCGAACTCGCCCTTGGCGACTCGCATCAGGATGATCAGCGGCGGGTGCAAGCGCAGTGTCTCCTTGACCACGTTGTCCAGCAACGGAATCTGGCGCAGCGCATGGAAGCTGACCTCCTGGCCGTCGGCGTAGAGCTCCTCGAGTTCGCCGACGATGTCGGCGTAGACGTCGGGGTTGCGAAGCAGCTCGATCAATGTCCACGATGACGTGCCGGAACTGGTGTGGTGCCCCGCGAACATCAGCGAGATGAACATCCCCGTGACCTCGTGGGCGGAGAAGCGGGGGTTGCCCTCCTCGTCCTTCACGGACACCAGGATGTCGAGCAGGTCGCGGTCTTCCTTGTCCTTCGGCGGATTCGCGATGCGGTCGGTCATGATTTCCTGAACCAGCGCAACGAGTTTCACGCGAGCCTCGTCGCGGCGCTTGAAGCTCTCGATCGGCAGATACGGGTCGACGTAGCAGAGCGGGTCGGTGCCACGCTCCAGCTCGTGGTAGAAGTGCGCGAACCGGGCGTCGAGCTGTTCACGGAACTTGAGCCCGATGAGGCAGGCAGTCGAGGTGTAGATGGTCAGCTCGGAGAAGAAGTCGAGAAGTTCGATCTCGCCCTTGTCGCCCCAGTCGGCGACGATCTTCTTGACCTCGCCCTCGATCGTTGCCGCGTGGCCCTTCATCTGCTCACCGCGCAGTGCGGAGTTGTGCAGCATCTCAGCGCGCCGCTCCGGGCTGGCGTCGAACACCACGCCCTCGCCGAAGATCGGCGTCATGAACGGATAGGCCTCGGCCTGGTCGAGATCGGTGTCTGCGGAACGGAAGAAGAACTCGTTGGCCTCCGCGCCGGACAGGAACACGACGTGCTTGTCGACCAGCTGGAACCAGCCGACGTCGCCGCATTCGTCGCGGATGCGTTGCATCAAACCGATTGGGTCGGTGCGGAATTCCTCGAGGTGTCCGTGTTCCTCTTCGCCGCCGGAGACCCGGGGCACGATTGCGATGGTCATGAGTTGAGAGCCTTCTCGTCGACGATGAGTTGCTGGCGATCCTTGACTCCTGCCAAGGGCGCTTCGGGTTGGAGTTCCATGTTCGCGATGAACCCGCCGCGGGGCGTCTCCGCCACGAACGTGATGGCCCTGGCCAGATCGGCGGCACGCAGGAAGTAGTCGTGGCGAGCCTGGCCCCACTTCGCCCAATCCTCCAGTGCAGGGCCGATCAACTCGGCCGGCAGACTCCAACCCATAGACGTCTTCGTCGGGCCGGGGTGCACGATCGACGCGCGCACGCCGGTGCCCTCCAACTCCATCTGGAAGTTGGTGACCATGGCGACCAGCGCGGCCTTGGCCGCACCGTAGGCGCCCATGTGCGGGCGCTGCCGGAGCGCGACGTCGGAGCCGACGAAGATGAGGTCGCCGCGTTGGCGTTCGAGCATGCCTGGCAGCAGCGCGGCAGCCAGCCGGTGGGCGCCGACCAGGTGGATCTGCAGCTGTGAGTCGAAGTCCTCGGTGGTGATCTCGGCGAGCTTGCCGAAGTACGTGTCACCTGCACCCGCCACCATCACCTCGATCTCGCCGAGCGCGTCGACCGCCTGCGCGACAAACGATTTCACCGAGTTGGGATCGGTGACGTCGAGGTGGAATCCGACGGCTTCGCCGCCGTCGGCCCGGATCTTGCCGACAAGGTCGTCGAGTTTCTCCACCCGCCGGGCGCCAAGGGCGACGGGGAAGCCGCGGGCCGCGAGTTCGATGGCAGTTGCTTCTCCGATGCCTGCGGAGGCGCCGGCGACGACGGCCGGTCGGCGGTCGGGGAGCGGGGCGAAGCGGGGCATTGACTAAAGCCTCTCGGGCGGACTTATCAGCGGATTTGGACAGTGATGGGCAGGTGGGCGAAACCGCGGACGCTGCTGGAATGGACGCGAACGGAGTTCGCCTCGTCCACCTCGTAGCCGCGGATGCGTTTGAACAGCTCGGTCAGCGCCACCTGGGCTTCCATCCTGGCCAGGTGTGCGCCGAGGCAGAAGTGGGCACCGCTACCGAAACTGACCAGCTTCGAACCGATTTCACGGTCGATGCGGTAGTCGTCGGGACTCTCGAACACCCGGTCGTCGCGGTTGGCCGAACCGGGCAGCAGCAGCAACACGTCGCCCTCGGGAATGACGGTGTCATAGAGCGTCATGTCCGCGGAGACGGCGCGGGCCAGGATCTGGCTTGACGTGTCGTAGCGCAGCGTCTCCTCGACCCAAGGCTTCACCAACGAGTGGTCGTCGAACACCGGGGCCAGCTGAGCGGGGTTCTTGAAGCCCCAATACGCGGCGTTGGCAAGCAGCTTGGTGGTGGTCTCGTTGCCTGCGACGACCATCAGGAACAGGAACGCGATGATCTCTTCGTCGGTCAGCCGGTCACCGTCGATTTCGGCCTCCACCAGTGCCGAGGTGAGATCATCGGTGAGCTTGGCGCGGCGCTGGTTGACCATGTCGGCGTAGTACACCATCAGGTCGGCGGAGGCCTGGATGGCCTCGGCAGGCACGTCCTTGACACCGTCGTCGCGGTGCATGACGCCATCGGCGAGGGCGCGGATGCGGACGCGGTCCGAGTCGGGCACGCCCATCAGTTCGGAGATGACGTCCATGGGCAGCTTGCCTGCGAAGTCATCGACGAAATCGAAACGAATGTCGAAGGAACCAGCCTGGAGCGCAGCATCGAGATGCTGTACGGCGATCTCGGTGACGCGTGACTCGAGTTCGCGAATTCGCCTGGGCGTGAAGCCCTTCGAGACCAGGGTGCGCAGCCGCAGGTGTCCGGGATCGTCGAGTGCCAGGAATGACATCACCCGGTGCGCGTGCTCGTTGCGTGAGACGGGGTCGAGTGAGACGCCGTGCTTGTTGGACAGCGTCGTGCTGTTGCGGAAGCCCTGCACGACGTCGGTGTGCCGCGACAGCGCCCAGAACTTCTGCTCGTCGTTGCGATAGAGCGGGGCCTCGTCACGTAGCCGCTTGTAGTACGGGTACGGGTCTTCGTGGAAGTCGTAGTCGTACGGGTCGAGCAGTGCGGCGGATACGGTCACTTGTCTTCTCCGAGGATGAGTCCGACGGCGTAGCTCAGTCGGTCGGCGATCTGGTGGTAGGTGAAGGCGCCGCTGCCTGCGTTGACGAGCGCGCCGAAGAACGTCATCTCCAACGCCGAGACGACGCGCGGGTCGCATTCGGGGCCTGCCGCCGACCTGATGCGGCGGTGGATCTCGGCGCCGATGCGGTCGCGGACCCGCCGCACGGTGGGATCGTTGCCCGACATCAGCGCGGTGGTGCAGGCCGCCGCCACCTCGGGCTCGTCGGCGACAACCAGTGCAAGGCTGCGCAGGGCCTGCTCCACGCGGCTCGGCATGGGCTCGTTGACGTCGGTGAAGTACGGCACCTGGGCCATCAGGTCCAGATAGACCTCGGCGATCAGGTGGTTCTTCGACGAGAAGTAGGTATAGGCCGTCGCGGGTGCGACCTTCGCCCTTGCGGCGACGGCCCTGACCGTCAGGTCGGCGTAGGAGGATTCGCGCAACATCTCCATGCCTGCGGTGAGCACCTTGCGAAACGTCTCCTCTTGCCTGCGGTTGCGCAGCGGCGCTCCAGGGTCGGCCGCTGCTGTGACGGCTACCACTGCATCGCTGGACACATGTCCAAGTTATCCGACGACACCGCTTCTAGGCAAGCCGGTACGGCTAAATAGCAGTACAGTAGGCTTATTTGCGGATCCCCCCGAAGCCTCCGGGGTCCCACCCTTGCAACTCGCAGACGTCTGCGGTTATGGTCGAATGAACAAAGCCGGACAGCTGTCCAGGCATTCACACCAAGATTCGGCACATGGGAGTTTTGATGGCGCTACTGGGTGATCGCGAGAGTCGACTGCTCATCGACGGCAAGCTGGTGGAAGGCGGCGGGGGCACGTTCCCGACCGTCAATCCGGCGACCGAGGAGACGCTGGGTGTCGCGGCTGACGCCACCGCCGCTGACATGGATGCGGCGATCGGGGCCGCCCGCCGTGCGTTCGACGAGACCGAGTGGTCGACCAACGTCGAGTTGCGCGTTCGCGGCATTCGCCAGCTGCAGCAGGCGATGCGCGATCACATAGAAGAACTACGGGAGTTGACGATTTCCGAGGTCGGGGCGCCGGTGATGTTGACGTCGATGGCGCAACTCGAAGGGCCCGTCGAGGACCTCAGCTTCTGCGCGGACACCGCGGAGTCCTATCAGTGGACCACCGATTTCGGCATCGCCGCCCCGATGGGCATCAAGACCCACAGGACGATCGCGCGCGAGGCCGTCGGCGTCGTCGGCGCCATCACGCCATGGAACTTCCCGCACCAGATCAACCTCGCCAAGCTCGGCCCCGCCCTCGCGGCAGGCAACACCGTCGTGCTGAAGCCCGCGCCCGACACCCCTTGGTGCGCCGCGGTACTCGGTGAGCTCATTCTCGAGCACACCGACCTCCCGGCCGGTGTCATCAACATCATCACGTCCAACGACCACGCCGTCGGTGCGCTGCTGTCGAAGGACGCGCGCGTCGACATGGTGTCGTTCACCGGGTCGACGAACACGGGTCGCGCGGTGATGGCCGACGGTTCGGCGACGCTCAAGAAGGTGTTCCTCGAACTCGGCGGCAAGTCGGCGTTCCTGGTGCTCGACGACGCGGAGCTCGCCGGAGCCTGCTCGATGTCGGCGTTCACCGCGTCGATGCACGCGGGGCAGGGGTGCGCGATCACCACGCGACTGGTCGTGCCACGCGCCCGCTACGACGAGGCCGTCGAGGCCGCCGCGAGCACGATGGCCGGGTTGAAGCCCGGCGACCCGACGGACGCAGGCACCATCTGCGGCCCGGTCATCTCGGCCCGGCAGCGTGACCGCATTCAGGGCTACCTGGACTCGGCCATCGCCGAGGGCGGCAAGTTCGCTTGCGGCGGTGGAAGTCCCGCCGATCGCGACACCGGGTTCTTCATCGAGCCGACGGTCATCGCCGGGCTCGACAACAACGCGAAGGTCGCGCGCGAAGAGATCTTCGGGCCGGTGCTCACCGTGATCGCACACGACGGCGACGACGACGCGGTGCGCATCGCCAACGATTCGCCGTACGGCCTGTCGGGCACGGTGTTCTCGCCGGACGAGGCCCGCGCCGCACGCGTCGCCGCTCGGATGCGCGTCGGCACCGTCAACGTCAACGGCGGCGTGTGGTACTCGGCGGACATGCCTTTCGGCGGTTACAAGCAATCCGGCATCGGCCGGGAGATGGGGCTCGCGGGTTTCGAGGAATACCTCGAAACCAAGGCGATTGCCACGGCGGCGAACTAAGGAATCAAGGAGAGGCTCTGCAGTGGGACTTTATGGGGATCAGTTCAAGGACAAGGTCGCCATCGTGACCGGATCCGGTGGGGGCATCGGCCAGGTGTATGCCGAGGCACTCGCGCGCGAGGGCGCGGCGGTGGTCGTCGCCGACATCAACACCGAGGGCGCCCAGAAGGTCGCCGACGGCATCAAGGGCGAGGGTGGCAACGCGCTGGCGATGAGGGTCGACGTATCCGATCCGGATTCGACCAAGGAGATGGCGGCTCAGACGTTGGCCGAGTTCGGCGGCATCAACTACCTGGTCAACAACGCCGCGATCTTCGGCGGGATGAAGCTCGACTTCCTGGTCAGCGTCGACTGGGATTACTACATGAAGTTCATGAGCGTGAACATGGACGGCGCGCTGTTGTGCACCAGGGCGGTCTATCGCAAGATGGCCAAGGGCGGTGGCGGCGCGATCGTCAACCAGTCCTCCACGGCAGCATGGCTTTACGCCAACTACTACGGCCTTGCGAAGGTCGGCATCAACGGGCTGACGCAGCAGTTGGCCACCGAGTTGGGCGGGCAGAACATCCGCATCAACGCGATTGCCCCTGGCCCCATCGACACCGAGGCCAATCGGACTACGACGCCGCAGGAGCTCGTCGCCGACATCGTCAAGCACATCCCGTTGTCGCGGATGGGCGAGCCCGAGGACCTGGTCGGGATGTGTCTGTTCCTGCTGTCGGATCAGGCCAAGTGGATCACCGGCCAGATCTTCAACGTCGACGGCGGACAGATCATCCGGTCATGAGTGAGCTCAAGCTGGGCTACATAGGGCTTGGCAAGATGGGTGCGCCGATGGCCAAGCGTTGGGTCGACTGGCCCGGCGGGCTGACCGTCTACGACGTGAGGCCCGAGGCGATGACCCGATTGGCCGAGCGGGGCGCATCGTTGGCCGACAGCGTCGCCGACGTCGCGACGGCCGACGTCATCAGCGTGACGGTGCTCAACGACGATCAGGTGCGCGAAGTGGTCGCCGAACTCGCGGCGAACGCAAAGCCTGGCACCGTCATCGCCATCCACTCGACGATCAGCCCCGAGACCGCCGTCGGCCTCGCCGAACAGTTGCTGCCTCAGGGCATTCACGTCGTCGACGCACCGGTCACCGGCGGTGGCCCAGCGGCGAAGAAGGGCGAGCTGGCAGTGATGGTCGGTGCCACGGACGAGGCGTTCTCGCTCGTCGAAGCCCCGTTCTCGCAGTGGGCTTCGCTCATCGTGCACGCAGGCGAGCCAGGCGCGGGTACGCGAATGAATCTGGCGCGCAACATGTTGCACTTCATTTCGTTCACCGCCGCATGTGAGGCGTCGAAGCTCGCCGAAGCCGCCGGTGTCAATCTTCAAGACCTCGGCAACGTCGTGCGCCACAGCGACGCCCAAAGTGGAGGCGCCGGATCGATCATGTTCCGCGACGACATGAAACCCCTGACCCCGGACCACTTCCTTTTTCAACCGTTCACCCATGCCAGCGCCCTCGGCGAGAAGGATCTCAGCCTTGCGCTGGCGCTGGGCGAGTCCCTCGGCGTGGACCTGCCATTGGCCGAGGTGGCGCTCGACAACCTGGCCGCCGGGCTCGGTGTGCCGCACACGAAGGAGTGAGCATGGACGAGTTGCGCAAGAAGGGCCTCGAGAAGATGAACGAGGTCTACGGGTGGGAGATGCCGGACATGCCCGGCGAATACTTTGCGCTCACCGTCGACCACCTCTTCGGCACGATCTGGAGTCGCCCCGGGTTGTCCATGCGGGACCGGCGGATGATGCTGATCGGCGTGCTGGCCGCCCAGGGCATGGACGAACTCCTGGAGGTTCAGGCCAACGCGATCCTGCACAACGAGGAGCTGACCCGCGAAGAGCTACGCGAGATCGCCATCTTCGTCACCCACTACGTCGGATTCCCGCTCGGCTCGAAGGTCGACGGAGCCTTCAAACGTGTTGTCGCCAAACGCAAGAAGGCTGAGGAGAAGGGCGTCGCACGAGACGCCAAGGACAACGTCAACGACGCCGTCCAGATGCAGGTAGGTCGGAACGTCCATGACAAGTAGATACGCCGCACTGTCGCGCGAGGAGCTTGCCGTCCTGGTGCCCGAACTGCTGTTGATCGGTCAGCTGATCGACCGGTCCGGCATGGCGCACTGCATCAGCGCCTGGGGTCGCGAGGAGATGCTCCAGATCGCGATCGAAGAGTGGGCCGCCTCCAGCCCGCTCTACACCAAGCGGATGCAGAAGGCGCTGAAGTACGAGGGCGTCGACGTCATCACGATCTTCAAGGGGCTCCAACTCGACATCGGTGCCCCGCCGCAGTTCATGGACTTCCGCTACACCGTGCACGATCGGTGGCACGGCGAATTCCACCTCGCCCACTGCGGTGCGCTGATGGACGTCGAGCCGATGGGCGAGGACTACGTCCACGGCATGTGCCACGACATCGAGGACCCGACGTTCGACGCCACCGCGCTGGCCACCAACCGCAAGACCCAGGTTCGGCCGATCCACCGGCCGCCGAGGACGCCGGCGGGCCGCAACCCGCATTGCGCCTGGACCGTGATCATCGACGAGTCCTACCCGGAGGTGCCGTTCATCCCGGCAATGGACATCGTGGCTGCCAGTCGTGCTCACTCGTGCGAGCTCGACCCGATCGATCCGAACGACGAGGGAATGGCCGACTACTCGGGAGCGCTGCTCTCCGACGTCGACTTCGGCGCGTTCTCGCATTCGGCCCTCGTTCGCATCGCCGACGAGGTGTGCCTGCAGATGCACCTGCTGGTGCTGTCCTTCACCCTTGCGGTGCGGGCGCGCGCCGGCAGCGACCGCGCGCTTGAGGAGTCGATCCGCACCAAGCAGCTGATCGGCATCGCGGGGGTGGCCGCCGAGCGCATCCACAAGGCGTTGAAGTTGTCTGGAGGGGTCGAGGGTGCGCTACGGGTGATGGAACTGCATCCGCTGTTCAACCCGGCCGACTATGTTTCGCTGGACGTCGACCCCGACTTCGTCCGCGTGCGGCGCTCACCCGCGTACGAGGACGGCTCTTGGATCTCGTTGGTCTCGCCGGTAGCGGACCTTCCCCTGCAGGCCATCGTGTTTGCCGTCGATCCCCACCTACGGGCGGAAGTCTCGGGAACCGAATCCGACTGGACGGTCCGCGTCGTCGCGACCGACACCGAGGCAAAGCAACTGCCGGAGGTCGACGTGTGCAAGTTCAGTGGTGGCGCGTCCTGGGTGTTCGAGGACCGAAAGTCGCTGCCGCTCACCGTCGTGTGATGGCCCCGCCCACCCACCGGCGGAGGTAGGCGCGCTGTTCGGAGGGGCTACGCGGGGGATGCCCGGGGTCGAGCACGAACGACTGGATGATCCGGAGCAGGTGCTCGGCGAGTTCGTCGAGTTCGGCGTCGGTGAAACCGAGTGCGGCCCAGTCGACGTCGATGCGCCGCAGCATCGCGTTGGCGAACTGCAGCGCGACCTCCGACGTCACCGATTCGATGTGCGCGTTGGCTTGGCCCGGCACGACGAGGAGGCCGATGATCTTGTCCTTGGGCAGCCACTCCAGGGCCGTGGCGATGGCCTCGGCGGTCGCGTCGACGGGATCGGTGAGGCCTTCCAGATGGGTGGCCAACCGCTCGAGGAAGTCGCTCGCCGCGTGCGTAGCGGCTGCCACCAGGAGGGCGTCGGTGCTTGGGAAGTACCGGTACACCGTCTGGCGGGTGACGCCAAGCGTGCGGGCGACGTCCGCGATGCCGACGTCGGCGCCGCGTTCATCGATCGCCTTGCCCGCGGCGGCGAGGATGCGGGCCACGGCCTCGTCGTCCGTCGCCGGGGCCGAGCCCGACCAACCGTGAGTACGCACGCGCGAATGGTAGCCCGAAGGGTCGTTCAGCCCCGGTAGGAGACCTGTAGGTCCTTGACTCCGTTGATCCAGCCCGACCGAAGCCGTTGCGGCTCGCCGAGTTTGGTGATGTTCGGCAGCTGGTCGGCGAGCTCACCGAAGATCAGCTTGAGCTCCATTCGGGCCAGGTTGGCGCCGATGCAGAAGTGCGCGCCGTTGCCGCCGAAGGCCAAGTGCGGATTGGGATTCCGCATGACATCGAATTGGAACGGGTCTTCGAAGACGGCCTCGTCGTAGTTGGCGGAACTGTAGAACAGGCCGACCCGTTGGCCCGCCTTGATGGTGACCCCGCCGAGCTCGGTATCCGCGAGCGCCGTGCGTTGGAAGCAGTGCACCGGGGTGGCCCAGCGGATGATCTCGTCGACGGCCGTGGCCGGGCGCTCACGCTTGAACAACTCCCACTGTTCGGGGTGCTCGAAAAACGCGTTCATGCCGTGCGTCATGGCGTTGCGCGTGGTCTCGTTGCCCGCCACCGCCAGCAGAATGACGAAGAACGCGAACTCGACGTCGCCCAAGGGCTCTCCAGTCTCGCCGCCTTCCCCTTGTAAGTCCGCCTCGATGAGCTTGGTGACGATGTCGTCGGCCGGGCAGCGGCGGCGCTCCTCGGCCATGTTGTAGGCGTAACCCATCAACTCGGCGTTGGCGATGGTCGGATCGGAGTCGAAGTCCGGGTCGTCGCTGTTCATGATGCAGTTGGTCCAGTGGAACAACTTCTCGCGATCGGCCTCCGGCACCCCGATCAGGTCTGCGATGGCTTGCAGCGGAAGCCTCATCGCGATGTCGTCGACGAAGTTGCCGCTGTCCTTCTCGGCGGCGGCCCTGACGATCTCGCGGGCCGAGTCGGCGAGCGTCTGCTCCAACGCGGCCACTGCCCTCGGGGTGAAGAGCCGCGACACGATCTTGCGTAGCCGGGTGTGCTCCGGTGCGTCGTGGTTGATCAGCAGCGCCTTGGTCAGGTCCAGCTGCTCGGCGGTGACCCCGTCGGGCAGTCGCATCACCGCGCCCTTCTGGTTGGTCGACCACAGGTCGCCGTTCTTCGAGACGGACTTGATGTCCTCGTGCCCGGTGATCACCCAGTAACCGCCGTCGTCGAAGATCGACTCGCCCTGCTCGTTCCACCACACCGGCGCGGTCTTGCGCAGTTCGGCGAACTCGGTGACCGGAATGCCCTTGAGTAGGACGTCGGGATCCGTGAAGTCATACCCCGGGGGCAGGAGCGAAGCGACTCGGGGGGGATCACTGCCCGGGGGCAGGAGCGGGCTGTTCTGCATCGTCGTCAAGTCGACCACCTCTTCGTGTGACGCGCGGCACTCTCTTGGCTAGACCATACACCTAATCTTCAGGTGTATGCCCATGTCCTTGGCGCTAGGGTTGTTGACCGTGCGCGTCCTCGTAATCGGATCCGGTGCCCGTGAACATGCGCTGTTGCTGGCGTTGCGCAGGGATCCCGAGGTCGACGGGCTCGCCGTCGCTCCCGGCAACGCGGGCACGTCTGCAATCGCCGATCAATACGACGTCGACGTGACGTCCGGCGAGGCTGTTGTCGCACTCGCTCAACGCATCGGCGCCGACCTGGTGATCATCGGGCCCGAGGTGCCTCTGGTGCTCGGGGTGGCCGACGCCGTCAGGGCGGCAGGCCTCGCGTGTTTCGGGCCGACGAGGGACGCGGCCCGGATCGAAGGCTCGAAGTCCTTTGCCAAGGACGTCATGGCCGCGGCGGGCGTCCGAACCGCGGCCAGCGAGCTCGTGGACAACCCCGCCCACCTCGATGCCGCGCTCGATCGCTTCGGTCCCGCGGCAGGCGATCCGGCCTGGGTGGTCAAGGACGACGGGCTTGCCGCGGGCAAGGGCGTCGTCGTCTCGGCCGACCGGGACGTCGCCCGCGCGCACGCCGCCAGCCTGCTGGACTCCGGTCACCCGGTGTTGTTGGAATCGTTTCTCGACGGGCCAGAAGTGTCGCTGTTCAGCGTCGTCGACGGCGAGACGGTCGTGCCCCTGCTGCCCGCCCAGGACTTCAAACGAGTCGGTGACGGCGACACAGGGCCCAACACGGGTGGAATGGGGGCCTACGCGCCGCTGCCTTGGCTGCCCGCGGACGTGCTCGCTGCGATAGTCGACGATGTGATCAAACCCGTTGCCGCAGAACTCGTTCGGCGGGACAGTGCGTTCAGCGGACTGCTGTACGCCGGCCTGTCGATCACCTCACGCGGGCCCGCCGTCGTCGAATTCAACTGCCGCTTCGGCGATCCCGAGACGCAAGCGGTGCTCGCGCTGCTGGACAGCCCGCTCGGCCAACTCCTGCGGGCGGCCGCCACCGGTGAATTGGCCGACCAGCCCGCGCTGCGCTGGCGCGACGGTTCCGCGGTCACCGTCGTGCTCGCCGCCGAGAACTATCCGGGACGCCCGCGCGTCGGAGACGTCATCGTCGGCTCCGAGGTCGACGGGGTGCTGCACGCAGGAACCACCCGCCGCGACGACGGTGCGATCGTGTCGTCAGGCGGTCGCGTGCTTTCGGTCGTCGGGGCCGGCCCCGACCTCGACTCGGCACGGTCGGCCGCCTACGACTTGATGGGAGCGATTCGCTTGCCTGGCAGTCACTTTCGCACCGACATCGGGCTCGCCGCGGCAAAGGGTCGAATCAGCGTCTAGCGGCTAGGCCACCAGCAGCGGGGCCAGCCAGGCGATCTCGGCAGGCAGCTGCGAACTCCAGAACTCTCCATCGTGTCCGCCGGGGGAGAATCCACCCGAAGGCGGACTGGGTAGCTGTGCGATGAACTGCTTGGTCGCCGAGTAGAACGGATCGCTGTTGCCGCAGTCGATCCGGATGGGGATCGATCCCAACGCGGGCAGTCCCCACACGCTGTTCGCCGCGTAGTCGTCGGCGCCGTCGAACGCGCCTGGCGCCGTCCCTCCGGAGGACGTCCACAGGGCCGGGCTGACGGCGCATATCGCCGCCGTACGCGCGGGCCCGAGTCGCGCACCCAAGAGCAGCGCGCCATAGCCGCCCATCGACCAACCCAGGAAGCCGACCCTGGACGTGTCCAGCCCCTGGCTGCTGAGCATGGGGATCAGTTCGTCGAGCACCATTGCGCCCGAGTCCTCACCCGATGCGCGCTTGTGCCAGTAACTTCCGCCACCGTCGACCGCCACCACCGCGAACGGCGGAATGCCCGCGGCGACGGCCTGCGCCAAGCCTTGCTCGACGCCACCCGCCATCACGCCTGCCGCGTCCTGGCCCTTGCCGTGCAGCGCGATGACCGGCCGCAGTGGGGCGGTCTGGCCCGGCGGCCGGGCGATCGCCCAGTTCGTGGCCACTCCGCCACGGGCGGCCGAGACGAACGAACCGGTGACGGACGTAGGCGCCGCCGTCGCGGGCGGCTCTAGCGGCATCGGACGCGGGGGCGCCAGTGGGGCACCGACACCCGTCATCGTCACCGGCGGTGCGGACACCGGCGGCTCGCGAAACGTCGACCCGATGGCGAAAGCGCCTGCCGCACCGGCGGCCGCGCCGACTCCGAGTCGCAGCACCGCCCGACGACTGATGGCTGACATGGGGGCCATCATGCCATCGGGGATTCTTCGCGCCAGCTCGGCGGCCGAGCCACCATTCCTGGGTAGAGCCTGATGATTGGCCGAAAGCCCGATACCGCAGTGCCGTTGCTGGCACCATGCAAGACGTGACGGCAGCAGTCACTCCAAAGGGAGAGCGGCGACGGTACGCGCTGGTCAGCGCGGCCGCAGACTTGCTGTGCGAAGGCGGCTTCGATGCCGTCCGACACCGCGCCGTCGCCCGTCGCGCGGGCCTCCCGCTGGCGTCCACGACGTACTACTTCTCGTCCCTCGACGACCTCATTGCCAAGGCCGTCGAACACGTCGGCACCCGTGAAGCCGAGCAGCTTCGAGTGCGCGTGGAAACGTTGTCGCGACGGCGGCGTGGAGCCGAGTCGACGGCCGACGTGTTGGTCGATCTTCTCGTGGGCGACGCCCCTGGCACCGCCCGGGTTTCGGAGCAGTTGATCTCGCGCTACGAGCGCTACATCGCGTGCGCCAGGCAGCCGGGTCTGCGGGATGCCCAGCGCCGCATCATGAAGGAGCGCGCCGACGCCGTCGTCGAAGTGGTCGAGCGTTCGGGCCGGGCGGTGCGTACGGAACTGATGACGGCGCTGGTGTGCGCCGTCGACGGCGCGGTGGTGGCCGCGATGGTCGGCGTCGGCGAAGGGCCGCGCGCAACGGCGCGGGCCACTCTGATCGACGTCATCGACGTACTGGCGCCGTACGACTAAGCGTTTGATCCCGCCGCGTTCCGGCTACCTGGAGGCATGAAGTTCACCGGTGTGATCGACGCTGTCCTGGACCGCTCCGTCGTACTCGGATACACGAAAATCGGCTCGGGCCTCCGCAGCCTGTGGTGGCCGGCCGACCCTGAAGCAGGAGCGCTCGCCACCAAGCGGGTGCTGGTCACGGGCGCCACCTCCGGCATCGGTGAGGCCATGGCGAAGTCCTTCGCCGAGCTTGGCGCCACCGTGTACCTGCTTGGCCGCAACGCCGAGAAGGTGAAGCATTCCGCAGGGCGCATCCGCGGCGAGGTCCCAGGCGCCATGGTGTTCGAGGAGACCTGCGACGTATCGGACCTGGACGCAGTGCGTGCGTGGACCGACGACTTCAACGGTCGGGTCGACGCGCTGCACGGGCTCGTCCACAACGCGGGCGCGATGCCGAAGGAACGCATCGAGACTGCCCAGCACCACGAGACGCAGTTCGCTTGTCACGTGCTCGGCCCGCAGCTGATGACCGAACGACTGTTGCCTCTGCTTCGAATGGCAGATGGCGCGCAAGTGGTGTTCGTTTCGTCCGGCGGCATGTACGCGGCGCCACTGGAAGTCGACGATCTCGAGTCGGCAGCAGGAAAGTACGACGGAGTTCGGGTCTACGCGCGTACCAAGCGCATGCAGGTGGTGCTCGCCGGCGCGTGGGCCGAGCGGCTCGCGGATGAGCGCTTGCGCGAAGACCATGAAGCGGATGAGCGCTTGCGCGAAGACCATGAATCCGCCACCGACGTGCGCGTGGCGAGCATGCATCCCGGCTGGGCGGCGACTCCGGGTACCGCGGAATCGCTGCCGACGTTCCAGAAGTTGACAGGGCCGCTTCTGCGCGACGCCACGGACGGCGCGGACACGGCGGTGTGGTTGGTGGCCACCCGGCCCCCGTCTCGCCCACCGCACTTCTGGCATGACCGTGCCCAGCGGCCGACGACGTTCGGGTGGCAGCGTGCACAGGACCCGCGCGCCGTCGCCAAGTTCCTCGACAAGGTGTCGGAGCTGACCGAGACGTCGCGAAACTGGGTGGCTTTGCCTGCTTGAACACCGGCCCGAGCGGTTATCCGTGATTCACAGCGAGTTATCAGGGAGAGTCCGTGACGGATACGGCGACGGTTGACCAGCAACCCGAACTGAAGCGGGTGATGGGCCCCGGGCTGCTGCTGTTGTTCATCGTCGGCGACATCCTCGGCACCGGTGTCTACGCATTGACCGGCGACGTCGCCGCGGAAGTCGGAGGGGCGGCGTGGCTTCCATTCCTGGTGGCGTTTCTGATCGCCGTGGTGACCGCGTTCAGCTACCTCGAGTTGGTCACCAAGTACCCGCAGGCGGCCGGCGCGGCGCTCTACACGCACAAGGCGTTCGGCATCCACTTCGCGACGTTTCTGGTCGCCTTCATCGTGATGTGCTCGGGCATCACGTCGGCGTCGACGGCGTCGCGCTTCTTCGCCTCGAACTTCTTCAAGGGATTTGGCCTCGACTGGGGCACGACCGGAATCGTCTTGGTCGCAGTGCTTTTCATGGTCATCGTGGCCGTGGTGAATCTGCGCGGCGTGGCTGAGAGCGTCAAGCTCAACGTCGTACTCACCATCGTGGAGGTCACCGGGCTGATGCTGGTGATATTCGTGGGGCTCTGGGCGTTTACTCGTGGCGGCGACGTCGACTTCTCGCGAGTCATCGCGTTCGACACCGCCGAGAACAAGAACGCCTTCCTCGCCGTGACGACGGCGACGTCGCTGGCGTTCTTCGCGATGGTTGGATTCGAGGACTCGGTCAACATGGCCGAGGAGACGAGGATCCGGTGAAGATCTTTCCGAAGATGTTGCTGAGCGGACTCGGGATCGCAGGCGTCGTCTACATCATCGTCGCCATCGTGGCGGTGGCGCTGGGTCCCATCGGCACCCTCGAAGCCAGTGAGACGCCGCTCGTCGAGGTGGTCAAGGCCGGGGCGCCAGGCCTCCCGATCGAGCAGATCTTGCCGTTCATCTCGATGTTCGCGGTGGCCAACACGGCGCTG
>JAOPVI010000118.1 GCA_025966225.1 Mycobacterium sp. | reverse complement strand
CCCAGCCCGGCATCGCTTGTCCGTCGTAGTCACGCCGGCTGCCGCGTACCCACACCATCGCGTTCATCGAACTGGTTTCCCCAGCACCTGGGAGCGATGGTGTTCGACCGGCACACCAGAATGCCATGACCTGCTCCCACGTCGGCCCCTGCGCATAGGGCCGTTGTTCGATTCACGTCGACGATCTCCGTCACGACGAGGCGAGGGCGTAGTGGTCGGATGACCCCGAGGAATCACATCTGAGTAGCTGGCGTGCGACCAGGAGGTCCAAGTGCGCGACCACCTCGAGAATCGCCGTCATTCCGTGCACGGGTCCCAATTCGTCGATGGTGCGTTCGTGCCGAGTCCAGAGCATGCCTCGGGCGACCTCGTAGGCCGTGGAGGAACCGGCGGCGACCAACCCCAGCACAGTTTCGAGGCGGTCTCGGTGGTGGTCGAGCAACTCGTGAACGCGGGCCTTGACGGTGGTGGTGACCTGACCGTGCGCAGGTAGCATTCGCGACTCCGGCAGCGTCGTGAACAGGCGTAACGAAGCGAGATAGGACCGTAGGGGGAGTTCCTCGGGCGCTCGCTCGAGCGCTATCGAGGGCGTTATGCGGGGAAGTATGTGATCGCCACTGAACAGCAGTCCGTGTTCGCGGTCCTCGAAGACGACGTGTCCGCGGGTATGGCCCGGGGTGGCGCGGACGGCGATCAACGTGCCGCCGCAGTCAACCTGGTCGCCGTCTTCGAGCCATACGTCGGGTGGGCCGAAGGGGACGTCCCGCTCATAGGGCTCAAGTTCTAGCTCGGCGATCGTCTTCGCGAGACCGGCTGCGCCAGCTCTGCGCAGCAGGGTTGCCTGCACGGGGTACGCGCCCTCCACCTCCTCGAATGCTTCGATCGTGTGATGTTCTTGACGCCCGAGGAAGACGGCAGCGCCGTATCGGCGTTGCCATGAAATGGCGCGAGAGTAGTGGTCCCAGTGTGCGTGCGTGACCAGGATGCGGAGCACGTCGCCTGGGGTGTAGCCCAGCTGGCGCAAAGAGCTCAACAGAAGCTGTTCGCTGCGCTCGTCGGCCCATCCGGGATCAACGAGAGTGACACCGTCATCGCCCCGGATGGCGTAGGAGTTGACGGAGTCTAGGTCCGGTAGTGGAAGGGGCAGCGGAATCCGTACGACGTTCGCGCTGATCTCCTCGAGACCGTCCTGTTCGCCGATCGAAGTAGTTTGGTGCTGCATCCGTAAGCCGGTTCCTTCCCCGCGGACGGCAGGCCCGACGGCCTTGCAAATTTAACACAGACTAGAAACGTAAAAGACAGCGGCTGAATCACGCTGTCTGACAGTCGAAAACGTGCCGAACTCCTATCGGGATGGAATTGATCAAGGCCATCGGGCAAGGGCCGGGGCTGGCGTGTGCTGCTCGAAGGTGCACGATCCCCGAGCTTCACGCGTGGCGCAGAGGGACTCGCACCCGAACTTGCGATCGCGACATTCCAGATCGGCGTTTCCGTGCGATAGCAGCGTTGGACGGCCTGGATGGTTTGGTGATTGGCCCGCGAGAGTCCGCCGGCTGGTCGGCGGTGGTCTGCGCGCACGAGCTTTTGGCACCGACCTCGAACTCAATTTTGGAAGCACTGCCGGCCCCTGCGCAAGTAGTTCCGCGACCGTCCTCCGGCGGTGCCCTGCTTGTACCCGCGCCCGAGTTCGTTTAATATAGATTAGAAATGATGATGAAGGACCGGAGTGACGCAGCGCCCATGGCCGAGCCACTGCTACAGAACCGCGTTGCCGTCGGCAGGCTGAACATCTTCGTCAACAACGCGGGAATTACGCGAGACGCATCGTTGAAGAAGATGACCGTTGAAGACTTCGACACCGTCATCACGGCAGCCGTCCCGATCAAACGCGCGGGCGAGCCTGCCGAGTTGGCTGGGGCCATGGCCTTTCTAGGCTCGGAGCTCTCGAGCTCCATCACCGGTTCGGTGATCGAGGTCGGCGGAGGGCGATGCATATGACCGCGGTGTCGACCGTAGTCGATGGCGCCATCGGTCGAATCACCCTCGACCGACCAGAACAGATGAACGCCATCACCGTTGCCTTGGGGCAAGAGCTTGAGGGCGCCATTCTGACCATGGGCGCGCAAAGCGACGTACACGTCGTCGTCATACAGGGCGCTGGTGGAAACTTCTGTGCAGGAGGCGATTTCGCTGAGGTTGAGCGACTGAGGGCCCAGGGCGCCTCCGCTCTGAAGTCCTTGTTTGTCGCGTTCCGGCGCGCATGCGATGCCATCGCCAGTATCGAAGTGCCAGTCATTGCAGCAGTTCAAGGGGTGGCGATGGCTGGCGGATTTGAACTCATGCAGGCTGCGGACATCGTCCTGACGAGCGACGGGGCGCGGATCTCGGACAACCACATCAAGTTCGGAATGATCCCCGGTGGAGGCAGTACCCAGCGGTTGCCTCGGCTGATCGGACGACAACAGGCACTGGGGATTCTGCTGAGCGGCGACCGGCTGTCGGGTGCTGACGCAGTCCGACTCGGATTGGCCTACCGCTGCTATCCGGACGAGGAATTCAACGACCAGACAACATATTTCGCCGCCACGATGGCTGGGCGGGACCGGAGCGCGGTCACGACGATCAAGCAATTGGTGGCCTTGGGGTTGGGCTCTCCCCTGAGCGACGGCCTGGATCACGAGATCGAGTCAGTGGTGAGCCACATCAGCCAGGGGACCGGGCGCGATGGCGCCAAGGTGTTCAGCGAACGAGGAGTTAAGCAATGACGACAATTGGTTCTGCGCCCCCGGTCACGCTCGACGTCGACAACGGCATCGGTCGCCTACGCCTGAATCGACCAGAGGTGTCCAACGGGCTCAATGTCGAACTGCTGAAGTCGCTGCACGAGTCGATTCTGGCGTGTCACGCCGATCCCGCGGTCAGGGTCGTGCTGCTCACCGGTGAGGGTCGGAACTTCTGCGCCGGTGGAGACATCCATACCTTCGAGTCCAAGGGCGCCGCGCTACCGGAGTACCTACGCGAGGCCACCGCCTGGCTGCAGCTAGCCTCGGCCGCGCTCATCCAGCTTCGAGCGCCCGTGGTGACAGCAGTGCAGGGGTTCGCCGCCGGTGGAGGTGGCTTGGGGCTGGTTTGCGCTTCCGACATCGTGGTCGCCGCCGAATCGGCAAAGTTCTTCTCCGGTGCCGTGCGGGTCGGGATGGCACCAGACGGCGGGGTGTCGGTGACGCTCACCCAGCTCGTTGGGCTACGTCAGGCGTTACGGATCGTTTTGACCAATCCGACGCTCACCGCCGCCGAGGCACTGAACATCGGGCTGATCACCGAGGTCGTGGCGGACGCCGAACTGCAAAGCCGCGCCGAGGAACTGGCGCGACAACTCGTCGAGCTGCCCACCCAGGCACTGTCGGCGACGAAGCGACTGGTGTGGAGCGGCATCGGAGCCTCGGTCGAACAACGGTTGGCCGAGGAGGCGCGTACCGTCTCCGAACTGTCCGGCACCGCCGATTCCCTCGAAGGGCTGCGTGCGGTCATCGAGCGGCGACAGCCTCGGTTCCAGCGATGACGACGTCCCCTCAGCAGTTCCGGCCGCGGGCCGATGGTCCGGTGATCACCGAGAAGGTCGGCGCGGTCGCAGTGGTCACTCTGAATCGGCCCGACAAACGCAATGCCATCGACATCCCATTGCGCCTGGCGCTGGCCGACGCCATCGAGGGCGCCGACCGCGACGCGTCGGTCAGGGCCGTCGTGCTTACCGGAGCAGGCAACACTTTCTGTTCCGGAGGTGACATCAGCACGATGGAGCGCATGGCACCGCAGGAGGCGCTGGAGCGGGCACAGCTGGCGCAACGGGTGATTCGGGCGATCTGGGGCACTGACAAACCCGTGATCGCCGCGGTCGAGGGATCGGCCTTCGGCGCTGGGACTGCCCTCGCCGCCGCCTGTGACCGTGTAGTCGCAGCGCGCGACGCCCGGTTCGCCACCACGTTCACCGCGGTGGGGTTGGCCGGCGACATGGGTGCCTACGTCTCGTTGCCGAGCCGTGTCGGCGTGGCCCGAGCTCGGCAGATGTTGATGCTGCCCAAGCCGATTCCCGCGGAGGAAGCACTGAACATCGGACTCGTCGACGCGCTGGCCGAGCCAGGAGAAACGCTGGACGCTGCGCTTCAGGACGCGAGCCGACTCGCGGCAGCGCCCGCCGAGGCACTCGCCGTCATCAAGACGTTGCTCGCGGCCGCGCCCGGGTTGTCCCCGTTCAACGTGCTCGACCGCGAAGCAGCCCATCAGGCCGCGCTATTCGGCAGTGACGATTTCGCCGAGGGCGTCGCAGCGTTTCGAGAGAAGCGTCGCGCCGTCTTCGGCACCAAGGAAGGAGTTCCAGAGTGACTTCAGGAATCACGGAGGTCAAGCCTCCGGATCTCGGTGTCCCGGGCGGCAGCCGCGTCGCGCCGCTGATCAAGCACGACAAGGTGCACGGTTCGTTGTACACCGATCCGGCCATCTTCGCCGACGAACTTCAGAAGATCTGGTATCGCACTTGGGTATTCGTGGGCCACGAAAGTGAAGTGGCGCAGCCAGGTGACTACGTGCGTAAGCGCCTCGGCCTGCAAGACGTCATCATGACGCGGGATCGCGAGGGCGCGGTTCATCTGCTCCTGAACCGGTGCGCGCACCGCGGGAATCAGGTCTGCGACGACGCAAGGGGAAACTCCGCGACCTTTCGGTGTCCCTACCATGGCTGGACCTACCGAAACACCGGCGAACTGATCGGTTTCCCGTTCTTCAAGGGATACAACGGCCGCAAACTCGACCTTGCAATGGGGCGGGTGCCCCGAGTCGAGTCGTACCAGGGCTTCGTCTTCGGCAGCTTCGCCGTCGAAGGGCCGTCACTCCTCGAGCATCTAGGTGCCGCCGTCGGTGAGATCGACCGGCTGGTTGGGCTCTCGCCGCAGGGGAAGGTTGAACTGACTGCAGGATGGCTCCAGCACGAGACCGGCGCGAACTGGAAGCTGTTGGCAGAAAACGAGACCGACGGATATCACCCGCAGTTCGTCCACGGTTCGATCTTCGGGGTGACCGGAAGCACGATCGGCCCGCTCTACAGCGACGCCTCGACAGCGGTCACGCGAAACTTGGGCAACGGCCACAGCGAGAATGACCTGCGGCCGGAGTTTCGCAAGTTCGCGGAACCGATGCGGTGGTTCGGGACGACTGAACAACGGGTGCCGAACTACGTCGCGGCGATGCGCGAACTGCACGGTGACGCCGCCGATCAGATCTTGATCGAGGGTGCGCCGCACGTGATGATCTTTCCCAACCTCTTCATCGCGGAGATCCAGGTCTTCAACATTCAGCCGGTCTCGGTCAACCAATGCGTCCAGTACTCGACGGCGGTCCAGCTCGCGGGCGCTCAGGAACTGAACAAGCGGATGGTTTCGCAGTGTGTGGGCTCGGTCGGGCCTGCCGGCATGTTGTTGGCCGACGACACCGAGATGTACGAGCGCAATCAGCTCGGCCTCGAGGCGAGGCAGCCGGAATGGCTCGACGTCCGCCGTGGACTACACCGGGAACGCATCGACGAAAACGGCTTCACGATCGGATCGGCCACGGACGAAACGGGTATGCGCGGCTTCTGGTCGCACTACGCCTCGTTGATGGAGGCACCATGACCAACGCCACCGAGATCGCCGAAGGCTTGATGGCGGTGCCCGACGGGTTCGACGTTCGAGACGTCGAACAGTTCCTTTATCGCGAAGCGCGTTTCGCCGATGAGAGTGATTACGACTCATGGGAGGAGTTGTGGACCGACGACGCGCTCTACTGGGTTCCCGCCGGCAACGACAGCGTCGACCCGATGGAAACGATGTCGGTGATGTACGACAACCGGAATCGGATCTCCACCCGGCTCAAACAACTCCGGACCGGCAGGCGCTACGCCCAGGCGCCGCCGTCGAACCTGCGTCGGTCGATCTCCAACATCGAACTCCTTGGCGGCCGGGCAGCCTCGATCGGCGGCACCGACCTTGAGGTGGGGGCGAACTTCCTGGTGCTCGAATCCCGCGCGCGTGGCAACCATCTGTGGGGTGGGCGGGTGACCTACCGACTACGCCGCGTGGAGGGTGTCCTGCGGATGTCCTACAAGAAGGTGGATCTGGTGGACAAGGACAAGCCGCTTCCGACCATGGGCTTCTTGATCTGATGGGCGTCGACTTCGGCGGGGGAGCACCCGTCAACGTGCCTGGCGTCGGCCCCGTGGTCGAGAGCGAATTCGCGCAGGTGTCGGTCAACATCGACGACGAGGGGAACTCGCCACGCCTGCGTCTGGAAGATCTGCGGACCGGGCGGGTACGCTTTCTCGACGCCCTTGAGTTGGAGACCGTCATCTGGCTGCCCGCGGGCAAACTGGCGGCGCTGCTCGATCCGTCTGCCGATCGCTGGCGCGGTGACGCGTGAGGCGCGCGGCGATCGTCGCACCGGTTCGCACCGCCGTCGGTACCTTCGGAGGTAGCCTGCGGCCGCTGCGGGCCGAGGAGCTGGCAGCGAAAGTGGTCGAGGCGACGGTGCAGCGCAGCGGTGTCGATCCGGGTCGTATCGAGGACGTCGTCTTCGCGCAGTCCTACGCGAACTCGGAGGCGCCGTGCATCGGGCGCTGGGTGGCGCTGCACGCGAACCTCCCAATTGAGGTGCCGGGGCTGCAGATTGATCGCCGATGCGGTGGCGGGCTGCAGGCCGTCATCACGGCGGCGATGACGGTACAGACCGGTGCTGCTGACGTGGTGATCGCCGGCGGAGTCGAGTCGATGAGCAACATCGAGCACTACACGACCACCGCGCGCTGGGGCGCAAGGTCGGGCAATCAGGTTCTCTACGACAGGCTCGATCGTGGCCGCGAGAGGTCCCAGCCTGCATGGCGTTTCGGCGAGATCAGCGGAATGATCGAAACAGCGGAGAACCTGGCCGCGGACTACGGCATCGACCGCGACGCGGCAGACGCATTCGCCGCGCGCAGCCACCAGCGAGCCGCGGCTGCTGCGCAGTCCGGCGCGTTCGACGACGAGATCGTCGCCGTCGAGGTGCCACAGCGTCGCGGTGAGCCCATCACGTTCGACCGCGATGAGGGCGTGCGACCCGACACCACGACGACCACGCTGGCGAAGCTGCGCACGGTGACGCCCGGCGGCACCGTGACCGCGGGCAACTCGAGTCAACAGAACGACGCGGCCGCAGCCTGCCTCGTCGTGGCCGAGGACCTCCTCGACGAACTGGGGTTGGAGCCCATCGGCTACCTCGAAGGCTGGGCTGCGGTCGGGTGCGAGCCGTCACGCATGGGTATCGGGCCCGTCGGCGCGGTCGAGAAGCTCTTCAGCAGGACCGGATTCGGCTTCGACGAGCTGTCTCTCATCGAAGTCAACGAGGCGTTCGCCGTGCAGGTGCTCGCGGTGCTGTCCGGTTGGGGAGTGAAGCTCTCCGACGTCGACGACAGGCTCAACGTCAACGGATCCGGAATCTCCCTCGGGCATCCGATCGGCGCCACCGGTGTACGCATCCTGACCACCATGTTGCACGAATTACGCCGCCGCGATGGGGGATTGGCCCTCGAGACGATGTGCATCGGCGGCGGGCAGGGCATCGCAGCACTATTCCGGGGAGTGAAGCAATGACCGCGTCGTTGATCGCCTACGCGACGTATGTTCCCCGATATCGACTGGCTGGCGGCGACGTCGGGCTTCGTCGCGGGGACCGCGTGGTCGCGTCGTACGACGAAGACAGCACCACGATGGCCGTCGCGGCTGCCGCCCGGGTACTCGAAGGTCGCACACTGCCCGCGAACCTCTACTTCGCGACCAGCAGCCCCGCGTACGCCGACAAGACCAATGCGACGGCAATTCACTCCGCGCTCGGGCTGCCGTACGCCTCGTTCGCGACGGACATGTGCGGCACGGGCCGCAGCGGCTTTGCGGCCTGGCGATCCGCCGCCGCCACGGGTGGGTTGGCGCTGACGGCGGATGTCCGGGTGGGTCGACCGGGCTCTGCCGACGAACGACTCGGTGGCGACGGCGCTGCCGCGCTGCTGTTCGGCGAGGGACCTGCGATCGCCGACGTGCTCGCCACTACCTCGCACACGGCCGAGTTCCTCGACCGCTGGCGATCGCCGCGATCGATCACCGGCGAGCAATGGGAAGAGCGCTTCGGCGCGGACCGCTACGCGGCTCTGATCCGAACCGCCGCCGATCGAATACTCGATGAGACCGGGTTGGCGGAGGTCGATCACGTCGTGGTCGCCTGTCCCAACAGTGCGATCACCAAACGGGTCGGCACTCTCGTGAAGGCGCTCAAGTCGACTCGCACGTCGCCCGTCGGGTTCTCCGGCGTAGCCGACGCCGGCATCGCGTTGGCCTCCGTGTTCGACGTCGCGGAGCCCGACGACACGATCCTGGTCATCTCGGCGTTCGACGGCTGTGACGCCGTTCTCCTGCGCACCACGGCGCACCTGCCGCTCGCTCGTCAGACAACCCCGGTCAGCCTCCAGCTGGTAGAAGGTATCGTGGTGCCGCACTTGACCTATCTGTCATGGCACGGCCTGGTCGAACTAGAGCCACCCCGGCGTCCCGAACCTGACCGGCCCGCAGCGCCCCCGGCCGCACGCGCCGAGGAGTGGAAATTCGGCTTCGCCGGAGCACGTTGCCGCCAATGCGGATTCGTCCATCTTCCCCCGTTGCGCGTGTGTCGTCGCTGTGGAACCACCGATGACATGGACGCAGCCCCCGTTGCGACTCTTCACGGCACGATCGTCACTCACACCGTGGACTACCTCGCATACTCGCCGTCACCGCCCATGATCCAGGCGGTCCTCGACGTCGACGGCGGCGGTCGATGCACCATCGAGGTCACCGACGCCGAACCCGAGCGTCTGCGCGTCGGTACCAGGGTCGCGTTCACCTTTCGCCGACTGTTCACCGCAGGCGGCGTACACGACTACTTCTGGAAGTCGCATGTGCTGGAGACCGGATCGGAGCACGATGGCTAGCCGCGGAATCACTGACCGGGTCGCGGTCGTCGGCATGGGATGTACCCGTTTCGGCGAACGCTGGGACAGTTCCACCGAGGATCTGATCCTGGAGGCATTCGGCGAGTGCATCGGTTCGACGCCGAACATCGACAAGGGCGACATCGACGCGTATTGGCTTGGCACCCTTGGTTCGGGCCAGTCCGGGCTGACGCTCAGTCGCGCGTTGTCCACCGACGACAAGCCCGTGACCCGTGTCGAGAACTACTGCGCCACGGGGTCGGAGGCCTTCCGCAACGCCTGTTACGGAGTGGCTGCGGGTGCCTACGACGTGGTGATGGCGGTGGGAGTCGAAAAGCTGAAGGATTCCGGCTTCTCGGGTCTCGTGCGCAGCGACCCGCCGAGTGACGGTACGTCCCCCGAGTTGTCGATGACCGCACCCGCTGCGTTCTCGCTGCTCGACCCGGCGTACTGCGCGAGGCACGGGGTCCACCCCGACGAGATGCGGGCGGCAATGACACACGTGGCCTGGAAGAACCACGACAACGGTTCCCGAAATCCCAAGGCGCAGTTCCGCTCACCAGTGTCGCTCGAAACCATCGAGCGGGCCGCCAAGGTCGCCGGGCGGCTCGGCGTGTTCGACTGCTCGGGAGTGTCGGACGGCGCTGCGTGTGCGCTGATCGTTCCCGCAGACAGGGCGCTCGAGTACACCGATACGCCGATGTACGTCAAAGGGCTTTCCCTCGTCGCCGGTTCGACCAGGGGTTCGATGGATCCCGAGTTCGACTACACGACCTTCCCGGAAGTGGTGAAGGCGGCGCGTGATGCCTACGGCCAGGCGGGCATCGATGACCCCGGGACGCAATTGTCGATGGCCGAGGTCCACGATTGCTTCACTCCGACCGAGATCGTCCTCATGGAGGATCTCGGTTTCTCCGAGGCCGGTCACGGGTGGAAGGACGTGCTCGGTGGAGACTTCGACGCCGGCGGGCGCCTACCGATCAACCCCGACGGTGGATTGAAGTCATTCGGTCATCCGGTCGGCGCGAGCGGGCTGCGCATGCTGTACGAAGCCTGGCTGCAGTTCCGTGGCGCCGCGGGTGACCGCCAACTGTCGGACCCGCATACGGCATTGACGCACAATCTCGGCGGCCGCCCAGGGGGCTGTGTGTCGTTCGTTTCCGTCGTCGGTCGCGAACTGGGCCGCTGACCGCTCGTGGTCACAGGAGTGGAAGTCCTTGAACGACAGACACTCTCCGGACGTGTCGATGTGCATTGACCGGTAGGCGGTGGAGTGGCCGTTGGGATGTCGGAACGCCCAGTCCCCCGACGCGAGTCAAGAAAGCGTTAAAGGTTTTTCTACTGTCGATTCGCCTGTGGTATTCCGGCCATATACGCAGCGAACGCTGCTTGTATTGACCTTTCGTGCATACCTGCGGCATGATTTTCTAATCGGTATTCGGCGATCTCGATCCAACCCTGCGCGTCGAGCAGGCCGAACGGGAGGCACGATGACGCCAGTCCGAGCGAGCGGCTCCGCCCTCAGTCGCGCGTATTGGCCCGCTGACCACAGCGCCGATCTCGTCGACTTCACGGTGGGTGGCTTGTTGGCCCAGCAGGCGCGCGTGCACTCCGATCGACTGGCGATCGTAGGAGTCCGTCACGGCGACGGGGTCGAGGTGCGACTCAGTTACGCCGAGCTGTACGACCAAGCCGGCCGTGTGGCGACAGCGCTGTGCGAACTCACTCAGCGGGGCAGTTACATCGCCATCTGGGCTCCGAATGTCGTTGAGTGGCCGGTCATTCAGTACGGAGCGGCGCTGGCGGGCATGGTTCTGGTCGCGCTCAACCCCGCGTTGCGGGAGGAGGAACTGGAGTACGCGCTTGCCCATTCTGGTGCCGCGGTGCTCATCCACGCCGACCGCAGCGGCGACTACGACCTGGCCGGCGTGGTCTCGGCAGTGGCCCCGCGACTACCGCGGCTGCGCTGCGTCTCGCTCACCGACCGAGGGCACTGGCAGGCTTCCGAGGCGAGCCGCACCGTGCTTGCAAGCACGCCGACTGACGCCGACGAGGTCGTCATGCTCCAGTACACCTCCGGCACGACGGGCCGGCCCAAGGGAGTACTGCTCAAGCACAGGTCGTTGGTCAACGTCGCAAAGCTGACGTTGGAGGCCGTTCAAGTCGAGGCCGGCTCGGTGTGTCTGAATCCGTTGCCGATGTTTCACACCGCGGGCTGCGTGATCGCGACCCTTGGCCCACTCTGGATCGGCGGGGCGGTGGTGCTGATCGAACGATTCCGGCCGGCTCCGGTGCTGGAGGCGCTACGTCGCGAGGACGCCGCCGTGCTCTTCTACGTCCCCGCGGTCCTCGGTGCGCTTCTGGAGTGTCAACGCACGGCAACCGCGCCGGCGCCGACGTTGCGGGTCATCATGGGCGGCGCCGCCAACGTTCCGGCGAGCATGATCGAAAGCGCCGAGACGGTGTTCGGTGCCTCCGTCATCACCCTGTTCGGGCAGACGGAGCTGGCTCCCGTGCTCTCGGCGACCCGCCCGTCGGACTCGCGGGCCGATCAAATGGCGACCGTGGGACGGCCGCTGCCGAAGGTCGAGTGCAAGATCGTCGACCCCGTGACCAACGAGACGCTCGCCGTGGGCGAGACCGGCGAGATCTGCGCACGCGGGTATCAGCAGTTCGTCGGCTACCTCAACGACGATGATGCGACTGCTCGCACCATCGACGCCGACGGCTACGTCCACACCGGCGACCTCGGCACCCTGGATGCTCGCGGTTACCTCACCGTCACCGGCCGTCTGAAGGAACTGATCATCCGGGGTGGGGAGAACGTCTCGCCCGCCGAGATCGAGGGCGTGCTAATCGATCACCGCACCGTCCTGGATGCCGCAGTCGTCGGACTGCCCGACGAGCGTTGGGGCGAGATCGTGGCTGCCGTGGTCCGGGTCAGCGAGGGTGCCGAGGACGTGGCCAAGACCGACATCGGCGCCTATCTGGGAAAGCGCCTCGCGCCGTTCAAGATGCCGGCGCGTTGGTTCCTCACCGACGCGCTACCGGTGACACCGACGGGCAAGGTGCGCAAGTTCGAACTGCGCGATTCAATCCTGCGCGGACAGCTACGGGAGATCTGAGACCATGACGACGACCGCCCCGACGGCGCACGACATCGAGGCCCGGCGGACAGCACTTCGTACCGCCTTCCCGGAGTGGAAGCCCACCACGCTTCACGGTCGGCTCGACGCGTGTGCCGGATACTTCGGGAGTCGGCCTCTGGTCATTTGCGACGACTCGATGCTCACCTACCGCGACGTTGCGTATCAATCGCAGTGTCTGGCAGCCGGTTTACGACAACTAGGGGTAAGGCCCGGTGACCGCGTCGGAATAGTCATGGCCAACTATCCCGAGTTCGTGACCGTCAAGTTCGCGATCTCGCGCGTGGGCGCCGTCGCCGTTCCCTTCAACTTCCTCTACAAGCAAGACGAGTTGGCCTACGTGCTGGCCGATTCGGCTTGTCGCATCCTCGTGACGATGACGAGTTTCGATGGACTGGACTATCAGGCGATGCTGGATGGCATCGCCCCCGGCTGGGATTCCACCGGCTTCGCGCACCGACCGGATCGTAGCGACGATGCAGTACCCGGACTGCGCCATGTCGTCTTGCGCGACACGGACGGGCGGGCCCGCGGCGACGTCCTTTCAATCACCAATCTGTCCGCGTTGGGAGCTCAACATCGGCACATCGGCGGCAGCGTTGCGCCCAGTCCAGAAGACTCCGCCGACATGCTCTACACGAGTGGGACCACTGGAACGCCCAAAGGCGTGATCACCTCACACGACGCCGTCCTGCGGACGGCCTACGCGTCGGCGCTCACCCGCGCCTTCGAGGATCGCCGTCGAATCCTATTCTCGCTGCCCTATTACCACATGTTCGGCTACGTGGAGGGCCTGCTCTCGGTGATGTACGTCGGGGGCGCGGTCATCCCACTCACCGGATTCAGCGCCGAACGCTACTTCGCGGGTATCCAGCGCCACCGCGCCACGGACGTGCTCTGCGTGCCGACCATGGCCGTGGCCATGGTGGAGAGCCCGGTTCGATCGCAGTACGACCTGTCCTCGCTCAACGCGATCCTGTGTGGCTCCGCACCTGCGCCAATCTGGTTGTGGACGCAGATAGCGGAAGAGTTCGGCGTGCGCGAGATCGTCACCGGATACGGCATGACGGAGTGCGGCGGCGCAATGACCCTCACCCGTCCGGAGGACCCGTTGAACCTGACCACCGAGACCGCCGGAAGGCCGAAAATGGCTGGCGCTGCCTCGATTACCGGATCCGATGAGCTCGTCAGCTACAAGACGGTCGATCCGGCCACTGGGGTGGACCTGGAGGCTGGGCAGGAGGGGGAGTTGGTCTCCCGCGGCCCCACGGTGATGAAGGGCTTCTGGAACAGGCCCGAGCAGACAGCGGCGGTGCTGCGAGGTGAGTGGCTGCACTCCGGCGATCTGGGGGTGGTGCGCGCCGACGGGTACCTCCACGTCACCGGACGCAGCAAGGAGCTCTACAAGAGCGGTGGTGAGCTGGTGATGCCCAAGGAGATCGAGGACCTGCTCGCCCGGCACGATGACATCAGCCAGGTCTTCGCCATCGGGCTGGTCGACGATCGGTGGGGTGAGATCGGTTGTGCCGTCGTGGTTCCCGCACCCGGCGCTGAACTGACGGAGACCGACGTGCTGACGATCTGCCGGAACGGCCTGGCCAAGTTCAAGGTACCGAAGCGGGTGGTGTTCGTGGACGCCGAGGACCTGCCGAAGACGCCGACGGGCAAGGTGCAGAAGTTCAAACTCGCCGAGCTGCTGGCGCGCTGACGGCTAGCACGGTATGGCTAGCCGGCGAGTTCCTTGAGTTGGGCTACGTGCTCGACGCGTTCGGCGTGCGATCGGGCCAGCGGCTCGGCGATGAGGCAGCTCACTCCGGCTGCTCGATAGGCGAACAGCCGCTGCTGGACGTGTTCGACCGGACCGATGAGGGCAATCGACCGGACGAATTCGTCGGGCACGGCGGCCGCGGCTTCTTGCTTGTGGCCGTCGAGGTAGAGCCGTTGGATCGACTCGGCCTCGTCGGCATAGCCATAGCGGGCGAACAGGGAGTTGTAGAAGTTCTTTCCCCGGGCTCCCATCCCGCCGACGTAGAGCGCGACATGATCGCGCACCCCCTCCGTTGCCGCGGCTGCTGCATCGGGATCGTCGGTGATCAGTAGGAAGGTCTGTACGGCGATGCCAAGTTTTTCCAATGCGGGATCGCGGTTGGCCTTGCCCACGGCCAAGGCCGGACCGAAGGCGAGTTCTGCCAGCTCGGGATGGAACAGGAACGGCTGCCATTCATCGAAGAGTTCGGCGGCTAGCGCGACGTTCTTCGGTCCGATTGCTGCGAGCAGCATGGGAATCCGTTCCCGTACTGGGCGATTCATCATGCGCAGCGGCTTTCCCAGGCCGCTACCGCCGGCTGCCTCGGTGAGGGGGAGTTGGTAGTGCACACCCTGGTGCTCGATCTTGTCCCGTCGCCAGATCTTCTGACAGATCTCCACGTGCTCGCGGGCACGGCCAAGGGGCGCGTCGTACTTCACGCCGTGGAACCCTTCGATGACCTGGGGGCCGGATGCACCCAGTCCAAGGATGCAGCGTCCATTGCTGACGTAGTCGAGGCCCGCCGCCGTCATCGCCAGGTTGGTGGGGCTGCGGGAGTACATGGGCAGGATGCCGAAGGCCAGTTCGACCCGTTGGGTCGACGCCGCAGCGTAGCCCAACTGGGTGACGGCATCGAACCCGTAGGCCTCGGGCACCATGACCCGGTCGAGTCCGACGGACTCGAAGTCACGCAGGTTGGCGATCGTCTCCCGGAAATCGCCGGCATAGCTGATGGGCATGCCGATCTTCATCTGCTGCCTCCGCATCGGGGTGCTCGTGCTCGGACTGCCAAACAGAATTTAACATACAATAGAAAGATACCTGAGCCGCCTACGACTGGGTCTTTGGCACCGGGTAGGTAATGGTCTAATCTAGATTAAATAGATCTGCACGGT
Organism: Mycobacterium sp.; assembly: GCA_025966225.1. Taxonomy (GTDB): domain Bacteria; phylum Actinomycetota; class Actinomycetes; order Mycobacteriales; family Mycobacteriaceae; genus Mycobacterium. Next base: position 11,631 of record JAOPVI010000118.1, on the reverse strand, counting down.
GATCACGACGGACGAGAGGTGGACGGTGTCGACGTCGAGTACGCACCCCCCGGCTGCGTCCGGCCTGATGTGCGACGATCCGTGCGCGGTGGCGGCCTGGTTGCGAGCCCGGGGCGAACGCGTCGAGGGCGACGTCACGATCGCCCGTGTCGGCTTCGGCCAGTCGAACATCACCACCATCGTCACCGCCGCGGACGGCTGGCAATGGGTGATGCGCGAGCCTCCACCCGGCAACCACGCCGAGTCGGCGCACGACGTGGCGCGCGAGGCGCGCATCGTGTCCAGTCTCGCAGGCAGCGACATCCCCGTTCCGCGAGTCATCGGCACGGGGACCGCACCAGGGGGCGCCGCCTTCTTCGTGATGGAGCGGGTGTCGGGCGCACCCCTGGAGGGCGAGGGCGATGCAGCTGCGCTTGCGCCGCCAGCTCGGTACGAACTCGGATTGCGCGTCATCCATACCCTCGCCAGGCTGCACACGCTCGACCCCGCAGGGGTGGGACTAGGTGAGCTCGGTTCGTTGAGCGCGACACCCTACGTGCAGCGTCAGATCCGCAGGCTCTCGGCGACCTGGGAACGTGTGGGCCAGTCAAGCGATCACGACGAGGGGTGGCACGGCGTGCGGACCCGCCTCGCCGCCGGAGCGCCCGTCGGCGCTCCCGTCGTCATCATGCACGGTGACTTTCGCCTGTCGAACCTGCTGGTCCAGGGGTCGCGGATCACGGCCGTGCTGGACTGGGAGCTATGCACGCTGGGGGACCCGCTTGCCGATCTGGCCTGGCTACTCGACGACTGGCGCCAACCCGACGAACAGTCGATCTCGATGCCGAGCCCCACCCGAGCGGGCGGCTTCCCCGACCGGGCGACGATGGTCGACGAATATTGCCGTGCAACGGGTTTCGACGTCAGTCGGATCGGCTACTACCGAGGATTCTCGCAATGGCGAGCGGCGACCCTGCTGCAGGGCGTGGTCGCGCGCCGTCGGTCAGGGGCGTTGGGGAGCCACGGGGACCTCGACCTGAATCTTCTCGATCACTCGATCGCGACGCTCTTGGCGACCGCCGCAACAGACCTGATGGCCGCGACGTGAACCTTTCCCCGGCAGACGATTACACCCATGAGCTCGGGCCAGAACCGAACTTCAACGAGTCCATGTACTTTCAGTTCCACGACCCCGTCGCCGGAGTTGGTGGATTTCTGCGACTGGCCAAACGGCCCAACGAGGGGCGTGGCGAGCGGACCGTCTGCCTGTACCTACCCGATGGATCAATCGCGTTCGGCTTCGCTCGGCCACGCCTGGATTCCGACGAGGCATTTCGCGGCGGGGGCCTCGCCGTCGAGGTCGTCGAACCGTTCACGCTGGTCCGCGTGACCTTCGATGGCACCGTCCACGTACTGACCGACCCGAGCGCGCTCGCCGATCCCAAGAAGGTGCTCTCGAGCACGCCAGCAACGGAATTGACGGCCACGCTCGACTTCCGAGCTGTCGCACCGCCATACGCCGGGACCTTCGACGGTAACGGTGAGTCGTTCGCCCCGCATCACTATGAGCAACTGACCAGGGCCAGTGGGCAACTGGTCCTGGGCAACCGCGCGATCGCCGTCCACGGCTTCGGACTTCGCGACCATTCTTGGGGCCCACGTTCTTGGCAGGCGCCGTACTTCTATCGGTGGGTGCACGGGTCGGCTGACGGGCTGGGGTTCATGGGCGCCTACTTCGGCGATCCCGAGGGAGCCGATCGATCAGGCGGATTCGTGTGGGATGGAACCGATCTCCACGTATGTGACGTCGTCGAGGTCTCGACCGAGCGTGACGGTGAATCCCAGCCGCACTCGATGACGGTCGCTTTGGCGGCAGCACGGCGCCGCTGGGTATTCCGCGGTGACGTGGACGCCGTCGTTCCGCTTCGCCATCGACGGCGCGATGACGACAGTGCGCTCAACGCCACCAGGATTGCGGAAGCGGCAACGGTGTGGACAGCCCAGGATGGCACGACCCTGCACGGGATGTCCGAGTACCTGGATCAAATTCGCGACGGCCAGCTGGCCGGACTGAGGGTCTGAGGAGCAGAAGATGAGTACCCAGAGTGATAACGACCAGTTGACGGTCTTCAACGAACTCGCAGAGCTCACGGCGGCCGTCGGCACGGATCTAGGTCCCACCGACTGGCTGGTGATCGACCAGGCGAGGATCGACCAGTTCGCGCAGGCGACCAACGACCACCAATGGATCCACGTCGACCCGCAGCGGGCCGCGGACGGGCCGTACGGAGGCACCATCGCGCACGGGTTGCTGACGCTGTCGCTGGTCCCGCACTTCATGCATCAGCTGTATCGCGTGGACAACGTCGCAATGGCGATCAACTACGGCTTCAACAAGGTTCGGTTCATCACGCCGGTGCCGGTCGGATCGCGACTGCGCGCCGCATCGAAGCTCGCCACGGTCACCGAGGTCAGCGGCGGAGTGCAGGCGACCCTGACCACGACGATCGAAGTCGAGGGATCGGACAAGCCGGCGGCGGTCGTCGAGTCCATCGTCAGGTACGTGGCCTGACATGAGCGTCGAGACACGAGGCGACGTCGCGTCGACGGCCAAGGCGCTGTACCGGGCGCTGGCGTGCGGCGATCGGGATTCGATCAACGCGCTGCTGGGCGACGGCTTCATCGGCCACGCCGCGGAGGGACTGCCGCTGGACATGGGCGGGGAGCACCGCGGCGCCGAAGCGATGCAGCGCAACCTTTGGTGGAAGATCGGCAAGCACTTCAAGGTCGAGGCTCAACCCGACGAGTTTCGGGTGCTCGATGACGGCAGCCTGTTGGTGACGGGACGCTATCGGGGAGTGGCCCGCCGTTCGGGACGGGCACTGGACGCCGAATTCACTCACGTGCTGGGGTTCGACCACGACGGGCGCATCGCGTCGTTGCGCCAACTGACCGACACCGCCGCCTGGGCCGAGGCGCTCGGGGCGGACGCGCCTCTGGAGACGATCGACTACTCGGTCACCGACGGCGTCGCGACCATCTGTCTGAACAGGCCCGACGTGCGCAACGCCATCGACCTGCGAATGGCGGAGGAGGCTCTGGTCGTAGCGCGCAGGATCGCCGCCGATCAATCCGTTCGAGCCGTGCTCATCTGCGGCAACGGCCCCGCCCTGACCGTCGGCGGGGACATCGGTTACTTCCTGCAGTCGCCGTCCGCCGAACTCGGGAAGCTGTTCTCCCGCATGACGACACCGTTTCACGAGGCGTTTCGCATCCTGAGCCGGATCGATGCGCCGATCGTCACTGCCGCCCACGGGTCGGTGGCCGGCGGCGGGCTGGGGTACGTCTACGCCGCCGACATCGTGCTCGCGGCCGAAGGGACCAAGTTCGTCACGGCCTTCGCTGGAATCGCGCTCTCCGGAGACGGTGGCGGCACTTGGCACCTACCCCGGCTGATCGGGCCCGCCCGCGCCGCCCGCGCCTACCTGGAGAACCGTCCGATCACGGCCGAGCAGGCGCTCGACTGGGGCATGATCAGCGAAATCGTGCCCGCCGCGGAGCTCCGCGAGCGCGCCGCCGCACTGGCCGGGTCGCTGGCGCAGGGTCCCACCCGCGCGTTCGGCCGGATGCGGCACCTGCTGCGCGAGAGCTGGGACAACGACCTGTCTCAGCAACTGTTGGCCGAGACCGAGGGGATCAAGGCCACCGGCGACACCGTGGACGCCGCCAACGCCATCGCCAGCTTCGCCGCGAAGCGCACCCCCCAGTTCGAAGGAAGGTAGAACATGTCAGGACTCGTCGAGGATTCTGCCGAACACAAGGCAATCCGGGAGAGCGTTTCGGGCATCGTCGCGCGGTACGGCCCGGAGTACTTCCTGGAGCGAGGCCGCAACGGCCAGGGCATCGAAGAGTTGTGGAAGGACCTGGGCGCCTCCGGCCTGCTAGGCGTTCACCTACCCGAGGAGTACGGCGGTGGGGGTGGCGGCATGGCAGAGGCCGTCGTGGTCGTCGAGGAACTGGCGGCCAACGGGATGCCCATGCTCATCTGGGTCATCTCGCCGGCGATCTGCGGCAGCATCCTGGCTCACCACGGCTCCGAGGAGATGAAACGGGAATGGCTGCCCGACCTTGCCGACGGATCGCGGAAGATGGCCTTCGGGCTGACCGAGCCCGACGCCGGGTCGAATAGTCACAAGGTGGCCACCACCGCGCGGCGCACCGCGGCGGGTTGGAAGATTTCCGGATCGAAGTACTACATCTCGGCCGTCGATCAGGCGGACGCTCTGCTGGTGGTGGCCAAGGACGCCGAACACTCGACGCCCGAGAAGAGCGCGCTGTCACTGTTCGTAGTGCCCACGAACAGTCCAGGCCTGCAGTTGCAGAAGATCGAGACGTCGATCGTGTCCCCGGACGGCCAGTTCACCGTGTTCCTCGACGACGTCGAGGTCGGCGCGGACGCACTGATCGGCACGGCGGGCAATGGCCTGCGGCAGGTGTTCGCCGGGCTCAACCCCGAGCGGATCCTGGTCGGCGCCATCTGCAGCGGGGTCGGGCGATATGCCATCGGCAAGGCGGCGGACTACGCCAAGCAACGCCAGGTGTGGTCCACCCCGATCGGCGCCCACCAGGGGATCGCGCACCCGTTGGCGGAGGCACACATCGCCGTGGAGCTCGGTCGGCTGGCCACCATCCGCAGCGCCGAACTCTTCGATGCCGGGCAGTCGGCCGGCGAGGCCGCCAACATCGCCAAGTTCGCCGCGTCCGAAGCTGCCCTGAAGGCCCTCGACCAGGCCATCCAAACCCACGGTGGCAACGGTCTTTCCCATGAGTACGGCCTATCGGAGTTGTGGTTCATCACGCGGTTGATGCGCACTGCACCGGTGAGCCGGGAAATGGTGCTCAACTTCGTCGCCCAGACCTCGCTCGGACTTCCTCGGTCGTACTAGCACCACTGAAACACGAAGGGAAACAAGGTGACCGAGAAGCAATCGTTCGACGCGGTCGTCATCGGAGCGGGCGCAGGGGGCTTGTTCACCGCCGCCCGGCTCGCGCACCGCGGCTACCGCACGCTGGTCGTCGAAAGTCTCGACAAGGTCGGCGGTCGCGCCTCGACCGATGACATCGACGGGTTCAAGGTGAACAACGGCGCCATCGTCATCGAGGTCGGCGGCATCACCCAACACACCTTCGAGGAAGTCGGCGCCCCCTTCGACATCCGCGAACCGAGCCCGCCGATCCTCTACCGGATCGGCGGCAAGGACGTCGACGTCACCGGGGGAGGGTGGGGATTCCTCCTCGGCAAGCTGACCCGCCAAGGCGCCAAGCTCGTCAAGGGAATCGGTGCGGCACGGTCGGACTCCGGCCTGCCCGAGGACGAGCTGACCACCGCCGAGTGGGTGTCCAAGTACACCAAGAACGAAGGCGTACACGGGATCTTCCGCAACATGTGTGCCTCGGTGTTCGCCGTGGGCTCCGAGGATCTGCCCGCTCGAGTGTTCCTGACCTACTTCACCCGCAAGAGCGCCTTCAAGCGGTTCGGTTTTCACCCCGAGGGCACCATCGGTCTGTGGCGTTCGCTGGCGAACGTGGTGACCTCCCATGGTGGGGAGGTCTGGTTGTCGACTGAGGTCACGAAGATCGTCGTCGACGGCACCAAGGTGACGGGCGTGCTCGTCGAACGCGACGGCGCGGCAACCGAAATCGCGTCGCCCATCGTTGTCAGTGACGTCGGACCGGCAGCGTCCGTCGCGCTGATCGGAGCCGACAACGTGCCCGACGACTACCGGGAGCTGGTGCAACGAGGCAATCGCCCGACCGCGATGATCTCGGTGAACTTCGCCAGCCGGGACCGGTTGGTGGACGTGCCGGGGATGCTGAGTTTCGCCAAGTCGCGTCGCCTCGCCTACGTCGCCAACTTCACCGACGTTTGTCCGGAAATGGCGCCTGCCGGTTGGAACCTCTACGTGGGCACCGCCGTGCCCAAGCCATCCCTGGGGGACTTCGACGAGAAATCCGAGACCGAACTGCTTCTGCAGGATCTGCGCGATGAGATCGACGGCTTCGACCAGCACGCCAGGATCCTAAACATCGCGGTCACACGCGACGGCTGGCCGCCTCAACGCGCTGTCGCCGGGTTCGACCTGCCACGCGATACCCCGTTCGAGGGGCTGTGGAACGTCGGCGACGCCGTCAAGGAATATGCCAACGGAGGCACCACCGCCTGCGCCGAGACGGCCCAATTGGTCGTCGATGAGATCGTCCAGACGTACACGCTGACCACCAGCCACTAGTCTCGGCCGCCCGGCCGTGTCGCAGGCAACCCAGACTGTTGACTGTGGCGCCGATCATACGTACCATATTTTTTAATCAAGAATAAGTTTCTGGAATAGCGTGAGATGAGGGAGCGAACGATGGGGTTCAACAACTCTGAAGAGGTCAGCAAGTACATCGGCGGCATCTTCGAAAGCGCGTTCGAGGATCCTGTGATCGGTCCGAAACTCGTCGATACCGGACTGGTTGTCGCCTTCGATTTCAGCGATCCCGAGGCCGTCGTGGTAGTCGACATGCCGAACAAGGTGGTCACCGGCGGGCAGGCCGGGGGACCGTCTCCATCCGCCACGATGACGATGACGGCCGACATTGGCAACGCGTACTGGCAGGGCAAGGTCAACCTGCCGCTCGCGATGGCGAAGAGAAAGGTCAAGGTCGACGGCAACGTCGCCAGCCTGCTGAAGCTCGCGCCGCTGGGCAAGAAGCTGTACGGCAGCTACATCGAACGTCTCAAAGAGGACGGTCGCGACGACCTGATCGTCTAAGGACCTCCATGTATCCCGGAACCCACGCATCGACATCACCCGACCGGCCTGCGGTGATCATGGCCGGCTCCAACGCAACGGTGACCTACGGCGAACTCGAGACGAACTCGGCCCGCCTAGCATCCGCTCTTCACCAGCTGGGTCTACGCACAGGTGACGTCATCGCGGTGTTGTCGGACAACGCCCCCGAGGCATTCGAGATCTACTGGGCAGCAATACGTTCCGGCCTCTACGTCACGTTCGTGAACTGGCACCTGTCGGGGGACGAGGCGGCGTACATCGTTCGAGACAGTGGCGCACGCGTGCTCATCGCATCCGGCGGCGTGGCCACACTCGCCTCCGAAGTCGCCGAACTGATACCCGATGTCGAAAGTCGGTACGCGTTCGGTGCGGCGATCGACGGCTACGGTTCGTACGTCGACCTCCTGCAGCAGGCCGGACCCCGACTGACCGATCAACCCCGCGGCTCGGAGATGCTCTACTCGTCCGGCACCACCGGTCGACCAAAGGGGATCAAACCGCGCCTGCTGCCGATCCAGGTCGACGAACCCGGAGACAGCATCGCCGGCCTGATGGCCCATGGTTTCGGCTTCACAGACAAGGACATCTACCTCTCGCCCGCGCCCGTTTACCATGCAGCGCCCTTGAAATGGTGTGCCGGCGTGCACGCGTTGGGCGGCACGGTCGTGGTCATGGAACGTTTCGATGCCGAGGCGGCCCTCGCCGCGATCGAGCGGTTCGGAGTCACCGCGACCCAGATGGTTCCCACCATGTTCGTGCGGCTGCTGCAACTGCCCGACGCGACCCGCGCCGCCTACGACACGTCCTCGCTCCGGTTGGCGGTGCACGCCGCGGCGCCCTGCCCGCCCGACGTGAAGGACGCGATGATCGCGTGGTGGGGGCCGATCCTCACCGAGTACTACGGTGCCACCGAAGGCCACGGCATCACACTGATCGACACCGCCGAGTGGCGCACCAAGCGGGGGTCGGTCGGCAAGGCGGCACTCGGTGTCATCCACGTCTGCGATGACGGCGGAGCCGAGGTGCCCACCGGCCAGCCCGGTGTCATCTACTTCGAGCGTGACGCCCCGGCGTTCATCTATCACAACGATCCCGAGAAGACCGCCGAGTCAAGGCATCCCGGTCACGACAACTGGGCGACCGTCGGCGACATCGGTTACCTCGACGAAGACGGCTACCTGTTCCTCACCGACCGCAAGGCCTTCATGATCATCTCGGGTGGGGTGAACATCTATCCGCAGGAAGTGGAGAACGTACTGACACTGCACCCCGAGATCTTCGACGTCGCCGTCATCGGGGTTCCGCACGTCGAGATGGGTCAAGAAGTCAAGGCCGTCGTGCAGCTCCGCGACGGCGTGGCGCCGTCGGAGGAACTGGCCGTGGAGCTCATCGACTACGTCCGTGAGCGGCTCGCGCACTTCAAGGCCCCGCGTTCGGTCGACTTCGTCGACGAACTACCCCGATCGGCCACCGGAAAACTCGTCAAACGCACCCTGCAAGCTCGCTACCTGGAGGCACACGCATGACAATCGAAGCCGCGCCGAGCACGGTCCGACCGCCCTTCGACCCGATCAGCGTCTCACCGCTGAGCTTCTGGGACACGACCGCCGAGGAACGTGAGAAGTCGTTCAAGATCCTGCGTGACGAACGACCGATCAGCTGGCATCCACCGATCGAGGGCACGGTGGTGCCTGCCGACATCGACGGTGTGTGGGCCGTGACCCGCAACGAGGACATCGCGTTCGTCAGCAAGAATCCCGACCTTTTCTGCTCGAGCCACGGTGTGTTGATCGAGGCGATCCCCGATGACGTGATCGAGGCGGCGATGTCGTTCCTGGCGATGGACGCACCCCAGCACGGCGCAACCCGCAAGCTGATCAGTTCGGTCTTCACGCCGCGTCAAGTGGCCACGATCAGCGATCAGATCCAGAACCAGGCCAAGACGATCGTCGACGACCTGCTCGCCACCGGGCAAGGCGACTTCGTACAGCAGGCCACCAAGCGACTGCCGATGTGGACGATCTTCGAAATGGTCGGCCTGCCAGAGGAATTGCGCGAAGAGGCGCTGCACCACGCCGACGGCATGCTGTCCTGGGCCGACGCCGACGTGGCCGCGGGACGCGAGCCCGGCGAGGTCATGAACGATTCGCTGGTCGGTCTGCTGGTGCTGGGCCTGGAGCTGGCCGCACAGCGCCGCGAGCACCCGACCTCCGACCTGACCAGCAGGCTCGTCGAAGCCGAGGTCGACGGCCGCAAGCTCACCGACGACGAGATCGCCGCATTCTTCGTGCTGCTTGCGGTTGCGGGCACCGACACCACCCGCAACACCATGGCGTTCGCGGCGATGGCACTGCAGGAATTCCCCGACCAGCGCGCGCTGCTCGCCGAGGACTTCGACGGCCACATCAAGACGGCCATCGATGAGTTCGTCCGGTGGGCCACCCCGGTGATGACGTTCCGCCGCACCGCCACCCGCGACACCGAGTTGCGCGGTCAGCAGATAAGAGAAGGCGACTGGCTATTGCTGATGTACTCGTCGGGCAACCGCGACGAGCGGATGATCGCCAACCCCCATACCTTCGACATTCGTCGGAGCCCGAACCCGCACGTCGGATTCGGCGGCGGCGGACCGCACTTCTGCATGGGCGCATTCCTGGCCAAGATGCAATTGGAAGCATTCTTCGGCGAACTGATCCGACGGGCTCCGAACCTGCGTCTCGGCAAGCCTGATTACCTGACCAGCAATTTCTTCCGGGTGGCCAAGTCCCTGCCCTACACCCTCGATTAGGAGAACTGATGACTGCCTTCGATGGAATGCGCTTCGTGGTCACCGGTGCCGCGTCCGGAATCGGCAACGCGGTTGCCGAACGGCTGCTCGCCGCCGGTGCGGAAGTGGTCTCGCTGGATAGGAACACCCCCACTGCGGCCGTCACCCGACACGTCGAGGTTGACCTCGCCAATCCGCGGAGCATCGACGCGGCCGTCGAACAACTCGACGGGCAGTTCGACGGACTGATGAACGTCGCCGGGATCCCCGGCACCGCACCCGCAGACCTGGTTCTTGCAGTCAACAGTCTTGCCGTCCGCCATCTGACCGAAGCGTTCTTCGAGCGACTCAACCCGGGCGGCTCCGTGACGATCGTGTCATCGACGGCCGGCTTCGGCTGGCCGGCCCGGCTCGACGCCATCCGCGACCTGCTCGCCACCGACACCTTCGAAGAAGGTGCGGCGTGGTTCAAGGCCAACCCTCAACAGGGCAATGCCTACAACTTCTCCAAGGAGGTCACCACCGTCTACACGATGACGATGGGATTGGCCTTGGTGGAGATGGGCTTTCGCATCAACGCGGTGCTCCCAGGGCCGGTCGAGACACCCATCCTGACCGACTTCGAGGAATCGATGGGCAAGGACAACCTCGATGGCGTCAAGGAACTCCTCGGCAGGCACGCCGATCCCGGAGACATCGCCGACGCGGTGCTGTTCCTCGCGTCCGTTGAGGCCAGGTGGATCAATGGCCACGCGCTGGTCGTCGACGGGGGGATCACCGGTGCCGTAATCACCGGAGTCGTTCCGGCGCCAGAGATCTGAGGCCGTACGTGTCCATCCAGGCTCCCGCCGACCACACGGCAGCTCCCAGCCAACCGCCCGGCGCCACCGAGTTGTCGGACCTCCGACGGTTATTCGCTACCGGCCGCACACGTGGGTTGCGTTGGAGACTGTCCCAACTAGAGGCGATCGAGCGGCTGTGTGACGAGCGCGAACCGGAAATCGCCGCCGCCCTGCATGCCGACCTGGGCCGCCCGGCGGTCGAGGCGTGGCTGGGCGACATCGCCTCGACGAAGGGTGAGGCGGCGTACGCCCGCAAACATCTGAAGAAGTGGATGCACCGCCGTGGGCAGCCATTGCCCGTTGCTCAACTGCCGGCCCGCAGTTGGGTGCAGTACGACCCGCTTGGCGTCGTCCTGATCATCGGGCCATGGAACTACCCCGTCTATCTGAGTCTGGGCCCGCTCGTCGCTGCCGTCGCGGCGGGAAACTGCGCCGTGCTCAAGCCTTCGGAACTCGCGCCCGCCACCTCCGCATTGCTGGCACGACTGGTGCCGCTGTACTTGGACGCCGAAGCGGTCCGGGTCGTCGAGGGCGATGGTCAGACCACCCAGGATCTGTTGGCGCAGGGCTTCGACCACGCCCTGTTCACCGGCGGCACTTCCATCGGCAAGAAGATCATGGCCGCGGCCGCGCCCACGCTCACCCCGGTGACCTTGGAACTCGGAGGCAAGAGTCCGGTGATCGTCGCGGCAGACGCCGATCTCGACGTCGCCGCCCGACGGATCGCGTGGGTGAAGCTGATGAATTCCGGACAGACCTGCATTGCGCCCGATTACGTGCTGGCGGATCGCTCGATCGCCACGGAGCTCACCAACCGGATCGTCGCCAACATCAAGGCGTTTCGTGCCGATGAGGGCGGCCAGGGGATGCGGATCGTCAACCCTGCGCAGTTCGATCGACTCGTCTCGTTGATTGTGTCCACCAGTGGTTCCGTCGTGGTCGGTGGGGGGTTCGACCGCTCGTCGTTGACGATCGAGCCGACCGTCATCGTCGATCCGTCTCCTGACGACGCTTTGATGGTTGACGAGATCTTTGGCCCCATCCTTCCGATCATCATGTCTGAATCCACCGCAGCTGCGGTCGATTTCGTCAACCGTCGACCAAAGCCCCTGGCCCTGTACGTCTTCAGTTCGTCGCGGCGGCGGGCTCGAAATCTCATAGACCGAATTCCTTCGGGCGGCGCGGTGATCAATCACGTTGCGATGCA
>JAOPVI010000080.1 GCA_025966225.1 Mycobacterium sp. | reverse complement strand
GCGGCGTTGACGTGCGGCCGTTCTTCAGGGTGCTCGACGGGCCACGCATCCCGGCGCCCGGTGGCCCGGGCTTTCCCGCAGGTTACCAGGCGATCAAGCCGTACTTCGACGAGATGTTCCTCGGACGCCGCGACGTCCCGGCCAGCCTGGCGGCTGCACAAGACGCGGCGAACGCGGCCGCGCAGCGCTAGCTGCTGGTGGCCAACGGCGTAGCGAGTTCGACGTACAACGAAAGCCCGCAGACCGCGAGCAGGACCGCAAATGCCACGGTGTCGGCCCATTTCGGGCGGGACGGCAGCGCGGAGAGTTGACCCGCCCCTCCGCGAGCCGTGATCGCGTCGCCCATCTCGTCGGCCCGGCGCAACGCCACCGTGATGGCCGCAGCGAGCAGGTCGATGACTTCGCCGGACCAGCGGCGGTGACGCTCCCGACGCGTGATCGCAGGGTCACGCGGTCGCAACCGGCGAGCTGCGAAAAGCACCCGAAACTCGTCGATCAACATCGGAAACGCCCGCAGGGCAAGCGCGATCGCGACGGCCCACTGGTCGACCGGGACCCGGATCAGCTTCAGCGGCCGGCCCAACTTGGAGATGGCTGGCGCGACATCGGCGACATTCGTGGTCCACGACACCAGCGCACTGAGTCCCAACAAGACGATCGAAAGTGCCATGACCCGTAGGTAGCTGAGCACCCCACCGAAGCCCGTGGTTACCCCGAAGAGGGTGAGGTGGGGGCTGCCGCCGGAGAAGACGCTCAAGATTCCAGTGAAGAGCACCACGAACCACAACCAGCGCGGCACCGAAGGCAGTGCGCCCCTTGGAACCCCCGCCAGCCACGCCGTCATCAAAACCAATGCGCCGACCAGGGCGATGGGCACCCAACCGGGGTAGAACGTCAGCAGCAGACCGATCCCGGCGACGACGAGCAGCTTCGTGCCCGCCCACAAGCGGTGAATGACGCTGTCGCCCGGTACCGGACGCAGCAACACGACCGGCCTGCGCGGTTTGTGGGGAGCTGAGGTCACGCCGCACCTCCCGCCGTCGTCGGGGTCGGCGCGAAGGAGCCTTCGTGCAGATTCAGGGTGCGCGGGCACAACTCCTCGAGCCCGGAGAAGTCGTGCGAGATGACGACGACCGTCAAGCCCGCGTTTCGCCGCAGGTCTTCGAGTAGCCGCAGCAGCCCTCGCCGGCTCGCGGCATCCAACCCGGCCATCGGTTCGTCGAGGATGATCGCGCGTGGCGAGCGCGCCAGCAGCCCGGCCAACACGACTCTGCGCATCTGGCCGCCGCTGAGCTGGTCGATGCGGCGCAACCCCAGCGCGGGATCCAGCCCGACGGTGGCAAGTGCGTGCTCGACGCGGCGGTGGTTGTGGTAGTCGAACCCGGCGGCCGCTGCGAGCTCGAGGTCGACCCGGCCGCGCATCAGTTGGAGTCGGGCGGCTTGGAACGAGATCGCTATGGCACCAACCTGTTCCGAGACGGGCCTTCCGTCGAGCAGGCAGCTGCCGGCCGTCGGTTCCAGGAGTCCGGCCATGATCCAGGCCAGCGTCGACTTGCCGGAGCCGTTGAGTCCGTGGATCAGCACCCCGTCGCCCTCGTGGACGACGAAGTCGATGTCGCGCAGCGCGGTGGATGCCCACGGCGTGCCGCTTCCGTATTCGTGGCTGACGCCCCTGAGCTCGAGCAGCGGGTCCCCGGCGTGGTGGAGGGGCGCGACGTTGGCGACCGGCGCGGGTGCGGTCGCCACCATCTCCACGTTGTCGGCGTTGCCGGTCAGGTTGATGGTGCGGTCGGCCGACGCGGCTTCGTCGTTGTAGTGGGTGATGTGGACCAGCGACATCTGACGACGGTCGGATAACCCGGACAGCACTTCGATGAGCGCGTCGCGACCGTTCTGGTCGACCATGCTGGTGACCTCGTCGGCGATCAGTAGCGCGGGCTCGCGGGCCAGGGCAGCGGCGACGGCCAAGCGTTGAAGTTCGCCGCCGGACAGCCCGCCGGTGTCCCGTTCGCCGAGGCCGTCGAGTCCGACTTCGGCGAGCAACCGGTCCACGTCGGTGTTGGTGCCCGGCGGCAGCCCCCATACGACGTCGTCGACGACGCGGGTGCCGAGCACCTGACTCTCCGGATGTTGCATGACCACGGCCGTGCCACCGAACCGGCCGAGGCCAACGGCACCGGGCCGCTCCACCGTGCCCGCGGTGGGTTCGCGCCCGGATAGGAGCAACATCAGCGTCGTCTTGCCCGAGCCGTTGGCGCCCGTGACGGCGAGGTGTTCACCGGGCTCGACCGTCAGCGTCACGGGCCCGAGCGCGTCGCGATCGGCGCCCGGATAGCGGAAGCGAACGTCGCGGAACGTCGCGGGTACGGGCACGACCGGACCGGTGTCTGGGGTGGAATCGAGCTTGTGCACGTCGGGCACGCCGAGCAGTCGAGCGAGCACCCGCGACAGCGCCCACCAGCCGATGAGGGTGACCATCGCGATGCTGAACACCGACGAGGAGATGATCAGCACGGGCCAGTACCGAAGCAAGGTCGTGAAGGCCTCGCGAAGCATCTGCGCCGCAGGAGCGAATCCGGGCACGCTGCCGAGCACGGTGGCCAATCCGTTGACGTTGGCCGCGACGCTCTCGAAGATCAGGTGACGCAGCCGCGACGCGACCAACAGCGCGGCCACGCCAGCGACGCCGAAGGCCGCCCCGAGCACGACGGACCAGGCGAACACGGTCGGCGCACCCCTGCCCCTCCGTTTGACCACACCCGTCAACCCACCGATGTACGCACAGTCGATGACGGTCATGAATCCGCCCATGCCCGCGACCAGGAAGGCGATGGTCCCGCCCGCGATGGCCGCCGCGATCAGCACGCGTAGCCGATGGCGGTAGGCCAGTAGCCCCATCGGAACCGTGCCGAGCAGGGACAGACCCGCGGCGAGCGGCACCACGACCGCGATGATGGCAGTGGCTGCGCACAATGCCGCCATCACGGCGGCATGAGCGAGTTCGCTCGGGTGCAGCGCGCCGGCTCGTCGAGGTGCGCTCGAGCCGCTCGATGTCATTTCCCGATTCTGCCAGCCGTTGACGGACTACTGGTTCGGCGAGCTGTGACCGTCGACACGCGGTGTCCACTTTGGCCTGCATAGCTTTTCTATGTAAAAATGGGAGAATGCCTTCGCCGCCCACGACTGACACCGCGCTGGCCGCCGAATTGCTCTATACGGTCGCTCGGATCAACCGCCTGGCGACGCAGCGCATCAACGTCAAACTCCCCTTCGCGCAGGCGCGTCTGCTCTCGGCCATCGAGGACCAGGGCACCGCCCGAATCTCCGACCTCGCCGAGCTAGACCACTGTTCGCAGCCGACGATGACCACGCAGGTCCGCAAACTCGAGGATGCGGGTCTGGTGTCGCGAGCCACCGACCCGTCCGACGCCAGAGCCGTGCTGATCACCATCACGCCCACGGGAGTGGCCATGTTGACGCAGATCCGCGCCGCTCGTAACGCGGTGATCGACCCGTATCTGGACCGCCTCGGCGAATCAGACCGTCAGACGCTCGTCGACGCCGTGCGCGTCATGCGCAACCTGCTCGAGGACGCGCAGCAATCCCGCTGAACAACCTGAATTCCCAACTGAGGAGTAATCGCCCATGTGGCGCCAACCCAAGGCCGTGTGGGCCGTCGCCTTCGCGTCAGTCGTCGCATTCATGGGCATCGGCCTGGTCGATCCGATCCTCAAGCCGATCGCCGACAACCTTGACGCGACGCCATCGCAGGTGTCGCTGCTGTTCACCAGCTACATGGCGGTGATGGGGGTGGCGATGTTGATCACCGGCGTGGTCGCGAGCCGCATCGGGCCGAAACGCACGCTGCTGCTCGGGCTCGTGATCATCATCGCGGGTGCGGGGCTGGCCGGTCTGTCCGACACGGTGCTCGGCATCGTCGGCTGGCGTGCGCTGTGGGGGCTGGGCAACGCGCTGTTCATCGCGACGGCACTGGCCACCATCGTGAACTCGGCAAAAGGTTCGGTGGCGCAGGCGATCATCCTCTACGAGGCCGCGCTGGGCCTTGGCATCGCCATCGGGCCGCTCGTCGGTGGAGTGCTCGGCTCGATCTCGTGGCGCGGCCCCTTCTTCGGGGTGTCCGCCCTGATGGCACTCGCACTCGTCGTCACCACCTTCCTGCTGCCGTCGACGCCTCGGCCGCAACGTGCCACCAGCCTGGCCGACCCATTGCGTGCGCTCAAACATCGCGGGCTGCTCGGCGTCGGGATCACAGCACTGCTGTACAACTTCGGGTTCTTCACCCTGCTGGCGTTCACGCCGTTTCCACTCGACATGAGCGCGCATCAGATTGGGCTGATCTTCTTCGGGTGGGGCGTCGCTTTGGCGTTCACCTCGGTGGTGGTCGCGCCTCGACTGCAGCACCGCTTCGGAACCGTGCGGGTGTTGATCATCAACCTGCTGGCGTTCTCGCTGCTGCTCGCTGTGATGGCGATCGGTACCGACGACAGGGCCGTGCTTGCGACGTGTGTGGTGGTGGCCGGCCTCTTCATCGGCGTCAACAACACGCTCATCACCGAGACGGTCATGAAGGCTGCGCCCGTGGAGCGTGGGGTCGCGTCGGCGGCCTACAGCTTTCTGCGATTCGGTGGCGGTGCGGTCGCCCCGTGGCTGGCCGGAGTGCTGGGTGAGACGTTCAACGCGCACCTGCCGTTCTGGGTCGGAGCTGGTGCCGTGCTGCTTGGGGCGGGCGTGATGGTCGCAACGCGCCGGTACCTGACCCACATCGACGATCCCGAGGGCAAGGCCGACGAACTGGCCGACGAGGCCGCCGCGATCACCGTCGGGAACTGACTCGGGGTGCGCGTTACCCCACCGCCGTCCCGATGAGCGTGCCGACGACATAGGTCGCTGCGATCGCGATCGCTCCGAAGGCCAGTTGGCGAAACGAACCCAGCCAGATGGGCTTTCGCGTGAAATGGGACGCCACCCCTCCGGCCACCAGCAACCCCACGCCGCCACAGGCCAGGCCCGCCCACAGCAACGGGAAGCCGATCAGATACGGCAGCAGCGGGACGATGGCGCCGAGCGCGAACATGAAGAACGACGATCCCGCAGCGACCCACGGTGACGGCTTGTCGCGGGGGTCGACCCCCAGTTCCTGCACCAGGTGGAAGTTCAGCGCCTGACTCTCGTCACGATGGATCTCATCGGTCGCCGTGGTTGCGGTGTCCTTCGTCATCCCCATGTCCATCAACATCAACACGAGTTCGGCCCGCTCCTCCTCGGGGTACTTGCGAAATGAACGGCGCTCGACCCGAACCTCGGACTCGACTTGCTCATTGGCGGTCGTCACGGACGTGTACTCGCCGAGCGCCATCGAAAACGACCCAGCCAGCAGGCCGGCGACACCGGAAAGCACGACGGCGTGCGCTCCGGCGCTGGCTGCGACGCCCGCGATGAGGGCGGTGTTGCTGACGAGCCCGTCCATGGCCCCGAACGTCGCCGCGCGCAACCAGCCTCCCGTCACGTCGGCGTGCCGGTGATCGATATGGTGGGGCATGCCGCCGGGCACCTCTGACTCTGTCATGCAGAAGATTCAACGCCCGGCTGAGACGGCGACCTCACTCAGGTTTGCCTGGGTTTGCAAAGTCATGGTTTCCCGACGGTCGCATCGGGTTACCGTCAGGGTATGACCACGACCGCGGACCACATCCGCAACGCACTCGACGGCCGCTGGCGCGACATGAAGAACCGGATGCGCCAAGAACTTTCCAGCGAAGTCTTCAAGCCGCACTACACGCCCAACACCGTCATCGCCCGCACCAAGGTCACGGAGCAGATGAGGATCATGGCGTCCAAGGGCGCCGCCGAGGACGGCTTCAAGAAGGAGCACGGCGGCAACGGCGACGTCGGCGCCGCGGTCACACAGATCGAGATGCTGGCCATGTCCGATCTGTCGCTGATGGTGAAGGCCGGCGTCCAGTGGGGGCTGTTCGGCGGTGCCATCGAGAACCTGGGCACCGAACGCCACCACGAGGCCTACGTCAAGAAGCTCATCGACCTGGATCTGCTCGGCTGCTTCGCGATGACCGAAACCGGGCACGGCAGCGACGTGCAAGCACTCGAGACCACGGCGACGTACGACCCGGAGACCCGGGAGTTCGTCATCGACTCCCCCACGCGTACCTCACGCAAGGATTACATCGGTGGCGCGGCCGAAACGGCAAGGGTGGCCGCCGTCTTCGCTCAATTGATCACCGACGGCGAGGGCCACGGTGTGCACTGCTTCGTCGTGCCGATCCGCGACGACGACGGCAACGACCTGCCGGGCATCACGACGTCGGACTGCCATTACAAGGGCGGGTTGCCAGGGGTGGACAACGGTCGCATCCAGTTCGACCACGTACGCGTCCCGCGGGAGAACCTGCTCAACAAGTATGCCGACGTCGCCGAGGACGGCACCTACAGCAGCCCGATTGAAAATCAGGGCCGTCGGTTCTTCACCATGCTCGGTACCTTGATCCGCGGGCGGGTCACCGTCGGCGGCAGCGCGGGTGCGGCGGCGCGGGTTGCGCTCGACATCGCCACTCGATATGCCTTGGAGCGCAGGCAGTTCGAGGCGCCGGGCGCCGAGGACGAGGTGCTGATCATGGACTACCTGGTCCACCAGCGCCGCCTCTTCCCCCTGATCGCGAAGTCCTACGCCCTCCAGTTCGCACAGAACGAACTGGTGGCCAAGTGCCACGAACTCCAGACGTCGGACGACCCGGACGCCGAGGAACAGCGCGAACTGGAGTCACGTGCGGCGGGCCTGAAGGCCGCCAACACCTGGCACGCGACCCGTGCCATTCAAGAAGCTCGCGAAGCCTGCGGCGGCGCGGGTTATCTCGCCGAGAATCGGCTCATCGCGCTGAAGGCGGACACCGACGTGTTCACCACCTTCGAGGGTGACAACCACGTGCTCACCCAGTTGGTGGCCAAGGAACTGCTGACCGCCTACGCCGACGACATCAAGGGCATGAGCCCAGTCGAATGGGTTCGCTTCGCAGCGAACTTCGCAGGTGAGCGGGTGATGAAACGCACTGCGGCGCAGACGATCATGCAGACCATCGTCGACACCCGCGAGGACAACGAGGAGGAGGGCAGCCTGTTCAACCGCGGTACCCAGGTCAAGATGTTCGAAGACCGCGAGGAGTACATGCTGGCCTCGGTGGCCCGCAGGCTCCAGGGCAAGTCCAAGGAGATGTCGCCGTTCGAAGCGTTCAACGCCGTCCAGGACCACGTCCTGCACACCGCGAAGGCCCACATCGACCGGATCATCCTCGAGGCGTTCGTCGCAGGTATCGACACATGTAAGGACGACCGGGCCCGCGAGCTCCTCGGCCTGGTCTGCGACCTCTACGCGCTGTCGGTGATCGAGGATGACAAGGCGTGGTTCGTCGAGCACCGATTCCTGTCGACCGAGCGCTCGAAGGCCGTCACCCGGGCCATCAACGACCGGTGCCGCAAGCTGCGCCCACACGCCGAGCTACTGGTCGACGGCTTCGGGATTCCCGAGCAGCTGCGGTACGCCGAGATGCTGCACCCGGAGCACATCCCCGACGCCGACGAGGGCATCGAGCAAGACGCCGGATGAACACCAGAAACGCCACCCTGGCCGATGGCGAGGGGTCAGCCGACGTCAACGGTCGGAAGCCGGTCTATCTCCAGGTCGGCGACCCGGGAGGGCCATTGGTACTGCACAACCACGGCGGCCCGTCCGGTCGCCTCGAGGCCGCGTAAAAGTTGCTCCCCCGCGTGGACTCGAACCACGAACCGTCCGATTAACAGTCGGAAGCTCTGCCAATTGAGCTACAGGGGACTAACACCGGAACGCGCGTTGCACGCGAACCGAGGGATGACTCTAGCGTACGAGCCCACAAAGTAGGTATTCGATTCCGGGTCCTGCCCGGCGGCGCGGACCCGGCCACGTGAGGCAGGATGGACACAATGCACCGTCATGTGGGAGGGCTCCAGTGATCCGATTCGCCGCCGTAATGGCCGTCGGTTACGTCTTGGGCGCCAAGGCGGGCCGTCGTCGCTACGAACAGCTCGCAGGCACCTACCGGGCGATCACCGAAAGCCCGAAAACGAAGGCCGTCCTCGATGCAGGACGCCGGAAACTGGCTGACCGGGTATCACCCGATCCCATGGTGACGCTGACGCCCATCGACGCCAAGACCGTGCTGGAGCCCGAAACGGGCACCGACCGCCGCTAGTTGACCGGCGTGGACCAGGTCGTACCAGGCGCCAGCGGACCCGTGTTGACTCCGATACCTTGACCCGGACCGTAGAGCCCACCCGGACTGCTGCCAACGAGCGGCTGACCGTTCGAGTAGCCCACGCAAATCGGATCGGAACCGTTGCTGGTGACCTGCGACAGACACTTGGGTGCTGCGTTGGACGCAGTGTCGACGCCCATCAACGCGACGGCGATCGGAGCGGCCACGGCGGCGACGGCCAACGCGCCAGCGGCGACGAAGCGATGAGCTCGGATGATCATGAAAAGCCCTCCACGGCGTCTTATGAGGTCGGACAGCGCCTTCACCATAGCGCGACGGCGACGCTCACGCAGTAAGGTCGTCGCCGCTGGCCTGCTGCAGCAGGCTGCGCCGGTAGGTCTCCATGGCGACGAGGTCGCCGAACAGCGCGTTGTAGGCGTCGACGTGCTCGACAGGTGACATGCGTTGCAGCTTGGACTTCATCTCGGCGATCTGCCGACCCACCCAGACCTCCTGCAAGCGGGCCAAAACGCCACCGATGTAGCGCGGCAGGCGCTCGTCGTCCTCGACCTTGATGGCCTCCACCCCGAGCTCGCTGACCATGCCGCCGACTTCCGGCGACGCCGCCTGCCCGCGGACGGCTTCGATCCACTCCCCGCCGGACAGGCCCGCCGACATGCCGCCGGCAGCGGCAACGGCCGCGCGCACCGACGCGTATCCGGGGTGGGTAAAGCTCTCGACGGTCAACGTGTCGAACACCGGGCCCGCGATGGCGGGGTACTGCAACGCCGACTTGAGCGCCTCACGCTGCGGCCACAGCGTCGGATCGCGCGGATCGGGACGATTGACGACCGGCGCCTCGGCAACGGGTCGGCGACCCTCGCGACGCGGCGCGGCGGCACCGGTCTTGGCCGATTGACGCACCCGGGAGATGACCTGTGCGACGTCTGCCCAGCCGACCCACCCCGCCAGCTGACGGGCGTACTCGTCACGCAGCGTCGGATCCTTGATCTTGGCCACCATCGGCACGCAGCGGCGCAGGCTCGACACCCGACCCTCGGCGTTGTCCAGATCATGGTCGGTCAGCGCAGTGCGAATCGCGAACTCGAACAACGGAGTTCGACGTGCGACGAGATCACGCAGCGCCGCGTCACCTGACTTCAGCCGGAGGTCGCAGGGATCCATGCCGTCGTCGGCCACCGCGACGAACGACTGGCCCGCGAGATTCTGCTCACCCTCGAAGGCCTTCACCGCGGCCGCGCGGCCCGCCGCGTCGCCGTCGAACACGTATATCAACTCACCGCGAAAGAAGTTGTCGTCCATCATGAGTCGACGCAACATGGACAGGTGCTCGTCGCCGAAGGCGGTGCCGCACGACGCCACCGCGGTGGTCACCCCGGCCAGGTGCATCGCCATCACGTCGGTGTAGCCCTCGACCACGACGGCCTGGTGCCCCTTGGCGATGTCACGCTTGGCCAGATCCAGTCCGAACAGCACGTTCGACTTCTTGTAGAGCACCGTCTCCGGAGTGTTGACGTACTTGGCCTCCATGTGATCGTCGTCGAACAGGCGCCGGGCGCCAAATCCGATGACGTCGCCGGTGGACACCCGGATCGGCCACAGCAGGCGTCGATGGAAGCGGTCCATCGGGCCCCGCTTGCCCTCCCGCGACAGGCCCGCGGCCTCGAGCTCCTTGAACTCAAAACCCTTGCGCAACAGATGTTTCGTCAGCGAGTCCCACCCCGAAGGAGCGAAACCGCAGCCGAACTGCTTGGCCACCTCGGCGTCGAAGTTGCGCTCGATCAGGTACTGCCGGGCGGGTGCCGCCTCCGCCGATTGCAGGGCCTCGGCATAGAACTCCTGGGCCGCGGCGTTGGCGGCCACCAGCCGACTGCGGCTCCCGCGATCGCGCTGAACGTTGGTGGTCGAGGCGCCCGTGTAGGTGACGGTGTAGCCGATCCGGTCGGCGATCATCTCGACGGATTCGACGAAGTTGACGTGCTCGATCTTCTGCAGGAACGAGTAGACGTCACCGCCCTCGCCACAACCGAAGCAGTGGAACTGGCCGTGGTTGGGCCGGACGTGGAAGGACGGCGACTTCTCGTCGTGGAACGGACACAGTCCCTTGAGCGAGTCGACGCCTGCCCGGCGCAACTGGACGTAGTCGCCGACGATGTCCTCGATGCGAACCCGCTCACGGATGGCCGCGATGTCGCGATCAGAAATCCGGCCAGCCATGAGCCAAGTCTATGCGGGCGACGCTGGCCACTTACGCCGGTTCGAGCGGGGGCGTCCTAGACCACAGCCGCCGTAGCGAAGGCTTCCGCGACGTCACTTCGCACTTGCGCTTCCTGCCAGTACTCGCCGTGCCCACGAAGCGGTTGGGTGATCTGCTCGGTCAAGTCATGGTTTCGTGCGCCAGGCAACGCGGTCCCGATGGGGTCCGTAAGCCGCCAGTAATTTAACCACTGGCCTTCTCGCGACTTCGAGACCACGGATTCGAAGAACTCGGGTCCGAAGTACCTGGGAAAGAAGGTCGAGTACAACGATCGCAGCGGCGATCCGCAGGTGACGAGCATGATGCGGTCCTGGTGCCGATCTAATCTGCTGACGTACCACGCGCAGATCACCGATCCTTGACTGTGCCCGACGAGGGCAATGGCGCCCGGTTCGGCTTCCTCGACTGCGGCGTCCAAGGCTTCCTCGATCACGTTGCGGTACGACGCCCCTGCAAGGGGAGCCCAACGTGGCGCCCAGAACCCGGCGATGTCGGCGACCATCTCGAAGATGCCCTTGATCCATTCGCCTGCCCGTTCCGGACGCCGCACGATCAGGAACACGATGAGTACCGCACCGAAGCCCGAAATGAGTCGTCGGCTCAGGTCAACGTCATCGGCCTCCATCCGGTCCAGAGCGAAACACATTGCTTCCCAGACGATGATCGTGACGAGCACGGTCGAGAACGCGACGAAGCTCAGGCAGGCTGGCGCGTATCGCAGAACGCTGTGCCAGTTCGATGTCGGCCGCAACCCGCGGTCTTGACCACGCCGACCCGCGGGTGTCCTGTTGACCGCCGAAGCCACCAGCACGACAGCCGCGAGGATCAAGGCGAAGACCGCAAAGAATCCGAGTGTCAGGTCCATCCTCAACGCTTCGGTCAGGTTCTCGGCCTGCGGGAGCAGGATGTGCTCGGCGAGCGAACTCCTCCCCGATGCGGAGTGCCGGACATCCTGGATGAGGCTCATCAGCTGGCTAGCGAAGAGCCTCAGTAGCGACCCGCCCGTGTGCAGCACCAAAGTCGCGACGACGAGCAGCAACGCCGACGCGGCAAGTGCCGATGACTCCCGCATCGGCCACTTGTCGCGGGCGACGGCGCGGATCGAAACGGCGGCTGCCGTCAGCAGCAATGCGATGAGCAGCACCGCTCCGGTCGACCCGTAGATCACGTAGGCCATCGGATCGACCATCTTGTCGTCCACCGACCGCCACCACGTCGGGTGGTCGATCGCCGGATACTTCCACGTCGCCGGCCCCAGAGCACACAGCACCGCAAGGAAGGCCAGGGCAACGAGGTGGATGACCGAACAGCGGCTGCCGGCTCGGTCTACCGCGCGATCGCCCCGCCACCATCGCTTGCCGATGACCGCGCCGACCAGGGCAGGGCCGGAGCAGGCGATCAGAAGCCGAACCAACGAATCATCGGGAGCATCCGTCGTGCCGCGCCACACCGTTTCGACGATGACCGTCACCCACGCGGCCAGTGCAACCGTGAGCAGGAGACTGGTGAGCTGCACTCCCCGCTGCAGCAACTGCTGGCACCAAGCCCGTTTGGGCGCCATGTATCCCGCGACGTTGATCAGGGTGAAGGGGAACAACAGGTACCACGCGAGGGTCCGAGTAAGCCTTCTGTTGGCTCGGCTCCACCCGACGAGCAACAATCGATGACGCGGTAGTGGCGGGGCGTCGCAAATGACGACCTGACTGTTCCGTCGGTCCTCGAAGCCCGGCTTGCCCAACGCGCTGAAGTCGGCGTGATCACCGACCCCGTGGACACGTATCTCGGTACCGGACGAGTACCGATGCCCGGTGCCGCGGGTGATCACGTTGATCGATGACGCATCGTCCGACTGCCCATTCGAGCCCGTGGTTACCTGCTGCTTCATGGCGATGCTCTCCTCAGCCCAGCTTCTTGAGGAAGCAAGCGTCGCGGTAGAACTTGGCGTACCCCGGCCCGTAACTGGCTGCGGCGATGTTGTTCGAAACGCGGTCGACCGCGCCGTTCAGCAGCGTCGTTTGCAACCCGTCGCCGCCGCGTGGGAGCTGAGCGCGAATTGCGTCCTCCCAGTAGTCGTGATTGTCGGTGCCGCTCAACACGGAGTTCATCGCCAGGCAGGTGGCCCTTGCCACCACCCGTTCCTCGGCGGTCGCACTGGACTTCCCGAAAAGTTTGGTGAAGTCGTAGACCAGCCCGAGGGATGGCATGGGTACGTCATGTACGTCCTTCAGCAGTGACTTCAAGATCTGGATCACCGGCTTCGGTGGGGGTACTGCCAATGCGGCCGGTGAACCGGCCACGCTTCCAATTCCCAACGCCAGCACAATCGTTCCCGCACGTGCTGCTCGAATTCCACGCTTCATCTCCAGGCCCCCATGTTGAGCGCGCCAGCAAACACTGGCGAGGGGCCGAGCGTAGGGTGCTCCCGCGTACGGCAACCCGAGTAGTCGCCTACTCGTGTTTGCCGCTTAGGCCGGTTCGATCCGCTCCAACCGGCCTTCGGTGTATGACGCGATCTGATCGAGGATCACCCGCAGCCGGGCGGCGTCGTCGGCGGCGGCGTTGAACTCCGGCACGAAGATCGGATCCAGGGTCGACGGCGCCCGCGCGATCAGGAACTCCGCGACCAGGTGGATCCGGTCCCGCTGACTGGCCTGCAGGTCCAGGTGCCGCGGATCGGACATGATGAACTGCAGCGCCAGAATCTTCAGCACCGCAACCTCGGCCCGGACCAGGAGTGGAACCCGCAGTTCGGTTTGGTACCGCACCAGCGGACCCGGGCCTGCCGCCTCGCGGGTCGCGGCGATGGCGGCCGATGCGAAGCGCCCGACGAGCTCGCTGGTCACCTTCTTGAGTGCGACCGACGCGGAAAGGGTGCCGTCGTACTTGCCGACCGCAGCGACCACGGGCAACGCCGACAAGCGCTGCGCAGCCGCGACCAGGTCGCCCGACGCCAGCCCCGCGCCCATGCCGCTGGCCTCGCCGAGCCGGCCCAGCACGGCAGCTGCGTCGTCGTCGGCGAGCACCCGCATGTCGACGCGACCGGACACCACCCCGTCCTCGACGTCGTGCACCGAGTAAGCGACGTCGTCGGCCCAGTCCATCACCTGCGCCTCGAGACACGGCCTCGCCTCGGGCGCGTGCGTGCGCACCCAGGTCGCCGCGGGTTCGTCGTCGGCGTAGAAGCCGAACTTGCCCCCGTTCGGACCCCGGTACCAGGGATACTTGGTGACGGCGTCCAGCGAGGCGCGCGTCAGGTTGAGCCCCGCACTAACACCTTGCGCGTCAAGCACTTTCGGTTCGAGCCGGGTCAGGATGCGGAAGTTCTGCGCATTGCCCTCGAAGCCGCCGGCGTGCTCGGATAGCTCGTTGAGGGCCCGTTCCCCGTTGTGCCCGTACGGCGGGTGGCCGATGTCGTGAGCCAGGCCTGCGAGGTCGACCAGGTCGGGATCGCAGCCCAGGCCGATCGCCATGCCGCGCCCGATCTGCGCGACCTCCAGCGAGTGCGTGAGCCGGGTACGCGGCGTTTCACTCTGCCGAGGCCCGACGACTTGGGTCTTGTCGGCCAGTCGACGGAACGCCGCACTGTGCAATACCCTGGCCCGATCGCGGGCGAAGTCGGTGCGATGCTCGGCGCCGGTGCCAGGCAGCGCCGCAGCCTTGGGCGCCTCGACCACCAGTCGCTGGCGGTCGAAGTCGTCGTAGAGGTCGTTGGGCGAAGTGGTCACTGGCGCATAGTCTGCCAGCACCGTCGGCACCGTCGTCAGAGCCCAAGCGCGACATCAGCATGTCCGACGCGGCACCGATCGGACGACGCAGTCATTACATTGACGTCATGCGCATCGCCCGGTTACTTCGCCTACTCCTTGCGATACTGACGGCGAGCGTGCTGCTGGCGCCCAGCGCCGGCGCAGAGCCACCGTTCCGACTCGGGAGCTACGTCACCGACCACGCCAACGTGCTGTCGACCGGGCAACTCATCGAGGTGCGGACCGCCGTCGACAATCTCTACAGCTCCCGCCGAGTCCGGCTATGGGTCGTATACGTCGATACGTTCTCCAACCAGGAGGCCGAGGCCTGGGCGCGGAACACCATGCGCATCAGCGGCTTCCAGAACGAGGACGCGATCCTCGCCATCGCCACCACCGACCGCGCGTACGCGTTCGTGGTTCCCAACGCGTCACGCGGCGGGGTGGACGTCGACACCCTCCGACGGGACGAGATCGAACCCAAGCTGCGTACCGAAGACTGGGCGGGGGCCGCGACGGCCGCCGCTACCGGCTTGAATCCGATTGCGACAGCCGTCCACGTCTCGTGGGTCGGCATCGCGATCGCCATCGCGATCATCGCGCTCCTACTCCTGGCGTTGTTGTGGTGGCGCCGTCGACGCCAGCACAAGCGCCGCGAAGCCGAGTTCGCGGCCGCGCGCCGCTTGGATCCGGCCGATCCGAGCGCGCTGGCGGCGGTGGGGTTGGACGCGCTCGACGACCTGTCCAAGTCGATGGTCGTCGACGTCGACAACGCGGTCAGGACGAGCGACAACGAATTGGCGTTGGCAGTCGAGGAATTCGGGGACAAGGACACCGCGCCGTTCACCGCGGCGGTGAAGAACGCGAAAACCACCCTCGCCCAAGCGTTCAACGTGCGTCAGATCCTGGACGACACCGTGCCGGAGACTCCGATGGAACGCCGCGACTTGCTTACCCGGGTGGTGGTGGCCGCGGCCAAGGCCGACCGTGAGCTCGATGCGCAGCGCGACGCCTTCCAGCAGCTGCGCGATCTGGTGATCAACGCGCCGTCGCGGCTGGACACTTTGACGCAGCAGATGGTCGACCTCACCGCGCGCATCGAGCCGGCTCAGCAGACCCTGACGTCGTTGCACTCGCAGTACGCGGACAGCGCGCTGGCGTCAGTGGCGGGCAACGTCGACACGGCCAAGCAGCGGCTCGCCTTCGCCGATCAGAACATCACCACCGGGCGCACATTGGTCGCCCGACCCACGGACCGCCAGCTCGGGCTCGTCGACTCCGTCCGTGCTGCGGAGTCCGCATTGGGCCAGGCCCGCACGCTGCTCGACGCGGTCGACAGCGCCGCCACCGACATCAACAGAGCCATCGCAGGGCTGCCTGCGGCGATCACCGACATCCAGGCGGGCATCAGCCACGCCGCCGAACAGCTGGCTCAGGGCAACCTCCCCCAGGCGGCTCAGCTGGGCACCGCCCGCGACGCCGCGGTCAAGGCCGTGACAGCCGCCCAGACCACCGGCAGTGCCGATCCGCTTGGCGCGTTCACGAATCTGACGCAGGCCGACGCGGAACTCGATCGCCTATTGGACACCGTGACCGAGGAACGCGCGGCGGCTGATCGGCTGAGTAGGGCCTTCGACCAGGCCCTGTTCACGGCTCAGTCGCGGGTCCGGGCGGTGTCGGATTACATCGACACGCGGCGTGGCAGCATCGGGCCCGA
The DNA here is from genome assembly GCA_025966225.1 of Mycobacterium sp. Classification (GTDB taxonomy): domain Bacteria; phylum Actinomycetota; class Actinomycetes; order Mycobacteriales; family Mycobacteriaceae; genus Mycobacterium. The sequence goes on along the minus strand of JAOPVI010000080.1, from coordinate 23,942 downwards.
AGCGCGGACCCGGCTGAACGAGGCCTTGCGCCAACTGGAAGCTGCGCAGTCGAAGCGCTCGACCAATATCTCGGAAGCCATTCAGCACGCCAACGGAGCGGCGATGTTTGCGGGCCAAGCCCAATCGATGGCCAACAACGACGTCGTCTCCTCGCAGCGCGCGTACACGGGGCGGTACGGCGGCGGTGGTGGTGGCACCAACATGGGCGCGGTGCTCGGCGGCATCATCATCGGCAACATCCTGTCGGGCGGCCTTGGCGGCGGCTTCGGCGGAGGCGGCGGGTGGACGTCGACCACGTTCGGCGGGTCCGGCGGCGGCTACAGCGGAGGCGGCGGCCGCTTCTAGTCGTGTCGCGCCCTTGCGCGACTGTGCGTGTTGGTACGCCGACACGCCGGGAAATTAGGCATCTCACGCACGCTCACGCCGCATTCGTCCTGCCCAACTCGAAGTCGATTCGTCGCACCGTTTCCCACGACCTTCGTCTGACGTCGTCGGACACGATCGAGACCACGGTCCAGCCGAGCTCGTGAAGCGCGGCGCGCTTCTGGCGATCCCGGCGTAGCGCCTCGCGGTCCGCATGGAAGTCGAACCCGTCGTACTCGACCGCGACCTTTCTGTCGGGCCACGCGAAGTCGAGTCGCCAAAGCCGGCCATCGCGGTCGACGACCTCGAGTTGCAGCACTGGGTTGGGCAAACCGCCATCGATCATCATGAGTCTGGCCTCGCTCTCCATCGGCGACTCTGCCTCTGCTGCGGCAAGCGGAATCAGTTCGCGCACATTCACGATTCCGCGCCGCCCCGACTGCGCCGAGGCAGCGACGAGTAGAGCCCGGCGATCGCAGGCACCGCTCCGCAACGCGGCATCCAGAGTGGCCAAGGCGCGCGGACGCCGCAACCCCCGGGCCACCTCGACGGCCGTCCACGCCGGCGCGGTCGCGGGCCGGCCCTCGACGACCGTCAGTGGCGCACCGTCACGCCGGTGCACGACCAGCCCGTCGGCGTTGCGCAGTTGCCCGTGTGGCGGATTGAGCACCTGTAGGTCCGCGCCATCCTCGGTGTCGAATCCGTACGCACGCGCCGCTGTGCCCAGGCAGATCGGTACCGGTACGCCGGCACGCAGATCGAGTCCACGCAGCCGCAGCAGGTCGTCGACTTGTCCGCGCCCGTACACGCCAGACCACACCTTGACGAACTCGCCGGTGTTGGCCTTGGCTTCCAGTCCACGGCGGGTGAAGATTCGACGTAACTGCCCCGTCGTGGCCACATTCCCTTGAGCGTCAAACAAGGCGTCGAGTTCGTCCATGCGAACGATCGTGGGCGTGCCGACGCCGCCGCCGATAGGCAGTCGAGCCCGAATGTGGATCAATCGCGCACTGGGGACGGACCAGCGCCGCGAGCGTGCACTCAGTGCCAGGTCTCACGGCGTGTCGCCGTACCGACACGCACGCTCGCGGGAAGGAGTCAGCAGCCCTTGAGCCGCACCGCGAGGTAGTCGGAGACGGCGTCGAGCGCGACCCGCTCCTGCGTCATCGCATCGCGTTCCCGGACCGTCACGGCGTGATCCTCCAGCGAGTCGAAGTCGAGCGTCACGCAGAACGGCGTACCGATCTCGTCCTGACGGCGGTACCGCCGCCCGATGGCACCCGCGTCGTCGAACTCGACGTTCCAGGACTTTCGCAACTCGGCCGCCAGGTCGCGCGCCTTCGGCGACAGGTCGGCGTGCCGGGACAACGGCAGCACGGCCGCCTTCACCGGCGCCAGCCGCGAATCGAGCTTCAGGACCGTGCGCTTGTCCACGCCACCCTTGGCATTTGGCGCCTCGTCCTCGGTGTATGCGTCGACGAGGAACGCCATCAGCGAGCGGGTGAGCCCCGCTGCCGGCTCGATGACGTATGGCACGAAACGAGTCTCGGTGGCCTGGTCGTAGAACGACAGGTCGACGCCGGAATGCTTTGAGTGCGTGGTCAAGTCGAAGTTCGTACGGTTGGCCACCCCCTCGAGCTCACCCCACGGGTTCCCCGAGAAGCCGAACTTGTACTCGATGTCGACCGTGCGGTCCGAGTAGTGCGACAGCTTCTCCTTGGGATGTTCGAAGAGCCGCAGGTGCTCCGGATCGATGCCGAGGTCGACGTACCACTGCAGCCGCGTGTCGATCCAGTACTGGTGCCACTCGGCGGCCGTCGAAGGCTCGACGAAGAACTCCATCTCCATCTGCTCGAACTCGCGCGTGCGGAAGATGAAGTTGCCCGGCGTGATCTCGTTGCGGAAGCTCTTGCCGATCTGGCCGATGCCGAACGGCGGCTTCTTGCGCGCGGTCGTCACTACGTTGGCGAAGTTGACGAAGATGCCCTGAGCGGTCTCCGGCCGCAGGTAGTGCATGCCCTCTTCGGTCTCGATGGGGCCGAGATGGGTCTTGAGCATCATGTTGAAGTCGCGCGGTTCGGTCCACTGGCCCTTGGTGCCGCAGTCGGGGCAGACGATCTCGGTCATCGGGACCGCATCCGGGTCGTCGAGCCCCTTCTTCAGGGCGTAGGCCTCCTGCATGTGGTCCTGACGATGCCGCTTGTGGCAGTTCAGGCACTCGACCAGCGGGTCGTTGAACACCTCGACGTGACCGGACGCCACCCACACTTCACGCGGCAGGATGATCGCGCTGTCCAGGCCGACTACGTCGTCACGACCGGTTACCACCGACCGCCACCACTGCCGCTTGATGTTCTCCTTGAACTCGACGCCGAGTGGCCCGTAGTCCCACGCGGATTTCGTACCTCCGTAGATCTCGCCGGACTGGAAGACGAGACCACGACGTTTGGCCAGGTTCGCGACGGTGTCGATGATGGAAGCCACGGTGCAACAGCGTAGCGATGCGGCGTTGCGGCTCGACTCGCCGAGGGTGTCGCGCCGGCGGCAGCGCCCACCACTCGCTCGCGAATTCGACAAGACTGCTGCCCTCGACGCCGGAATCGCGATTCTGGTGTAGAACTCGCGGGGACGACGTACCCGGTCCGCGACGCACACACGTTGACATGCGTAATCCCGCATGTATTCTTGGCCCATAATGAAAACGGTTTCCAATTTGGCCACCGTCGAGGGCGCCGGTGACGACACCCACGAACACGCTGCAGTGCTCGACACCGCAGGCGAACTGTTGCGGGCGCTGGCAGCACCGGTACGCATCGCGATCGTGCTCCAACTGCGCGAGTCGTCGCGCTGCGTCCACGAACTCGTCGACGCGCTGGCCGTTCCGCAACCGCTCGTCAGCCAACATCTCCGCATTCTGAAGGCGGCGGGAGTGGTTGCCGGTGCACGCGCCGGTCGCGAGGTGCACTATCGCCTCGTCGACCACCACCTCGCCGAGATCGTACTGGCCGCCGTCGCCCACGCAGCTGAATACACTGATACGGAGACCCGTTGAGCGGCACCGCAGTTCGTGCGACCCGGCAACGCGCCGCCATCTCGGCACTGCTGGAGAACGTCGACGAGTTCCGCTCCGCGCAGGAACTTCACGACGAGTTACGCCGTGGCGGCGAGGGCATCGGACTGACCACCGTCTACCGCACGCTGCAGTCGATGGCCGCGTCGGGAGCGGTCGACACCCTGCGCACCGACAACGGCGAGTCGGTGTACCGACGCTGTTCCGAACATCATCACCACCACCTGGTCTGCCGCACCTGCGGTTCCACGGTGGAGGTCGAAGGGGGCGCCGCCGAGCAGTGGGCTGTCGAGGTGGCCAAGGCCCATGGCTTCACCGACGTCAGCCACACCATCGAGATCTTCGGGCTGTGCGCGGATTGCGGGTCAAGCCTCAGTTGATTCGAGCGTGATCGCGGACCAGGGCGTACGACCGCCGCGACGATGCGGATGACCGCATCGGTCACGAATTCAAGTCCTTGCGCACGTCCTCACCAGTGGAGAGCACCATCAGGATCAGCGTGCGCAACGCATCGTCGCTGAGTCCGGCGGCGGGAAAGTTGTAGCGCAGCAACACGTCTGCGGCCTTCTTCGCGGCCGATCGCCGCGTCGCACCCTTCGCCGACGACCCGTTGACCGGCGATTCGACGAGCTTCTCGACCAACACGATGGTGCCCAGCATCGTCCTGCTCGCATGCGCGCTGACACGCTCTCGGATCTTGTTCGTCAGCGGCAGGTCCCACGCGATCGGCTGCGTCAGCGACACCAACTCCAGGCCTTCGGCGATGGTGACGACGCGGACCGACGCGACCAGCCCATCGCGTATCACCGTCAACGCGTCGTCTTCCTCGGTTACCGTCATCACCTCGCCAAGCACCGAGGACAGTCGGGCGAGCAACGCATTGGGCGACATCATTCGGCTCTGCCGCTCAGGCACATCATTCGGCTCTGCCGAAGCGACGGTTTCGATTGACGTATTCCATGCACGCCTCCCATAGGTCGCGGCGATCGTAGTCCGGCCACAGTTTGTCCTGGAATACGTATTCGGCGTAGGCCGCCTGCCAGAGCAGGAAGTTGCTTGCCCGCTGTTCTCCCGAGGTGCGGATGAACAGGTCGACGTCGGGGATGTCGGAGCGGTGCAGGTGCTTGGCGAAGGTGGACTCGGAGATCCGGCTCGGGTTGAGTTTTCCGGCCGCCGCCTCTTCTGCGAGCTCCCTTGCTGCTTCCACGATCTCGGTACGTCCACCGTAGTTGACGCAGTAGTTGATCGTGATGACGTCGTTGCCCACCGTCATCTCCTCGGCGATGTCGAACTCCTTGATGACGCTGCGCCACATACGCGGCCGGGAGCCCACCCAGCGCATCCGCACGCCCATGGCGTTGAGGTTCTCCCGGCGACGCCGCACCACCTCGCGGTTGAAGCCCATCAGGAACCGCACCTCTTCGGTGCTGCGCTTCCAGTTCTCAGTCGAGAATGCGTACACCGTCAGGTGTTTGATGCCGATTTCGATGGCGCCGCAGGTGATGTCGATCAGCACCGCCTCGCCCATCTTGTGACCGTCGGTGCGACCGAGGCCACGCTGTGTGGCCCAACGGCCGTTGCCGTCCATCACGACGGCCACGTGGTTGGGCACCTGGTCGGCTGGGATCTCCGGCGCCGACGCCTTCGACGTGTGCTGTGGCGGACGGGAGAACTTGCCATTCGTCTTGGGCGGAAGCTCCGGAAACACCACCGGCCACGACGATTTGTCCGGGAACGTCGGATAGTCGTCAGGCGCCGGCGGCAGCTGTGGGTAGATTGTCTTCCCCGGCCGCTTGATTGCCATGTGCAATATCCTGCCCGACCAGGGCCGCACGCTGATCAGCGACCGTCCGATCGATGCGATAGACGCGCTCGACCAGCGGCAACGTCCGCAACTGCCGTTCGAGGTGCCACTGCAGGTGGGCAGCCACCAATCCGCTGGCCTGGCTGCGGTGCGCCGACGACGAGGCCTCCGCGACCGCCCAGTCGCCATCGTGGAGTGCCACCATCAGCTCCAGCACGGCCTGCGGCGGCGTCACCGAACCCGACGGGCGGCAATGCATGCACACACTGCCGCCCGCAGCGATGTGAAACGCGCGGTGCGGGCCAGGAGCAGCACAGCGGGCACATTCCACCAGCGCAGGCGCCCATCCGGTGATTCCCATGGCGCGCAGCAGGTAGGCATCGAGCACCAATTCCCTTGGCCGGCCACCGTCGGCAATCGCGCGCAACGCTCCGACGGTGAGCCGGTGCAAGGCGGGCGCCGGGGCGCGTTCCTCGCCTGCGAGCCGCTCGGCGGTCTCGAGTACCGCGCATCCCGAGGTATAGCGCCCGTAGTCACTGACGATGTCGCTGGCGAACGCATCGATGGCCTGCACCTGGGTCACGATGTCGAGGTTCCGGCCAGGGTGCAGCTGAACGTCGATGTGCGCGAACGGCTCCAGCCGGGCCCCGAACTTGCTGCGTGTTCGGCGCACGCCCTTGGCCACCGCACGGACCAACCCGTGCTCGCGGGTGAGCAACGTGATGATCCGGTCAGCCTCGCCGAGCTTGTGCTGACGCAGCACCACCGCCCGGTCCCGGTACAACCGCATCGGAACAGTCTCCCATCGTCGGCCGACAACACGGGTTAGGCCCGGCCGAGTGATCGAGGGCGGATACTCTCGGAATCACCTATGTCCCAATCCCCCGCTTCCCCAGCTACCGCCGGACGCCTTCCCACGCTGGCTCAGCTGCTGTACCGGCTGGCCAGCGGCAGAGTCACGTCCGTCGACCTCGTCACTCAGTCGCTCAGCGCGATTGACGCCAGCCAGGCCACGCTCAATGCCTTCCGGGTGGTGTTCACCAAGGAAGCACTCGCCGACGCCGCCGAGGCCGACCGCAAACGCGCTGCGGGCGGGGATCTTTCGAACCTTCCACTCTTGGGGATTCCGATCGCGGTCAAGGACGACGTCGACGTGGCGGGCGTGCCGACACGGTTCGGCACCGGGGGCCACGTCACACCCGCGATGGCCGACGCCGAGGTAGTGCGGCGGCTGCGGGCCGCAGGAGCAATCATCGTCGGCAAGACCAACACCTGCGAACTGGGCCAATGGCCCTTCACCAGCGGCCCCGCCTTCGGCCACACCCGCAATCCGTGGTCGCGTGAACACACGCCGGGCGGTTCGTCGGGCGGAAGTGCCGCGGCCGTCGCCGCCGGACTCGTGACGGCGGCCATCGGGTCCGACGGTGCGGGCAGCGTGCGCATCCCCGCCGCATGGACGCACCTCGTCGGCATCAAACCCCAGCGGGGCAGGATCTCGACCTGGCCACTTCCCGAGGCGTTCAACGGCATCACCGTCAACGGCGTACTCGCCCGCACGGTCGGTGACGCCGCCCTCGTGCTCGATGCGGCGTCCGGGAACGTGGACGGAGATCTGCACAAGCCGCCCGCGGTGAACGTCTCGGACTCGGTCGGTGAGGCTCCTGGACCGTTGATTGTGGCGATGTCGACGAAGTTCCCGTTCACCGTCTTCCGCGCCAAACTCCACCCCGAGATCCAGGCGGCCATGGAGACGGTCGCGGGCCAACTCGAAGAGCTCGGACACACCATCACGACCGCCGATCCCGACTACGGGCTACGGATGTCGTGGAACTTCCTCGCCAGGTCCACCTCCGGGCTAGTCGATTGGGCCTACCGCCTCGGACCGGCCGTGACGTTCGATAAACGCACCACGAGCAATATGCGGATGGGCCGGCTTCTGTCCGAACAGGTGTTGCGCAACGCCCGTGCGCGGGAGGCCCAGACGCAACGACGAATCGGGTGGATCTTCAACGTGGCCGACGTGATCCTGGCCCCCACCACCGCGCAGCCGCCACCGCCCGTCCACGACTTCGACCGCAGGGGCGGAATGTCCACCGACCGGGCAATGATCCGCGCCTGCCCCGGGACCTGGCCGTGGAATTTGATCGGCTGGCCGTCGATCAACATTCCCGCCGGGTTCACCTCCGACGGCCTGCCGATCGGCGTTCAGCTAATGGGCCCAGCGAACAGCGAGCCGCTGCTGATCTCGCTCGCCGCCGAGTTGGAGGCGATCGGCGGCTGGGCGTCCAAGCAACCAGAGGTTTGGTGGGCCGCTTCCGTCCGGTAGTCTCCACGTTCGTGAAGGTCAGCGGCGTGCTACGGGTGCTTCCCGCGCTCGCCGTAGCGGGTATCGCGGTCGCGGGCATGCCGCCCGCAAACGCCGACAACAAGCGCCTCAACGATGGCGTGGCGGCCAACGTCTATACGATTCAGCAGCAGCACGGCTGCCCCGGCAACGTCAAGGTCGACCCCCAACTGAGGCTCGCGGCGCAGTGGCACGCGGACGACGTGCTGAACAACCGCGACCTCGACGGCGACCTCGGCTCCGACGGCTCGACGGTTCAGGACCGCGCCAAGGCGGCCGGATTCACGGGCACCGTCTCGCAAACCGTCGCGATCAACCCGGCGCTCGCGATCAACGGCGTCGAGATCATGAACCAGTGGTACCACCGGCCCGACTACATGGCGATCATGTCTAACTGCGCGAACACCCAGCTCGTCGTGTGTTCCGAGAACAGCCTGGACCGGATCGTGGTCGTCGAGGTATACGGTCAACCAGGCTGAAACTCAAAGGCGCAACCCGACCATCGGCTTGCGACAGAAGCCCAGCCGGCCAAGCTGTTTGGGGTCGCGCTGCCAGTTCTTGGCGATCTTCACACGGAGCTCGAGGTACACCTTGGTGCCAAGCAGCTTCTCGATCTGAATACGCGCGGCGGTGCCCACCTCGCGGAGCCGGGCACCGCCCTTGCCGATGACGATGCCCTTCTGGCTGTCGCGTTCGACGTAGAGGATGGCGTGCACGTCGATGAGGTCGTCACGACCTTCGCGAGAGTTGACCTCATCGATCACCACGGCGAGCGAATGCGGAAGTTCGTCGCGCACCCCTTCGAGGGCGGCCTCGCGAATGAGCTCGGCCATGAGCACTTCCTCGGGCTCGTCGGTCAGCTCGCCGTCGGGGTAGAACGCCGGGCCAGGCGGCAATTGCGCGACGAGGACGTCGATGAGCACGTCGATCTGCTCGCCCTTGGTGGCCGACACGGGAATGATTTCGGCTGTGCCACCGGTGAGTTCGCTGACGGCCATCAGCTGTCCGGCGACCCTGTCCTTGGACACCTTGTCGGTCTTGGTGACGATGACGACCAGCGTGGTCCTCGGCGCGACGGTGCGGATCTGTTGGTAGATCCAGCGGTCGCCGGGGCCGATGGTCTCGTCCGCAGGGATGCACAGGCCGATGACGTCGACCTCGGAGGAGGTGGCCTTGACCAGTTCGTTGAGCCGCTCGCCAAGCAGGGTGCGCGGTCGGTGCAGACCCGGCGTGTCGACGAGGATGATCTGGAAGTCCTCGCGGTGCACGATGCCGCGAATGGTGTGACGCGTGGTCTGCGGGCGGCTCGACGTAATCGCGACCTTGGTGCCGACGAGCGCGTTGGTCAAGGTCGACTTGCCGGTGTTGGGTCTACCGACGAAACAGACGAAACCCGACCGGAACTCGGTCACAGTGGATCCCCTACGCGGTCGGTGACGATGACTGCGGCGCCCGAGGACAACTCGCGAACCGCGGCCACGCCTGCGTCGTCGTCCGCTCCGCCGACCAACACCGCCGCCTCGAAGCCCAAGGCGCCACTGGACACCGCCGCGGCCACGGCTGCTTGCAGCGCCGTCAGCGGCAGTGCGGTCAGTGTGACGGGGGCCCCGGCGTACGTGCGACCGTCGAGATCACGCACCGCAGCGCCACTGCCCGCCTCCGCTCGCGCCATCGCCCCGCGGGCGAGCACCACCAGCTTGGCGTCCTCGGCGTCCAGCGTCATGACTCTCCCTCGGTTTCGGTGGGGCGTACCAACACGGTGCCGACGCGAACCCGGCCGCGATGGTCGCGGCCGCCTTCGGCCCGCAGCCGCAACGTATCCCACGTCACCTCGGCCCCGGGCAACGGCACTCGGCCGAGCTCGTGAGCGAGCAGGCCGCCGACCGTGTCGACGTCGAGGTCGTCATCGAGTTCCAGCTCGTACAACTCCGCAAGGTCCTCCAACGGCAGCCGCGCTGAAACCCGGAAGTTCTTGTCGCCCAACTCTTCCACCGGTGCAACTTCGTCGGTGTCGTACTCGTCGGCGATCTCGCCGACGATCTCCTCGAGCACGTCCTCGATGGTGACGAGCCCGGCGATCGCCCCGTACTCGTCGACCAGCAGGGCCATGTGGTTGCGGTCGCGTTGCATCTCACGCAGCAGTTCGTCGAGCGGCTTGGAGTCCGGCACGAAGACGGGTTGGCGCATGACCTCGCCGACTCTCGCGTCGATGCCACCGTTGGTGGAGTACGCCTGCTGCACCAGATCCTTGAGATACACGACCCCGACGACGTCGTCGACGTTCTCGCCGATCACCGGGATGCGGGAGTGCCCGCTGCGCACCGCAAGTGAGCTCGCCTGACCGGCCGTCTTGTCGGATTCGATCCACACCATCTCGGTGCGGGGCACCATCACCTCACGCGCAGGCGTGTCGCCGAGCTCGAACACCGACTGGATCATCCGCCGTTCCTCGTCGGCCACCACACCGCGCTGCTGTGCCATGTCGACGACTTCACGCAGCTCGATCTCGGATGCGAACGGACCGTTGCGGAAGCCCCGCCCTGGCGTGAGCGCGTTACCGATCAAGACCAGCAGTCGGCTGATCGGCGTCAGCAGCACCGAGATGGCTTGCAGCGGAAGGGCGGCCAACAAGGCGATGGAGTACGCGTGCTGACGCCCGATGGTGCGCGGTCCAACACCAACCGCGACGAAGCTGACCACCACCATGATCGCGGCCGCCGCGAACAGCCCCCAATCCAAGCCCAGGCCCTCGTACAGGAAGGCGACCAAGAGCACCGTAGCGGTGGTTTCACACGTGATGCGCAACAGCACAACGAGATTGATGTAGCGGGGACGATCGCCGACGATGCGCGACAGCCGCACCGCACCGGGTCGCTCGTCACGCACCATCTCTTCGAGGCGGGCCATCGAGACGGTGCTGATGGCGGCGTCGACCGCCGCGAACAACCCGCCGAGCAGGGTGAGCGCGATGGCGCCGAGCAGCGGAACTAGACCGGTCACTGTTGGTCGAAGTAACGCGAACCGTCGAGCAGCCTGCGGTCTTTCTCGCTCTGCCGGTCGACGTGATAGGCCTGAACCTGGTCGGCCACCCACTCCTCCAGCAGTTCGCGTTGAAGGGCGAACATCTCCTTCTCCTCGTCCGGCTCGGCGTGGTCATAGCCCAGCAGGTGCAACACGCCGTGCACGGTGAGCAGCGCCAACTCCTGGCCCAATGAATGACCAGCCGTCTCGGCCTGTTTGGCCGCGAACTCGGGGCACAGCACGATGTCGCCGAGCATCGACGGGCCCGGTTCGGGTGAGTCGGGGCGGCCCCCGGGCTCGAGCTCGTCCATCGGGAAGCTCATGACGTCGGTGGGGCCGGGGAGGTCCATCCACCGCATGTGCAGGTCGGCCATGGCGGCGGTGTCGAGCAACAGCATCGACAGCTCGGCGGCCGGGTTCACGTCCATCCGCGCGATGACGAAGCGGGCCACGCTGATGAGTTCGGTTTCGGAGATGTCGATGCCGGACTCGTTGGACACCTCGATGGTCATGGGGCCGTCACCGTCGCGGCCGACCTGGCGAGGCGCGGCGTTCGGCCCGGTTCATCGCCGTCGGCTCTTCGGATCTCGCGTAGGCGTCGACGATCTCGGACACCAACCGGTGGCGCACCACGTCGGCGCTGGTGAGCTCGGAGACGTGAATGTCGTTGATTCCGTCGAGCACCCGCACCGCTGAACGCAGCCCCGAGGTCGCTCCGCCGGGCAAGTCGACCTGCGTAATATCGCCCGTCACAACGATCTTCGAACCGAAGCCCAGGCGAGTCAGGAACATCTTCATCTGCTCGGCCGTGGTGTTCTGGGCCTCGTCGAGAATGATGAACGCGTCATTAAGTGTCCGACCCCGCATATACCCGAGCGGCGCGACCTCGATTACCCCGGCGCTCATCAACTTTGGGATGAGCTCCGGATCCATCATGTCGTGCAGCGCGTCGTACAGCGGCCGTAGATAGGGGTCGATCTTCTCCGATAGCGTGCCAGGCAGAAAGCCAAGACGCTCACCGGCTTCCACCGCCGGTCGGGTCAGGATGATGCGGGACACCTGCTTGGTCTGCAAGGCGCTGATTGCCTTCGCCATCGCGAGGTATGTCTTGCCGGTACCGGCCGGCCCGATGCCGAACACGATGGTGTGCGCGTCGATGGCATCCACGTAGCGCTTCTGGTTGAGTGTCTTGGGCCGAATGGTCTTGCCACGCCGCGACAGGATGTCGAGGGTCAGCACCTCGGCCGGGGACTCGTCGCCGTCGCCGGTCAGCATCGCCACGCTCCGGCGCACGGCCTCCGGGTTCAGCACCTGTCCACCGTTGACGATCGCCACCAGCTCGGAGACGACGCGCTCGGCCAGCGCGACGTCGGCCGGTTCGCCGGACAACGTCACCGCGTTGCCCCGCACGTGGACATCGGCCGTCAGCAGTCCTTCGAGTGCGCGCAGATTCTCGTCGGCGGAGCCGAGCAGGCCCATCACGAGGTCAGGCGGAACATTGATGCTGCTTCGTACGGCCTGAGAGGAGGTGGAAGCAGCGCTTGTCTCGCGGGGTGTCACGTGGAGTTCTGTGCCTGCCTTCCGTGTCTATACGGGGGTTGCTGCCGGTTTCGATGCGTTCGCCAGTTTACCGCTGGTCACCGTCACACCCCAATGGATGAGCCTGGGCCGCCCTACCGCCAACGCTGGGTCAATACGCCGAGCGCACCCAATGCGACCGCCGCGGCCGTCGACGTCCGGAGCACGCTGGGGCCCAACCGCACCACCACCGCGCCGCCCGCCCGCAAATCGCCGAGCTCGTCGTCGCTGATTCCCCCCTCGGGTCCGATGACGAGCATCAGCGAATCAGCTTGCGCGATGGGAAGTTCAGTCAGTGGTTCTCTTGCGGACTCGTGCAGGGCGAGCACCAGCCCGCCCGTCGCCACCACGTCGCGAGTCAGACACACCAACTCGGGGGTGGACACCACCGATGTCACGGCGGGGATGTGCGGACGCCGCGACTGCCGGGCAGCGGCACGGGCCACCGCCCGCCAACGCCGCAGCCCCTTGTCGATCTTGGCGGCCCCATCCCACCTGGCCACGCACCGGTCGGCCTGCCACGCCACGAAACCATCGGCGCCTGCCTCGGTGGCCAACTCGATCGCCAACTCGGAGCGGTCCGATTTCGGCAATGCCTGCACGACGGTGACCTGCGGAGACGCGGCGGCCACGGTGCGTCGGTCAACGATCCGCGCCGTCAACCGACCCTTGGCCGCATCCTCGATGACGCAGCGCGCAACCGTCCCGACGCCGTCGGAGAGGTCGAGTTCCTCACCGGGCCGGATCCGTCGCACGTTGGCGGCATGAAAGCCCTCGTCGCCGTCGACGTCGACCAACTCGCCAACTGCGGGCAGCGCGTCGACGTAGAACAGCGCGCGACTCACTGTCAGCGGCCGGTGAAGGTCTCGCGCAATCGGCTGAACAAGCCCCCGCCGCCTGCGGGCGCCGCGTGCACCGACTTCACCTCCGCAACATCCCGGACGCGATGCTCCTTGAGCTTGCTCAGAATCTCGATGTCCTGGTGGTCGATCCGCTCGGGCACCACGACCTCGAGGTGGTGATGCAAGTTTCCCCGCACTCCCGAGCGGACGTTCGGCATCCCGTGGCCACGCAACGAGATCACGGCACCAGGCTGGGTGCCCGCCGGAATCGTGACGTCCGTCGGACCGTCGAGAATCGCATCGACGGTGACTGTGGTGCCGAGCGCCGCGTCGACCATCGGAACCGAGATGGTGCAGTGCAGATCGTCGCCGTCGCGAATGAAGACGTCATGTTGTTTTTCGTGAATGTCGACGTGAAGGTCGCCTGCGGGTCCACCGCCAGGACCGACTTCACCCTGGGCGGCCAGACGCAGTCGCACACCCTCACCTGCACCTGCGGGGATCTTGACGCTCACTTCGCGTCGGGCCCGGACGCGCCCGTCGCCGCCGCAGCTGTGACACGGGTCGGGAATGACCTCTCCGACGCCGCGACAGGTCGGACATGGCCGCGACGTCAGCACCTGACCGAGCAGCGACCTTTGCACGGACTGGACCTCGCCGTGGCCGCCGCAGGTGTCGCACGCAATGGGCATGGAGTTACCGTGCGTGCCCTTGCCCTTGCAGACGTCGCAGAGGATGGCCGTTTCGACGGTGACCTGCTTGGTCACCCCCGTGGCGCACTCCTCGAGATCGAGCCGCAACCTCAGCAGCGCGTCCGAACCCGGTCGCACCCGTCCGGTGGGTCCGCGCGTAGCACCGCCGCCACCGAAGAACGCCTCGAACACGTCACCAAGGCCACCGAACCCTCCGAATCCGCCGCCCGATGAGGCTCCATTCGACATCGGATCGCCGCCGAGGTCGACGATGCGCCGCTTCTCGGGATCGCTGAGCACCTCGTAGGCGACGCTGATCTCCTTGAAGCGCGCCTGGGCCTGTTCGTCGGGATTGACGTCAGGGTGCAGCTCGCGGGCGAGCTTTCGGTAGGCACGTTTGATCTCCGAATCACTCGCGCCGGCGCTCACCCCGAGCATGCCGTAGTAGTCGCGTGACACGCCTCAACCCTTCTAAGCTTTTCTTCGAGCCGCTCTCGCGGTCAGTTCGACACCCCTAGCGGGTGCCCAGGACTTCGCCGATGTAGAGAGCAACCGCGGCGACGTTAGCGATGGTTCCCGGATAGTCCATTCGAGTTGGGCCAATCACGCCCATCCCGCCGTAGACCTTGCCCGATGTGCCGTAGAGCGTGCTCACCACCGAGGTACCGGCCATTTGCTCGGCCTCGGTCTCGTGACCGATCCGCACCGTAACCTTACCGGCCTGCTGCTGGGCGGCCAGCAGCTTGAGCACCACGACCTGCTCCTCCAGGGCCTCGAGCACCGACCTCAGCGAACCACCGAAGTCGGCGGTGTTGCGGGTCAGATTGGCGGTACCGCCGAGCAACAGGCGTTCCTCGGCGTGGTCGACGAGCGTCTCCACCAGCACGGTCGCCGCGCGCCCCACGGCGTCCCCGAGCCCGCCTTGCCCGTTGAGGTTGACCGCGAGGTCCGACACCGCGATGGACGCCGCGGACAAGGGCTTGCCCTCCAAGGCCTGCCCCAGCCGGTCGCGGAGCTGACTGAGTTGATGCTCGTCGACGGAATCTCCGAGCTCCACGATGCGCTGGTCTACCCGACCGGTATCGGTGATGACGACCAGCAGCAGGCGCGCAGGCGTCAAGGCGACGACTTCGAGATGCCGCACGCTGGCCGACGACAGGGTCGGGTACTGCACGATCGCGACTTGCCTGGTGAGTTGCGCGAGCAGGCGGACCGCACGGCGCAACACGTCGTCCAGGTCGACACCGGTCTCGAGGAAAGACAGGATGGCGCGGCGTTCGCTGGTCGAAAGCGGCTTCACGTCGTCGAGTCGGTCGACGAACTCGCGGTAGCCCTTCTCGGTGGGGACGCGGCCCGAGCTGGTGTGGGGCTGGGTGATGTATCCCTCGGCCTCGAGCACGGCCATGTCGTTGCGCACGGTGGCGCTGGACACGCCAAGATTGTGCCGCTCGACGAGCGTCTTGCTGCCGATGGGTTCCTTGGTGGTGACGAAGTCGGCGACGATGGCGCGCAGCACTTCGAACCGACGATCGTCGGCACTACTCATCGTTCACCTCCAACGGCCCATGCGCGATACCGCTCCGCTTCTCGCTTGGTGTTCATTTTACGGTGCCCAGCTGCGCGGACCCCGACCGAACACCCCGTAGGCCCCTCCGACCCTGTCCAGCGCCCATGGCAAAGACAACGCGCGAATGTGCGATTAACCTCCTTGCATGCGCAAATTGAGGTTGCGGGGGACGAAATCAGCGAAGGTGCGCCCGTGATCTTCAAAGGGGTTCGTGACGGCAAACCGTATCCGGAGCACGGGCTGTCGTATCGGGAGTGGGCCCAGATACCTCCCCGGCAAATCCGGCTCGATGAGATGGTGACCACCACGACGGTGCTCGAGCTCGACCGGCTGCTGTCGGAGGACTCGACGTTTTACGGCGACCTCTTCCCGCACGCCGTGCGATGGCAGGGCGTGGTGTATCTCGAAGACGGCGTGCACCAGGCGGTGCGGGCCGCACTGCGCAATCGGCCCGTACTACATGCGCGAGTGTTCGACATGGACCGGCCGCTGGCCGAGCAGACCTAGCTCCCCTTCTGCGCGAGCGTGCGTGTCTGCACGCGACACGCCGTGTCGATGTGGCATTTAGCGCACGCTTGAGCGTGCCGATCGCGCTCGGCGGCGAAGCAACTCCACTGCGGTGAACATCTGCCAGACGAAAGTCGGGTAGACGCTGCCCCGCTCCCAAACGCCGACGGCCGGCCACCCGAGCGCTGTCGCGATCAAACACCCCAGACCCGCGGTTCCCAGCACGACTGAGACCATCCGGTGCGTTCGTGACCAGGCCTGGTACAGCAACACCGCGCCCCCCGCCAGGACTGCGGCGTTGCCACCCACGATGGCGAGCGCCGCACCGACGACGTGCAGTCGAGCACCCACTCCACTGTGGAGTGTGGCGACGACGATGTTACCGATACCGTTGACCATCGCAAAGGCCAAGAACGCCAGGGCTTTTCCTGCCCGCGTGCCCCAAACCAGCAGTATCGCCCCCACCGGGAACAGGACACCCTGGGCAACGAACGCGGCGTTCATCAGGTTTGCATGGGGCGACATGTCCAGCTGACCGAGCATGCTGATGTAATCCGTCGTGTAGCTGTACCCAGGCAACGCGGCCGCGGCGATCGCCTCCGCCAGAAAGTATCCGACTGCCGCGACGATCCAGAGCAGGGCACCGATCGGGACCAACACCGACTCAGCATATGGGGACTCAGCGGTGCCAAGCCCCGGCGCGAAGGTGCGCAAAGTGTCACATCGACGCGGCGTGTCGGGTGCAGACACGCACGCTCGCGACAAGCGGTGATTAGTCGAGCAGGTCGCGTACGACTGCGTCGGCCAGCAGTCGACCGCGCTCGGTCAACACCAGCCGCTCGGCGCGCCGGACGGCCAGCCCGTCGGCGACCGCGACGTCGGCCCGATCGGCCTCGGCGGCACTGAGCAGTGCGACCGGCAGACCGCTGCGTAGCCGCAGTTGCAGCATCACGTCCTCGATGTGACGAGCGTCGTCGTCGAGCACCTCGAAGTCACCGACGGGTAACCGACCATCGGCCAACGCCTGCGCATAAGCGTTGGGGTGCTTGACGTTCCACCATCGGGTGTGGCCGACGTAGCCGTGCGCGCCGGGTCCGGCCCCCCACCATTCGCCGCCTGCCCAGTACCCCAGATTGTGCCGACACGCCCCGCCGGGCCTGCTCCAGTTCGACACCTCGTACCAGTCGAAGCCTGCACGCGACAGGTGCGCATCGAGTAGCTCGTAGCGCTGCGCGAGCACGTCGTTGTCGGGCGCAGGGAGTTCCCCGCGACGGACCCGGCGCGCCAGGGCAGTTCCGTCCTCGACGACGAGGGCGTAGCCGGACACGTGGTCCACCCCCGCCTCGATCGCGGCGTCGACCGAGCGGCGGAGGTCGTCGTCGGTCTCCCCCGGCGTCCCGTAGATGAGATCGAGGTTGATGTGGTCGAACCCCTCGGCGCGCGCCTCGGCGGCTGCGGCGAGCGGCCGTCCTGGCGAGTGCACCCGGTCGAGCGCGGCCAACACGTGGGGCGCCACCGACTGCATGCCGAGGGAGATCCTGGTGAAGCCTGCGGCGCGCAGGTCCGCGAACAGCGCAGGAGACGTCGACTCCGGGTTGGCCTCGGTGGTGACCTCGGCATCGTCGGCGATCGGGAAGTGCTCACGGATGGCGTCCATGACCGCGGCCAGGCCGGAGCCCCCAAGCAGGGAGGGGGTACCGCCGCCGACGAAGACCGTGTCGACTTCCGGAGGGCAGGAGCGCAGCGACACGGGAATCGAATTCGGAAGGCAGGATTCCGGAGCGCGGCCGAGCACCCCTGCCGCCTGTTCGAGCTCGAGGCGCAACGCCGCGAGCCAGCCGTCGGGGTTCGCCCCGCCGAGTTCGGCGGGTGTGTAGGTGTTGAAGTCGCAGTAGCCGCACCGTGTCGCGCAGAACGGCACGTGAACGTAGATGCCGAACGGGCGGCCGGGCGACGACTGCAGGTTCGGCAACACTGCTGACTGGGCCGTCTTTTGCTCCTCGCGTCCGCTGGCCCGAATGGTCACCTCACCAGTGTCTCAGAGTGGGTTTTGCTCACCACGAGCGCAAATCTGTACCAGTTAGGGCACGTGCGGGCGTCCGTGGCAGAATGGCCCACGTGACTGTCGCCCTGAGCCTCAACACCCGCGTTGCGCTGGTGGCCCGGCGGCATGTCGATTTCAAGCGCGTATGTAGCTGTTGCTGTCTGCCTTGACGCGCCTGATCTAGGACCCAGCCCACCCGTTACTTCAGCTGGCCGCCGGATCTGCGTCGCCGGACAGCCACCGGTGTAACCGCGACCCGAACGCCGGCTCCTCCATCGAGGGAGCCAAATTTCATGACAGAGGCAGAATCCACGCCACGCCGTACACCTGCCGGCTCGGCGCCCCCCGTCAAACGCCCCAAGGGCGAGGGTCAGTGGGCGCTCGGCTACCGGGAACCACTCAACGCCAACGAACAGTCCAAGAAGGATGACAACCCGCTCAACGTGCGGGCGCGCATCGAGAACATCTACGCCCACGGCGGCTTCGAGAGCATCGACAAGGGCGACCTTCGCGGCCGCTTCCGCTGGTGGGGGCTCTACACCCAGCGCAAGCCGGGCTACGACGGCACGTGGACCGGTGATGACAACACCGACATGCTCGAGGACGAGTTCTTCATGCTGCGGGTCAGGTGCGACGGCGGCGCGCTGACCACGGCCGCGCTGCGCACGCTGGGCGGCATCTCCACCGAGTTCGCTCGCGACACCGCAGACATCTCCGACCGGCAGAACGTCCAGTACCACTGGATCCGGGTCGAGGACATGCCCGAGATCTGGAAGCGGCTGGACGAGGTGGGACTGCAGACCACCGAAGCCTGCGGTGACTGCCCCCGCGTCGTGCTTGGCTCGCCACTGGCCGGTGAATCGCTCGACGAGGTCATCGACGGCACGCCTGCGATCGACGAGATCACAAAGCGCTACATCGGCAAGCCGGAGTACTCCAACCTGCCGCGCAAGTTCAAGACCGCGATCTCGGGTCTGCAGGACGTGGTGCACGAGGTCAACGACGTCGCGTTCATCGGTGTCAATCACCCCGAGCACGGGCCTGGTTTCGACCTGTGGGTCGGCGGCGGGCTGTCGACCAACCCGATGCTGGGTCAGCGGGTCGGCGCCTGGGTGCCGCTCGACGAGGTGCCCGATGTCTGGGAGGGCGTGGTCAGCGTGTTCCGCGACTACGGCTACCGCCGACTGCGGGCCAAGGCGCGACTCAAGTTCCTGATCAAGGACTGGGGCGTCGAAAAGTTCAGGGAAGTTCTCGAGACCGAGTACCTGAAGCGGCCGCTGATCGACGGACCCGCGCCAGCGCCGGTCGCCCGGCCCATCGACCACGTCGGTGTGCAGCGGCTGAAGAACGGACTGAACGCCGTCGGCGTGGCCCCGATCGCGGGCCGGGTGTCGGGCACCATCCTCTCCAAGGTCGCCGATCTCGCAGAGGCGGCGGGTTCGGATCGCATCCGGTTCACGCCGTATCAGAAGCTGGTCGTCCTCGACGTCGCCGACGACAAGCTCGACGCACTGCGGGACGGCCTGGACGCACTCGGCCTGCCGTCGAAGCCATCGCACTGGCGGCGCAACCTGATGGCCTGCACCGGCATCGAGTTCTGCAAGCTCTCGTTCGCCGAGACGCGCAAGCGCAGCCAGACGCTGGTCCCCGAGTTGGAGCAGCGGCTCGAGGACATCAACGCCCTGCTCGACGTGCCGGTGACGGTCAACATCAATGGCTGCCCGAACTCCTGCGCACGCATCCAGGTCGCCGACATCGGGTTCAAGGGTCAGATGGTCGACGACGGTGACGGCCCGGTCGAGGGCTTCCAGGTCCATCTGGGGGGAAGCCTGGGGTTGGACAGCGGTTTCGGACGAAAGTTGCGCCAGCACAAGGTCGTTTCGAGCGAGCTTGGGGATTACATCGAACGGGTCGTACGGAACTTCGTGAAACAAAGGGAAGACGGCGAGCGTTTCGCTACCTGGGCAGTACGAGCAGACGAGGCGGATTTGCGGTGACAGACCTGATGACCGAGGGCGACCTGATCGAGTTGGCCGAGCGCGGCGCCGCCGAATTGGACGGCGCGAGCGCCGACGAGTTGCTGCGCTGGACCGACGAGCACTTCGGCGGCAACTATGTGGTGGCCTCCAACATGCAGGACGGGGTGCTGGTCAGCATGGCCGCGAAGGTGCGTCCCGGCGTGGACGTGCTCTTCCTCGACACCGGCTACCACTTCGCCGAGACCATCGGAACCCGTGACGCCATCGAGGCCGTATACGGCGTCAACGTGGTCAACGTCTCCCCGGAGCACAGCGTCACCCAGCAGGACAAGCTGCTCGGCAAGGACCTGTTCGCGCGCGACCCCGCAGAGTGCTGCCGCATGCGCAAGGTGGAGCCGCTGGGCAAGGCGCTCAAGGGCTACTCGGCATGGGTTACCGGCCTGCGGCGGGTGGAGGCACCGACGCGTGCCAACGCGCCGCTCATCAGCTTCGACAAGGCGTTCGGGCTGGTGAAGGTCAACCCGATGGCCGCCTGGTCGGACGACGAGATGCAGGCCTACGTCGAGGACAACGACATCCTGGTCAACCCGCTCGTCGACGAGGGCTACCCCTCGATCGGGTGCGCGCCGTGCACCGCCAAGCCGGTGGCAGGCGCCGACCCCCGCAGCGGGCGCTGGGCGGGTCAGGCCAAGACGGAATGCGGGCTGCACGCGTCGTGACTCAGCTGAACCCCCGGTCGCTTCGCTCTCCCCCGCAAGCCGGGGTACTTACAGCGCCGGCGACGCTGATCCTCGCCGCGCACGGCAGCGCGGATCCGCGCTCGGCGGCGGTGGCGCAAGCACTCGCCGGCCGGATCCGACGGCTCAGGCCGCGGCTGGAGGTCCACGCCGCCTTCCTCGAGCAATCCGTGCCCAACGTCGCCGACGTGCTCTCGGACGTCGCACTGCGGCAGGAGTCCGCCGTGGTGGTACCGATGCTGCTGGCCAGCGCGTATCACGCTCGAATCGACCTACCTGCAGCGATCGAGGCGTCCGGGGCGGTGGTCCGACAGGCCGACGTCCTCGGTGAGGACCCCGCACTGGTCACCTTGCTGGGCCGACGGCTGGCCGAGGCAGGCGCAACGGCCGATCAGCGCGACCTCGGTGTGATCGTCGTGGCCGTCGGCTCCTCCGACCAAGGGGCGAACGCGGGCACCGCCGCGCTCGCGCCAGCGTTGACTGCCAGGACCCAGTGGGCGGGTGTCGAGGTGGCCTTCGCCACCGGACCGCATCCGACGGTGGCCGAGGCGGCCGCCCGGCTACGGCGCCGGGGTGCGCGTCGGCTGATCGTCGCGCCCTGGTTCCTCGCACCCGGGCGGATCACCGATCGGGTAGCCAACTCAGCTGCGGCCCTTGGCATTCCGATGGCCGAACCGTTGGGTTCGCACAATCTGGTGGCCGCCGCGCTGCTTGACCGGTTCGACGAGACGCAGTCCGCGCGCGTCGCGGCCTGACCCTCGACACTCTTCTTCGGCCGCTGCCCTCCGCACCGCTAGTAACCATTGCCCATGCCCGCAGAATGTTCATTCCAAACTTGATCGAAGGTAACTGGCTAGGTTTCACGCAATCCGGGCAGTGCCGAGTTACCGGGCTAGAGTCCATGGTGAGGTGTTCTTTTGTCGCCATCGGAGCCTCGTTAGATCCTTAACGAGGTTTTACGAGACAGTTTGCCGAAACTGTGCCATTATATTGACGTTGCGGTTCGTTACACATCGTCCGCAAACATCACACGGGGATAGAAAGAACAGGTCAGGAATGATGAAGTCAGGACGTTTGGCTCGCCGGCTGGCGCTCGTCGCAGGAGGCAGCGCGATCGTCGCGATGGGCGCGCTCACCGCCGGCTGTAGCGGCGGCGAAAAGCCAAGTCCCTCGAGCACGACGCCGACGACCACGTCGGTGTCGCCGACCGAGAAGTCGATCGACCCAACGGGGGGCAACAAGTTCACGCCACCCGTCATTGCACCGCCTGCGCCGACGGCGATTCCAGGCACGCACCGGAACTGAAGACCTCGCCGAACACCCATACGATTCGGGTCGACGGTGCGACCAGTTGGTCGTAACATGCACTGTCGGCGACTGACTCCGGGACCGGCGTCTCAAGCGTTTGCCCGGAGTGTTCGACTATATTGACGTTAGCGTTGCTTTCACGGAGCCCCGCAAACCCTTCTCAGGCCCGCAAAGCGGGTTGGATAGGACAAGAACTATGAAGTCTGATCGTTTGACTCGCCGACTGGCGCTCGTCGCAGGCGGTAGCGCGATCATCGCCATGGGCGCGCTCACCGCCGGCTGTAGCACCGGCGAAAAGCCAAGTCCCTCAAGCACGACGACAACTACATCGGTTGCCCCGTCGCCGACCGAGAAGAGCATCGATCCGTCCGGGGGCAACAAGTTCACGCCGCCCGTGACGGCCATTCCCGCGCCGACCGTCCATCCGGGCGATCACCAGCACACGGGCTAATCAGCCCATTTGGACGCGGTCGTTCGACCGCATCGTTGGCCCGCAGGGGGCAGCACTTCCGATGCCCCGTGGGAGGTTTCGCGCATGGAGGAGGGCTGCGGCGACGCCGCTCACCCAGGGCGCTCCGACTTGCCTAGCGACGGGGTGACGGCAACTCGGTCGGCCCGACTCCGCAATGCGATGGGGTTTGCTACCCACCGTCTCGGTCGACGCTCGGCGCGTCTGCTCGGATGCGCGCTGACGGTATCGATGGCCGCGACCGCGGTCGTGCTGGGCTCGGGCCATCAAGCGGGGCCCGGGCCCGGAATCGATGGCGTCATCGGTGGTCCGTATGCGCTATTGCTCGGCAGCTCAACGGATCTCGGTCCATCACGACTCGAACGCTCGCAACTCACCGTGGCGCTGCACGACACGACGCGCCCCGAGCCGTTGATGAATTGGGCGGCGCCGCAGGACCTTGGCGTGCGGTGGCAAGCCGGTGAGGCATGGGCCATCGTCGAAGGCGCCCCACGTGATGTGGCCACTGCCTTCAACGTGTCGGTGCACGACTATCGCGGCATGCAAGGGCAGGTGTTCTATGCATCGGCTCAGCAACCCGAGGTCCCACAAGCGGTGAGCGGGACGGTGACTGGGCTCGGACGCATCCTCGGGTTCAGCCCGCACCGTCGTGCCAGCCCGAACTTCCTCCCGCTTGACGTACCACGGAAGGGGTTGAAGCCGAACGCCCTTCTGGAGGCCTACAACGCCAGTGCGCTGACGGCCGCGGGTTTCACCGGCAAGGGTCAAACCATCGTGTTCTACGAGTTCGGCGGCTACGACCAGACTGACCTCGACGAGTTCGCCGAGCAGTCCGGGCTGCCCCCACTGAAGCCGATCCTCGTCGGCGACCAATTCGGTGAATCTTCCGCGGAGACGGTGATGGACCTCGAGGTCGCGCACGCTGTCGCGCCTGACGCGCAGATGGTGGTCGTCAACGCTCGAACCACTCTCGATGGCGGCCGCACCTATGAGCGGATCGGCGAAATGTTCGATTCGGTCAGTCAGCAATTCCCCGGTGCGGTGTGGAGTTTGTCGATCGGCTGGGGGTGCGATGCGCTCATCACCGCCACCGACCTCAAGCCGGTGCAGTCCGCGTTGGTCAGGGCCCAGGCGCGCGGGACAACCGCCTTCGATGCGAGCGGCGACACCGCGGGCCTGGAATGCAAGGGCGGCCCGAACTGGTCGTCCCCGCCGGGACCGTCGGACATCGGATTGGACGCCGTCGCCTCGCTACCTGCCATGACCTCCGTCGGCGGCACCACACTGTCGACCGACAGGGACGGCAAGTGGATAGCGGAACAGGCGTGGGTCGACTCGCCGATGTCGCAAGGGACCAGCGGCGGAGTGTCGACGCTGTTCCCCCGGCCGGCCTGGCAAAAAAGAGTCACCGCGGTGCGCGATCCCGATTTCGAGGGCCGGTTGACCCCCGATGTGTCCGCCGTCGCCGATCCGTTCACCGGCGTGCGAATCAGGTTCGACGGGCAGGATCTGGTCGGTGCGGGCACCTCTCAGTCCGCCCCGATCTGGGCTGCCCTGACGGCCATCATGAACCAGTACCTGCTCGCCAACGGCGGGCGAGCACTTGGCGACCTGAA
>JAOPVI010000077.1 GCA_025966225.1 Mycobacterium sp. | reverse complement strand
TGAGGTCGACGACGTCACCATCCTCGAGCACCCGGAAGTCTTCGACCCAGTCGGCGATCGCGGCGATGTCGCTAGTGGCGAAGTCGCCATCGCTGGTGCGGGCGACTAGTAGCGGAGATCCGTTGGCGGCCACTACCAATTGACCAGTGGGTTCGGCCAGCACCGCCAGCCCCCAGCTGCCCTCGACCACCTCGAGCGCAGTCTCCACGGCCTCGAACAGGTCACCGTGAATCATCCACCGATCTTCGATCAGGTGGCACAGCACCTCGCTGTCGACGTCGGAGGTGAACAGGTGGCCCGATGCGGTTAGCGCATCCCGCAACACCTCGGCGTTCTCGATCACCCCGTTGTGTACGACGTTGATGCGGCCCGTGCAGTCGGCAAGTGGATGTGCGTTGGTCTCGGTCACCGAGCCGTGCGTGGCCCACCGCGTGTGACCGATGCCCAGTCCGTCGAGGGCTGGGCCCGACCACTCCAGCACCTTCCGGTCCAGTGTTCCGATTCGGTCAACCGTCCTGAGCCGGACCACGTCGCCGTTGCTGGTTCGCACCGCGACCCCGACCGAGTCGTAACCTCGGTACTCGAGCCGACGCAACGCGACACGCAGATACTCGATCGCCGGGCCCGATGTTCGGCACGCGATGATGCCACACATCAGCGCGACTCCTGACGTGAAGCCGCAGGAGTCATGGCTGAGGGATGAGTGCTCAGACTCGACGAAGCGCTGCAATGGAATTCCGGCTCATTCCGAGTCGGGTGCAAGTCGACGATGGACTTCTGCGCCAGCCAGCTTGGGGTGACCGGCGGTTGGCGACGGGACCGGGTAGCGATGTCGGCCGGCGATGGGTTGCCGCAGTCGCGAGCTAATCCGAAGACCATGCGACTCACTATCGGGCCCGGAAAGTCGGTCGTACATGGACCATCGGAGCCGATTTTCCGATGAATCCGGACTAGTTCTTCTGAGCCCCAGGGGTCCGACGCACGCCGTGCGAGAGCGCCGCCGCCTCGGCGCGGGTGTTGACGCCGAGCTTGTTGAACAAGCTGTGCACGTGGTTCTTGACCGTGTGAACTGCGATGCGGAGCTGTGCGGCTATGTCTCGATTCGACATGCCCACTCGCAGCATCTGGAGGATCTGGGCCTCGCGCGTGGTGAGAACTAGTTCCCTCTTGGCGGGTTCCCGGGCGGAAGCAAGCGACGACAACCTGCGGAGTAGGACCGCCGATACTCTTGGCGAACACACTGACTCGCCCGATCCCACCTTGCCGATCAGTACGAGCAAGTCTTCGAGCGACTGGTTGCGGGTGTGATAGCCCGCCACGCCGGCCTCCGCGCAAGCCACGATCGTGGGCTCGTCGTCTTCGGAAACTCCCAGAACGACCAACCGCGCGTTCGGGAAAGTCGTTGATGCGGCGTCCAACAACATCGCGCTCTCGGACGTCGCGATGTTGACCAGGATGATGTCCGGCGACGTGATGTTCGCCGCCGTGACCAGCGTCGGCAAATCCCATGCGACGCTGACGACGGCGCCGCTCGCCGCGATCGCTGCAGCCAGGTTGTCTCGGAAGAGCATGCAGTCATCGACGACGAGGAGGTGCACGGGAGGCAATGTCCGGCCCATTTCCTTCGTCGATACGAAGTTTGCCGTGTTCATCGCCGGCAGCGCCCCATTGACTCGTTTCGTACTTTTCCACCACTCAGCGACGGCTCTTCGCGGCCTCGCCTTTCGTAGGGGGGGCCGGTCGCCACGGGCGTCGCCATGGCACCGGGCGAGTTGAGATTCCAGTTGCGTGGCGTCAGTGACCCGTATGCCTTCACCGCACCCGAACCAATCCGTCGCGGCGAGACGATGCGCCCAGCATGGCGGCCACCGATCTCCGACTCACGCCTACTTCGCGTGTGTCGCCCGTGCATGCCATCATCCGTGACCCTCGATCCCCAACACTGGTGATCTGATACCGCTGCGGCCACGGCCCACAGCAGCGGCTTACGGGGAGAGTAATTTACTTCTACCCCTTCCACAAGAGAGCTTTCATTCCGCAACGCTCATCTGTAGCGAACGATTGCCACTTTGCTGCCTTAGTCGAGACTCACGGCATGACCGGATCGTCACCGCGTTTCAGACCGTAAGTGGTTGTCGGCTAATGGGAATGGGATTCATGCCCCCACACCATCGGGCAATTGCTCCATCGCTGAACGCGGAAACTAGTTTGCTGAAGTGTTCACATCAAGCGAGAGAAAGCGAACGTCAACCCATCGACCGAACCTTCGGTGAGAGGATTGACTAGCAGCGCAGCGTCGCTCCGAGGTCATCCCTACCCGAGAATGAGACCCGAGGTAGGCACCCCGGTGCCTGCCGTGACGAGGACGTGCTCCACGTCGGGCACTGGGTTGACCGACGTGCCGCGTAGCTGCCGCACCCCCTCGGCGATGCCGTTCATGCCGTGGATGTAGGCCTCGCCGAGCTGGCCGCCATGGGTGTTGATGGGCAATCGCCCGCCGATCTCGATGGCGC
>JAOPVI010000058.1 GCA_025966225.1 Mycobacterium sp. | reverse complement strand
GACGTCTCCATCGAGGCCGCGGAGAAAGGTAAGGGCTACTCCGAGAAGCTTGAGGCCAAGGCGCTGGAGCGGGGTAAGACGACTGAGGAGAAGTCCAAGGCGCTGCTGGACCGGATCACGCCGACGGCCGACGCCGCCGACTTCGCCGGTGTCGACTTCGTGATCGAGGCCGTGTTCGAGAGCCAGGAACTCAAGCACAAGGTGTTCCAGGAGATCGAGGACATCGTCGAGCCCCACGCGCTCCTCGGGTCCAACACCTCGACGCTGCCCATCACCGAGCTGGCGACCGGGGTGAATCGTCAGGACGCCTTCATCGGCATCCACTTCTTCTCTCCGGTCGACAAGATGCCACTGGTCGAGATCATCAAGGGCGAGAAGACCTCTGACGAAGCGCTGGCCCGGGTGTTCGACTACACGTTGGCCATCGGCAAGACGCCGATCGTCGTCAACGACAGCCGTGGCTTCTTCACCAGCCGCGTCATCGGCACCTTCGTCAACGAGGCGCTCGCCATGCTCGGCGAGGGCGTCGCGGCGGCCAGCATCGAGCAGGCGGGTGGCCAGGCCGGCTACCCGGCGGCGCCGCTGCAGCTGTCCGACGAGCTCAATCTCGAGCTCATGCACAAGATCGCGCTCGCCACCCGAAAGGGTGTCGAGGACGCGGGCGGCACGCACGTGCCGCACCCGGCCGAGGCGGTCGTCGAGAAGATGATCGAGCTCGGTCGGCCCAGCCGTTTGAAGGGGGCCGGGTTCTACGACTACGTCGACGGCAAGCGCGTCGGCCTGTGGCCGGGATTAAAAGAAGCCTTCGCCGGGCCTTCCGGAGGGCAACCGCCGACCGTTCCGTTGCAGGACATGATCGATCGCATGCTGTTCGCCGAGGCACTCGAGACGCAGAAGTGCCTCGACGAGGGCGTGTTGACGTCGACCGCCGACGCCAACATCGGCTCGATCATGGGCATCGGCTACCCGCCTTACACCGGTGGTTCGGCGCAGTACATCGTCGGCTACGAGGGCGCCCTCGGCACCGGCAAGGAGGCCTTCGTGGCCCGCGCCAAGGAGTTGGCCGCCAAGTACGGCGACCGGTTCAACCCGCCTGCGTCACTGACGAGCTAGCGCCACCAGACGCAAAGGCGCCCGAGGCAACGGTTTCGGGGCCTTTGCGACTGCTCGGCTTACGGGTTTCGCGGCGGCCGCAATGCGATGAACCGTCGCAGCTTGCCGGTCGCCTCATGCCGGCTGATGCGGTCGACGACTCGTATGCGGAGCTCGGGAGCTGACAACCCATACCGTTGGAGTGCTGCGACGACCGACGATGTCAGCGCGTCCACGTCAGGTCGGCCGACAACGGAAATCTCTGCGCCGCTTGCAGTCTGCGTGACCTGGTACTCCGACACACGCGGATCCGTGCCGAGCACGTGCCGGAACGCGCCGGCCGGGATTGTCGTTGGCCCATAACGAAAGTCGTCGTCGCGACGCCCGCCGATGTCGGCGACCCGCATGTATGCGCTGCCGCACGGGCATTTGTCTGCCAGCCACTCGACCGAATCCCCGAGGTCGTATCGGATGAACGGGAAGGTCCGATTGGTCAGGCCCGTTGCGAGTGTGCGCGCAGCGGGTTCGTCGGCGCCCACCGGCATTCCGTCTTCGTCGACGCGTTCGAGCACCACCTCGTCTTCGCACACGTGCAGGCCGTCGCCGCGGCCGCACCCGACTGCCTGCACCCCGATCTCGGTGGAACCCCACAGGTTGTGAACGGGGACGTTCCATGCGTCCCGGATGGCCGCGCGATCCTCGTCGAGCAGTGGCTCGGAGTTCGTGCTCACCCGCACCGGACGAAGCATCAGTTCGCCTGCAAGCGTCGCGCGGGCCAGCCGGCCGATTACGCTCGCGTATCCGACCAGATGCGTTGGCCGGGCAGCCGCTACCGCCGCCAGCACCTCGTCGAACGGAGCCCCGGCGGCTATGACGACCGTTTCCATTCCCGCGCTCGTCGGCACGTCGAACAGCGGGGTGCTGGCGTGCGGAGGTGTCCCGGCTTCGAGCACGGCGAGGCGGGTAGGTGCCTGTGACGACCCGTGCTGTTCTTCGCGCGCCTGCATGCGCCATGCCAGACATGCGGTGGACACATAGAGCTGCCAATCCCACACATAGATGCCGCGCACGCCGCTCGAGCCGCCGGAGCTGAATACCATCTGATCTTCAGGGGTATACGAAAACCATTGCTGCTCAGCGAGAATGCGCTCGGCACGCTCATGGGTGAGGTAGCGGGCGGTGATGAGGGAGTCCCATTGGGCCTGAGCGTCCTGCTTGGTCATGATCGGGAGCGACGACAGGTCGGCGACAGTCGCCCTGTTCGGGTCGAGTCCGTGCAGACGCCGCGCATGAAATGGTGACCGCTCCAGTGCGTAGCCCAGGAGCGCCCGCAGTCGGTGAGTGCGGTAACGGTCGATCTGGTCCCGCGACCAGTTCAGCCGCGCGACGTGCTCCACGAGGGCGGCCTGCACATCAGCGAGCTGGGCGGCCCGAAGGCGTTCGTAGGCGGCATGGGGTGACAGGCTCTCGGACACGGTCGCACCGTCCTCCATCGAAGGTCATGGCGTCCGATGGTGGCAGGTGGCGCAAAGCGACGCTAGAACGACCCCATGTCAGACGACAGCCAATGCTGCGGCTGCATGTAGATCGCGACGTGCGCGCCGAGCTCCTTGCGGGCGAATTCGAGGTACTTGTCGGCCGCATCCCCACTGAGGTACCGCCGCGTGAGCTCCTCGAGGAGCGCGTCCGTGCCGGGCTCGATTCGGCTCACGGCACCGTCGACGGCAACGTACCGGGTGGTCGGTTCGAGCCGCTCGACCATGAGTGAGAAGTACCCGCTGGCCTCGATCAGCCGGGCCTTGCGGGAACCTGGGCCAGTCAGGATCCACGGCTCTCCGCCAGGGCTGTACTGGTACCAGATCGGAACCGTCAGCGGACCTCGCGTATCACCCGCGTACGCCGACAACGCGGCAATGTGCGGTTCCGCCAGAAACTCTTCACGTTCTTCCACGGAAAGTGCCATGACCTTCAGGCTGCCCGCGCGACAGCCGGGACAAACCCGTCACGCGCGCGTCCACCAAGCGGCTACCCGGCACGATCCTCTTCGCATTCACCTTCGCCATCGCCCGGCGACGGTGTAGATCATCGCGACGCGGTCGGGTTCGAAGAAGCCGTTCATCTCGCCCTCGCGGGCAAGGGCTTTCGCGACCGACGCTTGCTCAGGCCACCCGTGCCGTCATCGCATTCGGTGGTTTGCAGGACTGTTGCCTGCAATTCCCCGACACGCCAGAGCGCGCGCTTCGGACCGCTGCCGTCGCGGGAGCGATCGCCGCATTGGGTCTGCCGGGCAAGGACTAATGTCGGAAGGCATGCGCTTCGGACTCTTCATCCCGCAAGGTTGGCGACTCGATCTGGTGGACATTCCCACCGCACGCCATTGGGAGGTGATGAGCGGCCTCGCCACCTACGCCGACGGGGGCGCCTGGGACTCGCTGTGGGTCTACGACCATTTCCACACCGTGCCGGTACCCACCGACGAGGCCACCCACGAGGCGTGGTCGCTGATGGCGGCATTTGCGGCGACGACGTCGCGGATCAAGCTCGGTCAGATGTGTACGGCCATGAGCTACCGCAACCCCGTCTACCTGGCCAAGGTGGCCGCGACCGCCGACATCATCTCGGGTGGCCGCGTGCAGATGGGCATCGGCGGCGGCTGGTACGAACACGAATGGCGGGCATACGGTTACGGCTTTCCGTCGGCAGGTGTGCGGCTACGCCGACTCGACGAGGGGGTACGGATCATGCGGGATGCCTGGCGGGACGGTCGGGTCAGCTTCAAGGGCAAGGAATATGAGGTCGACGGCGCCATCGTGGCGCCCAAGCCGCTGCAGGAGGGCGGCCCGCCGATGTGGATCGCAGGCGGCGGCGAGAAGGTGACGTTGAAGATCGCCGCCAAATACGCCCAGTACACGAACTTCATCTCCGAGCCTGAGGCGTTCACACACAAGTCGCAGGTGCTGGAGGGACACTGCAAGGAAGTCGGCACCGACTATGGCGCCATCGTGCGGTCGGCCAACTTCAACGCGATCGTCGGTCAGAGCGAGGCCGACGTGAAGGACCGCGTCGAACGGGTTCGGGCCAGGCAGGTCACCAAGGCCAACCCGGAAGCGGTCGAGGATATGCTGGCCAACGCCACCGCGCCCGACTCCGCCACCGGCACTCCAGAACAGATCGTCGAGAAACTGCAACGCATGAAGGCGCTCGGCTGTGAGTACGCGATCCTCTACTTCCCAGAGGCGGCCTACGACCAGTCTGGCATCGAACTCTTCGAGCGTGAGGTCATCCCCGCGCTGAGCTAGCTGACCGTCGAAGAACCGGTCGGACGGGAGGGCGATCGTGGGGGAGCAGCCGGAGAGCTATCCTGCGCTTGGCAATTGGCCCGGCTACGGGTACGTCACGCCGCTGCCTGGCGATCCACCTCCGCCGGACGGTCCAGATCCACCCCGTGATCCACCCCCGGGCAACGGGAAGTGGCTGTGGACATCGCTGACCCTCGCTGCGCTCCTGGTAATCGTTGGAGTCGGCGCGGGCCTGGTGTGGACCGTACGGACGCTCACGTCGCCGACTGCAACGCCAACCGATACCTCCACCGTTGCGGGGCCGCCGCCCCAATTTTTGCCGCCGCCGATATCACCGCCGGTGTGCCCGCCCGCGGTTGCGGGACCTCGAACACCCGTGGGCTGGCAACCGGTGAGCAGCCCGGTCGGGCTGGCCTACGACGTGCCTGCCGACTGGACGGTCTCCGATTGCTCGACGATGCTCGGCTGGGAGAAGTATTGTCCCGATGGCCCATTCGGGACCTGCCCAATCGAAGTGATGAACGGGACCGCGGAACTCGAAGCTTCGCTGTGCCCCAAGGACTGGGGGGCCGTGAGCGGGTTGGACAGCCAGAATGACACCGACGACATCGGGCGCGAAGCGCGCACGAAGTCCAGACTCGTCAGTGACATCTACACCTCGGAAAGCGGTCGGAGACCGACGGTTTCGTTTGGCGAGCCCCGCACTCTGATCGTCGATGGGACGCCCGCCGTCGAGATCCGCGCCACGGTGACCGACATCGACCGGGACGAGTGCCATGGGCGGAGTGCACTGCACAGCGTGGTTGCCACCACGGTTCCTGGCGAGCAGGGGGCGATCGTGTTCGTCGTATCGCTCGATCAGGGATATCCAGGAGCGCCGGACCCCGGACTGATCAACCAACTCATCGGCACGTTACGCCACGGCTGAGGCCGACCGATGTGCTCCCAGCTGGAAGACGTTGACTACGAAGGCGGCAGCAGCGGCGGGGGTGGAGCCGAGTGAACCGGCACGTAAGCGCCTGGAGCCGGGGCCGCGCCCGGCGCGACCATGGGTAGCACCGCTGGATCCCCTGGTGCGGGTGGCGGATCGAAGTACCCGGGCGGCGGCGGCCCGCTTCTCGAGTAGTACCCGGGCGGCAGGTCCGGGTGGGGGGGCGGCGGCCCGGCGGCCTGAACCGTCTCGGATCCCGGCGCGTTCGTCGATTTGTATCCGGGCGGCAATGCCGGCGCGGGACCGGCGCCTTCTGGCGGAGCCGACGCGGGGAGTTGACCGTCCGGCGAGTCGCCCATGTCGTACGGGTCCTTGGCCTGGCGCCACGCGTCCCGAAGGAAGCCGAGCGGCCCGCTACCGGATCCGTAGTGGGCTTGGTCGTCCGGGACATGCCCTACCGCTGCCGACGGGTCGAAGTTCGGCGCACCCGGTGCGGGCGGGGGACCGGCGGCCTCCGCGACGGGCTGCCCCGGTGCGGCAGGAGCATCTCCTGGAGCCGCGGGCGCCGGTGTCGGGTACGCCGGATCGGCCGGGTCCGCGTTGGCCTGGCCTGCCAGCGCCAATGCACCCAGGCTGACGGCCGCCCCGGCCAATGCCAACTTGGCGGCCTTGGTGGTCGGCGAAATGGCGCGGGTGCGCATGCGTCCGGTCATGACTGTTGAGGTTAGCGTCTTCCCAAAGCGTGCGCGACGTCACGCGCGAGTCTGTGAAGCTGCCCGGGCTGCCCGGTCCTTGCCTAGATGGCCGGCCCCAGCAGGTCGTCGGCGTCCTTGATGACGTAGCCGTAACCCTGCTCGGCGAGGAACCGCTGCCGGTGCGCGGCGTATTCGGCGTCGAGGCTGTCGCGGGACACCACCGAGTAGAAGATGGCGCCGCCACCGTCGGCCTTGGGTCGCAGCAACCGGCCCAGCCGCTGCGCTTCCTCCTGCCGCGATCCGAACGTGCCCGACACCTGAACCGCCACACTTGCCTCCGGCAAGTCGATGGAGAAGTTGGCGACCTTCGACACCACCAGGGTCTGGATCTCGCCGCGGCGGAACCCGTCGTACAGCGCCTCACGCTCCGCGGTCTTGGTGGATCCCTGGATGACCGGGGCGTCGAGCTCCACCCCGAGCTCGTCGAGTTGATCGAGGTAGGCGCCGATGACGAGCGTCGGCTCGCCGGGGTGCCGGGCCAGGATGGACTTCACCACCGCGATCTTGGTGTGCGCCGTGGAGCACAGCTTGTAGCGTTCCTCGGGTTCGGCGGTGGCGTAGATCATTCGTTCGTTGTCGGTCATCGTGACGCGGACTTCGATGCACTCGGCAGGCGCGATCCAGCCCTGGGCCTCGATGTCCTTCCACGGGGCGTCGTAGCGCTTGGGCCCGATCAGGCTGAACACGTCGCCCTCCCGGCCGTCTTCGCGAATGAGCGTGGCGGTCAGCCCGAGCCGCCGCCGCGACTGCAGGTCGGCCGTCATCCGGAACACCGGCGCGGGCAGCAGATGCACCTCGTCATAGATGATCAGCCCCCAGTCGCGGCTATCGAACAGTTCGAGGTGGCGGTACTCGCCCTTGGTGCGTCGGGTGATGACCTGATACGTGGCGATCGTGACGGGCCGGATCTCCTTGCGCTCGCCGGAGTACTCGCCGATCTCCTCGTCGGTCAACGAGGTCCGTGCGATGAGCTCGCGCTTCCACTGCCGCCCGGCGACGGTGTTGGTGACGAGGATCAGTGTCGTCGCACCCGCCTTGGCCATCGCCGCCGCGCCGACGATGGTCTTGCCCGCCCCGCAGGGCAGTACCACCACACCCGAGCCGCCCGCCCAGAACGACTCGGCGGCCATCTCCTGGTAATCCCGCAACTCCCAGCCGTCCTGGGTGAGTGAGATCGCATGCGCCTCGCCGTTCACGTATCCCGCGAGATCCTCTGCGGGCCAACCGATCTTGAGCAACATCTGCTTGACCCGGCCACGCTCGCTCGGATGCACGAGCACGGTGTCGTCGTCGATCCGGGCGCCAAGCATGGGGGCGATCTTCTTGTGGCGGAGCACCTCTTCGAGCACCGCGCGGTCCAGGCTCACCAGCATCAGGCCGTGGACGGGGCTCTTCACCAGCTGCAGCCGGCCGTAGCGGGCCATCGTGTCGACGATGTCGACGAGCAGCGGCTGGGGGACCGCGTACCGCGAGAACGACACGAGCGCATCGACCACCTGCTCGGCGTCGTGGCCCGCGGCGCGCGCGTTCCACAGCGCCAACGGGGTGATGCGGTAGGTGTGGATGTGTTCGGGTGCGCGTTCCAACTCGGCGAACGGCGCGATCGCCGCCCGCGCAGCGCCTGCGAGCTCGTGGTCGACCTCGAGCAGCACGGTCTTGTCGGACTGCACGATCAGCGGGCCGTCAGTCATGCGCGATCCCGCTCCGCTTCTCGCTGTAAGTCATGCGTCCATTATCGTCTCGTCCGCCGACACCACCGACGTCACGCGGTGGATGGCAAACTCCCGCACCCGTCCAGCGGCTGGGTCGTAGGCGGTGAGTTGGCCGCCCCGCACGTTGATCGGCGCCACGACGCGCTGGGTGGCGACGCCTGCTGCGTCGACGTAGCCGATCACCACCGAACCCTGATGATGAGCAGCCCGCTGAAGCTGCGCCATCGCCTCGGCCGGGTCGAGCCTGACGCCAGACAACGGCGAGGCGGCCATCTTGCGCAGCACCGCGACGATCGCACCCAACGTCTGCGCGTTGGGGCTCGACTTTCGGTAGCCGCGGCGACGCGTCGTCGGGGCAGGTACCCGTGCGCCGTGGGCGCGAATGTCGACGATGGTGCCCGAGGCGTCCTCGGCGGCCGGCGCGAACCCGGCGTCGCGCAAAGCGGCGAGCACCTCTCCGATGGGCGCCTGGGACACTGCGACGGTCGGTGCCAACAAACGCACGTCGAGTCTTTCGACGGGGGTGGCCGCGACGGCCTGAGCCAGCAGCGCGGGATCCTCGCAGCGGACGAACGCGGACGCCATGCCAACCCGCAGTTGCCCGTGCCGACGCGCAACGTCGTCGATGAGGTACGTCAAGCCCTGTGGCACTGGCGTTTTCGAGTGCCTGGTGAACAAGGTGTGCAGATCGCCTGCGGTGCGCCCGGTGTCCAGTGCCCGCCGGATCGACTGCTCGCTGATCCGGTACACCATCGCCGCGCCTGCCGACTCGACGTTCGCCACCGCGGCCAACTGCTCGGCCAGTTCGCGTTCCAGCGGGCCTGGCACGATCACCGTCAAGTCGGCCTGCAGTAGGAAGTGGTCGATCGGCGGGGGTAGCGCCTTCGCCATGGCGGCGACGATGCGGTCGTCGGAATCGCCCGCAAGCAGAAGGCGCGTCGGCGTCGCGAGCGCACCGCGTCCAACCACGCCGATGGCGTGCGCTTCTGCGAGCAGGTCCGCGACTGGTCCCTGCTGCAACCTGGCTGCCCAGCGCGGTCGTAGCCAGCGCAGCGCCCGTGCCGCCCCGTCGGTGCCGACCCCTTGGCCGGGCGCCAAGTCGGAAAGAAAGGTCAACAGCAGGCGGCGGTCCAGCGGCGCGGCCGTGGAATACAGCGAATCCGACAGTGCCGCATACGGTTTGCCATCAGGTCCACGCTCGCCGACCAAGCTGGGCCTGGCGGGCAGGTCCAGCCACGTCGAGACGAGCAGGTGCCAGCGGACCGCGGCAGGTGATTCGACGAACCGGTCGGCGGCGACCGTCGGCGCCCAGTACGGACCGCTCCCGTCCAACGGATCCGGGTTTGGCATCCCGGATGCGATGAGTCCTGCGGCGGATGCGACTTCGAGGATGAGCCCAAGTCGATGGTCATCGATACCGGTGACCTTGTTCAACCGCTTGAGCTCCCGCACCCCCAGTCCGCCGCTGCGAAGTTCGGGAATCGGTGCGGCGGAGAAGGTCTCGATGATGAGCTCGGTCTCGCGCAGGATGTCGATCGCTGCCCCGGCGGCTGCGGCGTCGACGTCGGACACCGTCGTGGGCGTCCCCGCCGGATCAGGCCGGCGCAGGCCCGTCGGCCCAGGCACGTCACCTCGTAGCACCTGGCCAACCAAGCGCGGCAGAATCACCGTCTCGGCATCGACCTGCCGGAGCAACCCGGAGGCCAGCAGCCGCTGAACCGGCCGGTCCGGGGCCGTGCCAGGGGCGGCGTCGCGGGTGCGCCCGATCGGTGAACCGTCGAGCAGCCGCTCGAGCAAGTCGCGTTGCGCGGTGTCGACGTCGGCCAAGAGCTCGGCGATCCGCTCGACGCCTTCGTGGTCGGCTTCGAGGGTGACCTGGCCGGGATGCCACGGAAGTCCCGCTGCGGCTTCCGGCGTCACCCGCACCGTGCCGTCACCCCAGACCAGCGCACGGGTCTTCAAATCGTCGACGGCGGTGTTCAGGTCGTCCTCGTCGACCTGCGCTCCGATCATCGCGACCAGCTTGGGCAGCGGCACGGGTTCGCCGTCGGCGTGCAACAGCAACAGCGCGTCGAGCACCGCAAGCCGGAGGAAGTCCAGGTCGTCGGTCGCCGCCTTGACCGACTGGCGGGTCTGCGCCCGGGCCGCCAGGGCGGCGATCGAGCCCGGCGGCGGCTGGGTCAGGTCGGCCCGTACCTCCAGCAGCCGGACCAACCGTTCGTCGGGTAGTTCGGCCAGCCAGGCCCCCAACGGGGCGACGGCAGTCGGATGGGGAACGACATTGGACATTGCCAACCAGCCTATCGCCGCGTACCGGCCTCGCCACTCGTCACTTCGCCTGCCACAATGTGGAGCGTGGCTGACAAGAAAGCGCAGAAGACCCGCTACGTCGACAACGGCTGGCCCGTGTCCGGCGGAGACGACGACCACGCGGTGAGCGAGCTGGCGGCCGACCGCACCGGGGCGCTGTCGCCCTTCGGGGACGTAGCGTTCCCGCTGCCCGCCGAGCAGCTGCCCTACACGCACCCGGTCACCGTCATCAACAGATAGCGTGACCGCTCGAGCCGATCGGCTGTCGCACCTGGACGACGCGGGCGCGGCGCACATGGTCGATGTGACTGGCAAGGACGCGACCAAGCGCACGGCCGTTGCCACGGGCACACTTCGGACCCGGCCCGACGTCGTCGAGCTGATCGCTACGGGCGGCCTGCCCAAGGGTGATGCGTTGGCCACCGCGCGGGTGGCGGGCATCCTGGCCGCCAAGCGCACCAGCGACTTGATCCCGCTATGTCATCAGCTGGCGCTGACGGGTGTCGACGTCGAATTCGACATCGGCGCAACGGAAGTCGTGATCACCGCCACCGTACGCACGACCGATCGCACGGGTGTGGAGATGGAGGCGCTCACCGCGGTGAGCGTGGCCGCTCTGACGCTTTACGACATGCTCAAGGCCGTCGACCCGGCGGCGACCATCGACGAAATCCGAGTGCTGCGCAAGGACGGCGGCAAGACGGGTGCGTGGCAACGACCATGACGCGGACGGCCAGGGTCATCATCGCCTCCACGCGCGCGGCCGCCGGGGTCTACGAGGACCGCACCGGGCCCGTCGTCGTCGCCTGGCTGACTCAGCGGGGCTTCGACGTACCGCCGCCCATCGTGGTGGCCGACGGACTCGGCGTGAACCGCGCGCTGTTGACTGCGGTCGGTGAGCGGGTGAACCTGATCCTGACGTCAGGTGGCACCGGGATATCCCCCACCGACGGCACCCCCGACGCCACCGCCAACATCGTCGACTATCAAATCCCCGGGCTGGCCGACGCGATCCGGCGCTCCGGGCTGCCGCACGTACCCACCTCGGTGCTCTCACGTGGCGTGTGCGGGGTTCGCGACGGAATCTTGATCGTGAACCTGCCCGGGTCGACGGGAGGCGTCAACGACGGCCTCGGCGTGCTGGCTGAGGTGTTGGATCACGCGCTGGATCAGTTGGCGGGCCAGGATCACGGCCGATGAGCGCTTGCGCGAAGAGCAGAGGATCCCGATGAGCGCTTGCGCGAAGAGCAGAGGATCCCGATGAGCGCTGTGGTACTCCGTGCCGAACTCAACGCGCAACGCATCGACCTCGCCGAACACGAGGCCCTCGTCGGCCATCGAGCGGCAGGCGCGGTCGTCGGCTTCGTCGGCGCCGTTCGTGACCACGACGGTGGGCGCTCGGTGACGCGGCTGGAGTACTCCGCGCATCCGACTGCGCTGCAGACCCTCGTCGACGTGGCGGCCGAGGTCGCCCGCAACAGTCAGGGCGTTCGTGCGATCGCGGTCAGTCACCGCATCGGCACGCTGGAGATCGGGGATGCGGCGCTGGTCGCGGCCGTCGCAGCCGACCATCGCGGGGCCGCCTTCGAGACGTGCGCGCTGCTGGTCGAGACGGTCAAGGCCCGGCTACCGGTGTGGAAGCACCAGTTCTTCGTCGACGGTTCCGACGAGTGGGTTGGATCGGCCTGACACCGCGTTGACTACCCGGCAGGCAGCGGAGCGGGCGCC
The DNA here is from genome assembly GCA_025966225.1 of Mycobacterium sp. GTDB lineage: Bacteria > Actinomycetota > Actinomycetes > Mycobacteriales > Mycobacteriaceae > Mycobacterium. The sequence goes on along the minus strand of JAOPVI010000058.1, from coordinate 9,408 downwards.
AGCGGATCGCCAGGAGCAGGCGCAGCGGCCGGGTCACCGGGGGACAGCGGCACGTTCGGGCCACCTTCCTGATCCGGGTACGGGGTGTTCATCCCGCGCTGGGCCAACCCCATCATCAGGGCTTCCGTGCCGCTGATGTCGTGGCTCTGGACCGCTTGCCACAGGTCCTTCAGGTAGCTGACGTTGGGCGTGTCAGCGGCGCCTGCCTCGGTCGGGTCCATGGTCGCGCCTGGAGGCGGCGCATCGGGGCTCGCGAGGTGCGGCATGCCGTTCGCCGGGGTCGGCACCTGGCCGCTGGCCGCCATGTTGGCGGCGTCGTAGACCTGGCCGGGAACGTTGACGGCATTCAGCGGAGCCAGCGGATCGGGTGCGGGTGCCGCGACGGGGTCGCCGGGGGCAGGCGCTGGCGCTGGCGGTGGCGGGAGGGCCGGGTCGAGCTTGAGGTCGCCTGCGTGCAGGGCCCACGCCTGCGGCTGGTCGGCCGGGGCCGCGCCGCCGTCGACGACGTCCCAGTTCGCAGCCTCGACCGCGGGCTGCGGGGCGTCGGGCGGCGGGGCATCGGGCGCCGGCGCGTCAAGCGGGGGAGCGTCGGGCATCGGGGCGTCGAACGCGGCCAACGTGGGAACGGCAGGGGGCGGAAGGTCGTCGGCTGGCGGCGGCGGGGGCGGGGCGTCGGGCATCGGGGCGTCGAACGCGGCCAACGTGGGATCGGCAGGGGGCGGAAGGTCGTCGGCTGGCGGCGGCGGGGGCGGCGCGTCGGGCATCGGGGCGTCGAACGCGGCGAGCTCCGGGGGAGGCGGCGGCCCGGGATCCGCGGGTGGCGGGATGAAGTCCACTTGTTGTACCGGCGGTGGCACGTCGCCGTTGAGATCAGGGTTGTCGAGCGGCTGAGGTGCGTCGGCGACGACGTTGCGCGGCGTCGCACCGGACAGTCCGTGGCCACATACCGGCCACGCTCCGCGGCCCTGGGTGGCCAACACGCGTTCCGCGACTGCGATCTGCTCATCCTTGGTGGCCATGTTGGCGGCGGGCGCGAACTCGCCGCCTCCGTGCGCCGACCAGGTGCTCGGCGAGAACTGCACGCCACCCTGATAGCCGTTGCCGGTGTTGATGGCCCAGTTACCGCCGGATTCGCAGTGGGCGACCGTGTCCCATTCGCCATCGGTGGCGGCACCTGCGTGCCCGGCGAGGGCGAGGCCTCCGCTTCCGATGACGGCGCCCGTGAAGGCGATCTTTGCGACGCTTACCGCTGAACTGGTGGCCTTGCGATGCCGTCCGCTACTCATATGCGCAGAAAATCCTCTCGTCAACGCCCACGAGGTCAGCTGTCGGGTTCGGGCTAGAGAGGTTGCCCGGCCTCCGTTGCGTTCTAGCCTTGCAACGTCGGCTTCACCCCTAGGAGTCGCAAGCGACTCCAGGTCCTGCATTTCGTGGTGGACCGGTGGGTCCCCCGCCTCCATCCAAGGGTTTGGTGTCTGCCGTGCCCAACGGATGGAGTTCGGCGTTGTCGGGCACAGCGGGCCACTCAATTCGGGTCGAATGGCTTGGGATCAGACCGTAATGGCTCCAAGCGATCTCGTCACTTTTGTCACATCCGGCGTTTCGCCTGCTAGCGAACTATAAGAGGACTTTAAAGCCGCAGGAGGGTTTGACGTTGTCGCAGGACGGGAACAGTGATAACCGGGACGTGGCCAGTTCGTGACCATTTCGTGATGTGACGTAAATCACCATCACCCGCCGGCGAAGGGCGGTAACACATCCACGGTCTGATTTGTTCGAAGCGCATCCGCCCGGTTTCGGACCGCGATGCCGTCGCACAGAAAGGAACAGCGCTCTAGCACCGCGGCCAGGTTTGGGCTGCGGGCGCTGAGCTGGGCGACGAGGTCCGCGACCGTCGACCCAGGCACGATGCCAAGGATTTCCTCTTCGGCGCCTGCAGCCGCCCTGGCCGCCGCGAAGTAGCGGACGACGATCTGCACCGCCGTCACCCCGGCTTTCTGGTCTTCGCGTAAGCGCTCATTCTTGGGTTCTGGTCTTCGCGCAAGCGCTCATCCCGGTTTTCTGGTCTTCGCGCAAGCGCTCATCCGCCGATCGCGCTCATCGGCCGCGCGGGCTGGACGAAGTTCGGGTCGTTGATTCCGTGCCCCGCTGGCTTGGCCCACATCGCGGCCCGCCACATCGCTTCGACTGCGGCGTCGTCGGCCCCGCTGCGCAGCAGCGCCCGCAGGTCGGTCTCTTCGCGGGAGAACAAGCAGCTGCGCACCTGACCGTCGGCGGTCAGCCGAGTTCGGTCGCACGCCCCGCAGAACGCGTGGGACACCGACGCCACGATGCCGACGGTGCCGCGGGGCCCGGGCCCGTCGACGCGCCAAAGCTGAGCGGGTGCGGAGCCTCGCGGCGCGGGATCGGTGCGAAGCTCGAAGTGCCTGCGCAACGTGTCCAGAATCCGATCGGCGCCGATCATCTGATCGCGCTGCCAATGGTGTTCGGCGTCCAGCGGCATCTGCTCGATGATGCGCAGCTGGTATCCGTGCTCCAAGCAGAAGCTCAACAGCGGCACGGCGTCGTCGAGCCCCGTGTCCGGATCGAGCACGGCATTCACCTTCACCGGCGTCAAACCTGCTGCCGCCGCCGCGGCGAGCCCGTCGATCACGTCGCCGAGCCGATCTCGGCGGGTGATCTTCGTGAACCGGTCCGCATCGACGGTGTCCAGCGACACGTTGACTCTGTCCAGTCCTGCGGTCTTGAGCCCGGCGGCGCGGCGGGCAAGGCCAATTCCGTTGGTGGTCATGGCAATTTGGGGCCGCGGACTCAGCGCGGCGGCGGCCGCGATGGCGCCTTCGAGGTGTCGGGACACCAGCGGCTCGCCGCCGGTGAAACGCACGCTGGTCACGCCGAGCCGGGTGACCGCGATGGCCAGCAGTCGGGCCAGTTCGTCCTCGCTCAGCAGCTGCTCGCCGGGCATCCAGTCCAGGCCCTCCGCGGGCATGCAGTACGTGCACCGCAGATTGCACTTGTCAGTCAGTGACACCCGCAGGTCGGTCGCGGCCCGGCCGTACGTGTCGATCAACGGGCCCGCGGTCGGCGCGTCGGCGGGCGGGCGGTCGGGCGGACGCAACGAAGGTACGCCGAGTTCGGTCACCGTCATCCCGTCGCTCCATAGCGGCCGTAGATTTGATTGGCGGATCCGCTCGGCACGATTTCCTTGCCAAGCGGCATCAGCGATACCGGGATGAGCTTGAGGTTGGCGACGGCGAGTGGGATTCCGATGATCGTGACGGCCATCGCGATCGCCGAGACGATGTGGCCGATGGCCAACCAGATGCCGCACAGGATCAGCCAGACCACGTTGCCGATCAACGCACCCGGCCGCGCTCCCGGCTTGTCGACGACCGTATTGCCGAACGGCCACAGTGCGTAGACGCCGATGCGGAACGCAGCGAAGCCGAATGGAATGGTGATGATGAGGATGAAGCAGAGCACGCCCGCGGCGAAGTAGCCGAGCGCCAGCCATAGCCCGCCGAAGATCAACCAGATGATGTTCAGGATCACGCGCATGTTTCCTCCAGCCGTCATTTCAGACTACCGGTCGGGCGGGCGAGGGAATTCGAATGCTGGTCGGTGCGGAGTCCGAGTAGGATCATCGCATTCGCGTCCTGCGCAAGTGGGACGCGTTCCTCATGTAACGAGATACGAGCGGGTGAGACCAGTGCCGACCGGCAAGGTGAAGTGGTACAGCGCCGAGAAGGGCTTCGGCTTCGTGGCCCAGGAGGACGGCGAAGACGTCTACGTCGGGTCGTCGGCGTTGCCCTCCGGCGTGGAGGAGCTCAAGGCGGGCCAGAAGGTCGAGTTCGGCATCGCGGCGGGTCGGCGTGGTCCTCAGGCGCTGAGCGTCAAGGTGATCGAACCGCCACCGAGCATCCAACGCACGCGCCGGGAGGCCGAGCGTCCCGAGCACAAGCACAGCCCTGACGAGTTGCATGGCATGGTCGCGGATTTGATCACGCTGCTCGAGGACGCCGTCCAGCCGGATCTGCGCAAGGGCCGCTATCCCGACCGCAAGACGGCGCGCAAGGTTTCCGAAGTGGTCAAGGCCGTCGCGCAGGAACTCGACGCCTAACCAGGCGAACGTCGAGCGTGCGGTGAGGGCGAGCTCCCCACCGGCAAATCGCCCTCACCGCACGTTGGGCGAAAGCGCGCAGGAACTCGACGCGTAGCACGTTCGACGGGGCATGCTTGACGGGTGACTTACGTCAATCCCAAGGGCGACTTCAACCGCGACACCAACTACATCACCACCCGCATCACCGCGGATGGCCGCGACGGGTATCCCGTCGAATCCGGCCGCTACCGACTGGTGGTCGCCAGGGCCTGTCCATGGGCGAATCGGGCGATCATCGTGCGCCGCCTGCTTGGGCTGGAAGACGCACTCTCCATTGGCTTTTGCGGGCCAACTCACGATGCCAGGAGTTGGACGTTCGACCTCGACCCCGGCGGCGTCGACCCGGTGCTGGGCATCCCGCGGCTGCAGGACGCGTACCTGGCCCGGTTCCCCGACTACCCGAAGGGCATCACGGTGCCCGCGATCGTCGACGTCCCGACCGGGCAGGTCGTGACCAACGACTTCGCGCAGATGACGCTCGACCTGTCATCGGAGTGGACGGCGTACCAGCGGCCAGGGGCCCCGCAGTTGTACCCCGAACCGCTGCGCGCCGAGATCGATGAAGTGGCCAAGCGGATCTACACCGAAATCAACAACGGCGTGTACCGGTGCGGGTTCGCGGGCTCGCAGAGCGCGTACGAGGCGTCCTACGACCGGTTGTTCGCCGCACTGGACTGGGTGGCTGAAAGGCTAAGCGGGCAAAGGTATCTGGTGGGCGATACCATCACCGAGGCCGACGTGCGGCTGTTCACGACGCTGGCCCGCTTCGATCCGGTCTACCACGGCCACTTCAAGTGCAACCGCTCCAAGCTGGCCGAGCTGCCCGTGCTGTGGGCATACGCGCGCGACCTGTTCCAGACGCCGGGCTTTGGCGACACGACCGATTTCGTCCAGATCAAGACGCACTACTACATGGTCCACGCCGACATCAATCCCACGCGCATCGTGCCGAAGGGGCCCGACCTGTCGAACTGGTTGACGCCCCACGGTCGGGAAGCGTTGGGCGGCAGACCATTCGGCGACGGAACGCCGCCAGGACCAGTTCGCGAGCCCGAGCGTGTCCCTCCGGGGCACGGAGCCGACTAGGTCCAGACGGTGCGCACCGACCACTCTGCGTGTGGGAACGGGAACTCTTTGCCTGCTTCATCGCGAACCAGGGTCGGCAGTTGGACGGCCACCCCGGTCAACTTTCCGTAGTGCGGGTCGATCGTCGGGATGGTGACGGCCAGCTTCGAACCGGGCAGAAACGCCTCGGCGATCGGTCCCTCCGAACCCTCGTATGCGCGAAGCAGCACCCACGGGGCCCTGGCGATGGAGGGCGGCACCGACAGCTGCACGGGATCGCGCGAGCTCACCACCAACTCCCCGGTGGTCTCCGGCACGTCGCACTTCGTGAGGTCGAAGACGTCGCAGTACCGGTAGGGCCCGATGCGTACCAGCTGTCCGTGCGTGTACGCGCTGATCTCCGGATGGTTCGGTGCGCGATTGAGCGTCAGCATCCAGATCAACGTGCCCGTGGCGCCCGCCGCGACCAGCGCAACGAGTGCGAGGACGGCGACGACCCGCTTCACTTGGGGACCGCGGCGGAGCTCGCGCGGCTATCCTCCTGCTCGGCGACCACGGGCCGGTTGCCGCCGAGTCCGGGAATGAGCGAATCGCCGCTGTAGCTCACCAGTGTCTGAGCAAGCCCGGGAATGAGGAACGCGGTGATGGCCGTGAAGCCCACCCACAGATCGGTGTAGACCAGCACGCCCGTGGCGCCGCCCAGCACCCAGGCCAGCTGTAGCAGCGACTCCGAACGACCGAAGGCGGAGGCGCGCGACTCCTCGGGCAGGTCGTCCTGCATGGAGGCGTCCAGGCAGGCCTTGGCGATGGCACTGGCTCCCGACGTGACCAAGGTGGCGATGGCCGCGACGTAGATGGTGCCTGCGAGCGCGGTGCCCAACGCGACGGACGTCACCGCGACGGTGGCCCACACCACCAGTTTGGCGGGATCACCGAGTTTGAGCCGCGCGGCGAGCATGTTGCCGCCGAAGTTGCCGATACCTGCCGCGACGCCGATCAAGCCGAGCACTTTGATCTGCTCCCAGCCGCTGCTCGCGTCGTTCGACTTGGCGACGAACGCCGGGTACAGGAACAGGAAGCCGATCATCAACTTGATGGTGCAGTTGCCCCACAACGCGGTGATGATGTTGCGGCCCAGGGGCTGTCGCACCGACTTGGCGGGCTGTCGGGGATCGGGTGCGCGGGTGATGAACTCCGTTGGCGCGTGGTAGCTCAGCTTCGTGGGCACCTCGCCCTCGGTGACCTCGACCCACTTGGGGATGCGCATCGACAGCAGCGCACCGGCCACGGTGACGGCAACGCAGACGTACAGCGCGCCGGGCAGGTCCAACATGTTGAACAGGTACTCGACGCCCGCCGCGATGGCTCCGGCGACGATGGTCCCGCCGATCAGCCCGAATATCGTCAGCCGCGAGTTGACCCGCACCAAATCGATGGTCGGCGGCAGCACGCGGGGCGTCATGGCGCTGCGCAGCACGCTGAACGACTTCGACAGCACCATCATGCCCAGCGCGCACGGGTACAGCACCCACGACGGAAAGCTGCCGTTCTCGTAGTTGGCGATGAGCACCACCACGAGCGCCGTGCGCATCGCGAACGAGGTGGCCAGTGCGACTCGGCGGCCGTGCTGCAGCCGGTCGAGCGCCGGTCCGATGAGCGGGGCGATGACGGCGAACGGGGCGATGGTGATGAGCAGGTATAGCGCGACCTTGCTCTTGCTCTCCCCGGATGCGGCGGCGAAGAAGAGCGTATTGGCCAGCGCGACGGCCATGGACGAGTCGGCGGCGAAGTTGGCCATCACGGGGTATGTCAGTGCGGTCAGCCCGGACTTGTCGGCCCCGTCGGCAGTGGCGGCCCTGTGGAACAGGCCGTACATCTTCGAGCCCATCTCGCGTCCGCGCTGAGCGGCACCACGCGAGGCGTAGACCCGCTGTCCCGCAGCCTGGCCCGCGCCGCCCGTGAAACGGGGCGGCGTGCCGGATTCGGTTGCGCGGCCGTGGGTATGGTCGATCGGAGGAAGGTACGGATTGGAGCTACCCGGCTGCGTCCCTCGGCGCGGTCGGCGGACGCCGTCACCGTCGCTTGGGTAGTTGGCCATACCCGGATGTTCCCCGCTCCGGCCTGCAGGTGGACGCGGCGGAGCGTAGCGCGGATCCCCGGAGTCCCCAGGTCCCGTGGAGGGGTCGTGCCGCGGTCCGCTCACGGAGTTGATTGTTCCCCATCGTTCGGACAGGTGCTCGCAGGGCGACCGGTGTGGCTTTGCTCGCGGGGTGTCAGGCAGTATTGATGCCGATGGACAGCATTACCGAACCCGCCGAACACGCCGCCCTGGGCAGTACCGCCCCCGCGGCCGACGACTCGGCTGACCTCACGACCGTGCTCAACGGCGCCGTCGAGTCGGCCAGGGCCGCGATCATCGAGTTCAGCGGCGACGGTGTCGTTGGTGAGTACCTCGGTGCCAGCTTCGACGATCCCGCCGCCGCCACGCACCGCTTCCTCGCCGTCATGCCTGGGTATCAGGGCTGGCAGTGGGCGGTGGTGGTCGCCGCATATCCAGGCGCCGACCACGCCACGATCAGCGAGGTCGTGCTGGTCCCCGGACCGACCGCGCTGCTGGCCCCGGCCTGGGTGCCGTGGCAGGAGCGCGTCGAGCCGGGTGATCTCGGCCCAGGAGACCTGCTCGCGCCGTCTGCCGACGATCCGCGGCTGGTGCCCGGATACCTGTCCTCGGGCGATCCGGAATTGGACGAGGTCGCAGGCGAGGTCGGGTTGGGCCGCCGCCAGGTGCTCAGCCAATGGGGTCGCATCGAGGCCGCCCAACGCTGGTACGACGGTGATTACGGGCCGGACTCGGCGATGGCCAGGTCGACGCGCCGGGTGTGTCGCGAGTGCGGGTTCTATCTGCCGCTGGCGGGGGCCCTTGGCCCTGCGTTCGGTGTCTGCGGCAACGAGTTGGCGGCCGACGCACACGTGGTCGCCAGCGAGTACGGGTGCGGTGCGCATTCGGACACCCCGCCGCCCGCGCCCATCGGTTCGCCGTTGTTCGAGCCGTTCGACGATGGCCAGGTCGAGGTCACCGAGCCCTAGTTCTCGACTGTCGCCTTCATGCGGACCAGCGGGGCATTCACGCATGTCGGGCCGCCTCCTGGACCAACTGCACGCGCGAGGTCAGTCCAAGTTTGGTGTAGACGTGGGTGAGGTGGGACTGCACCGTCCGCGGCGGGATGAAGAGCCTCGCGCCAATCTCTTACCCATGATGGTCGCTAGTGCGACGGCGAAATCTGCCCGCACGCTCCAGATCGGATGGGCCAAGTCATGCAGGGCCCGACGCAGATTGCCTTCAACGACATGCCCGAGGCCGCCGATCGCCGAGCCCGAACCGACCAACGCAAGCCCGGCCTTTCGTCGGCCCGACAGCATCGCAACTACACCCACGATCGCCTGCGAGTTTTCGACGACCGCGCACCAGCGATTGAGCGGGTTGAGGTGCTCAGCCCGATGCTCAGCCGCGAACTCGTCATACGACGCAAACACCCGTCGATCGTCCCAGCGGCCCGTCGGTACCGGGCCGTGCCTCAGCCTTCGTCATTCAGTGAGCATGCGGCGGTTACCGGCCGAGAACATCAGGCAACACGCGTACCTCGCGCCCTATTAGTGCCAACCACACTCGTGGGGTTCAGCTCAGACCGCTTTGGGCGCCGCGTGAGCCCCGCCGCACCGCACTGCGTTGCCACAGAAAGATCGACGTCCCGAGCACGCCGACGCCGAGGCCGGCAATCGTCGTCGGCCGCCAATCGTGCAGGCCGGGCGCCGTGAACGCGAGCACGACCGCAACCAGCCAACCTGCGGCGATGACGACGATGACGGGCCACGGCTCGAGCAGCGCCGCCGGAAGGGCGGGCGGTTCGGGTGCGGTTTCGCCGCGGGGCGGCGTCGGCTCGGACATTGCGGACAAATCTAGTCGATGGAAGATGTGGCCGGAATAGGCGTTGTTGAGGCCTCAGGCGAGCCTGGCTCGGTACTCTTTGCCTCGTGAGCGACACCGATGCCCGGCTGGCCAACGATTTGTCGTTGGCCGTGCTTCGGCTGGCCAGGCAGCTGCGGTTCCGTCGCCCGGACTCTCCGGTGTCCCTTTCGCAGCTGTCTGCATTGGCGACGCTATCCAAGGAGGGCCCGATGAC
>JAOPVI010000042.1 GCA_025966225.1 Mycobacterium sp. | reverse complement strand
TGTCGGTCCTGGAAGGCGGCTATGACCTGCAGGGCCTGAGGGAATCGGTCAGCGCTCACGTGGCCGAGTTGATGCGGGGCTGATCGCCATCACCCGTTGCCGTGATGGACGTCGAAGTCGACGATGGCGACTCGGGACAGCCCGTGTTTGAGCTGCGCATGGCGCGCACCGATGCTGATGTTGTTGAACAGACAGAAACCCATCGCGCGATCAGTTTCGGCATGGTGCCCCGGCGGGCGGCATGCGACGAACGCGTTCTGCACCGTGCCGGCGAGGACGCTGTCGACGGCCTGAACGGTGCCGCCGACGCCGCGCAGCACGACCTCCCAGGTCGAAGGCTCCATCATGGTGTCGCCGCCGTCGAGGTAGACGTAGCCCTCGTGCGGGCGGGCCCCCTCGAGCGCGTCGACGTAGGCGTTGGTATGGACGTAGCGCGTCGTGTCGAGTTGGGCGAGCTCGGCCTCGTCGCGCACCAGCGCGTCGAACCGAGGCCGGCCCAGGGCCGCCTCCACCGTTCGGTAGCGGTCGGGCCGCTCCGGATGGCCGGCGGAGGTCTGGTGGCTGGCGAAAATCGCATGGTGTACGAGCAGAGTGGCCAAGGCTTGGGCCTCTTTTCAGGTCACGCGCGGACGACGGCAATGTCGGAATACTGTATACAACAGTAGTCGGCGAACACGCCTAGGTCCACGGCGCTTCGTCGGCTGCGACGGAGCGCAGCACGGCCCGCGTCAACCGTTCGGTCGCCACGGTGAGTAGCTCGCTGGCCCGCTCGATGCAGCGCCGACGATCCGGTTCGACCTCGCTGAGCGTGTACACGCCCATGAGCCCGGCGGCGCGGGCCGCGGCCGGGGGCAGTGTCGACACCCCCGCGACCGCGTACGTCGGGATGCCGTGCGCACCGGCTCGACGCGAGACGCCCACCGCAGCCTTGCCGCGCAGCGACTGGTGATCCAGTGAGCCTTCGCCGGTGATGGCGGCACGCGCACCCACCAGGTGCTTGTCCAGGTCGACGAGGTCCAGGATCAGCTCGATGCCTGGACGCATCCGCGCACCCAGGACGGACATCGCCGCAAAGCCGACTCCGCCCGCAGCGCCCGCTCCGGCCGCGTCGCGGAACTCGGTGTTGGTGGAGCCCTCGACGACGTCCGCCCATGATCGGAGCGCGAGGTCCAGCTCCGTTACCTGCTCCGCGTTTGCCCCCTTCTGTGGTGCGTAGACGTGCGCGGCGCCCAGCGGGCCGTAGAGCGGGTTGTCGACGTCCGCGGCGATCGTGAAGGTGGCGGTGGCGATGTCGCGGCGCAACCCCGTGAGATCGAGGTGCGCGCAATAGCGGAGTGGCTGGCCGCCGGGACCGAGTCGTGAACCATCTTCGTTGAGTGCGACCGCGCCAAGTGCGGCCAGGAAGCCGGCCCCGCCATCGGTGCTCGCGCTGCCGCCGACGCCGATGACGATGTCGCGACACCCGCGGTCGAGCGCTTGTGCCACCACCGCGCCGAGGCCGTAACTGGATGCGGTCAGCGGCGCCAGCGCGGCACCTGGAAGCCGCTGCAGCCCACAGACTTCGGCCATTTCCACCATCGCGGTGTCCCCCTGGCGGGCGAATGCGGTGAGCAGCAGTTGTCCGGTCGGCCCCATGGCGTAGACGGGAACGCGCTCGAATCCCGCGGCGATCACGGTGTCCAGCGTGCCGTCCCCACCGTCGGCGACCGGGCACTCGACGGTCCTCATTGCGGGGTCGGCGCGCTTCACGCCCAGTGTCATCGCCTGTGCGGCCTCCCTGGCGGTCAACGAGCCCTTGAACTTGTCAGGCGCGATCACCACGTGGCCACCCCCCGGAACGCGATGCGACCCGGTTCCGGTGGTGTGTTGCAACGTCATGCGGATTCCCTTCGGGTGGTTGTCGGGACGGCGTGGGACAAGGGACGACAACGGTGGACCGGAGCGGATCTGGTAGCTGACCATCCGGACGGCGAATACAACCGATGACGGCGTCACTCCACTATACGGAATAGCTAATTCATCTAGTACCTCGAGCAGTGGCTGTAAATCACCTGACCAATTCCTGCCGCATTGCCATGCATCTCGTGCCTTTGGTGCGACCGAGCCTCCGGCAATGATGCTTGTTCTCATGGATGTTCAATGTCAACGTCGATACCGCCGGCGCTTGACAAGACGACGGTGCGCGCGTTTACTCGATTACATAATGATAGTTCTATTCCACCATACGGAGTGAAATGCCTACCGCGACGCCTCGATGGCCTGCGGGGGCGCACGCCGTGAAGTCGGTCCTGGGGCCCGTCGACCAGGCCCAAATGGCGACCCGCTCCCGTGCGCGAGCGGCCGCGACCAGGCCCCATTGCTGACCACACAGAAAGGCACGCTGTGGTGAACGCCACCTACACAGTCAATTGTTCGATCCTGCTGACCGACATCGCCCTGCTCGACCGGCCTCGCGCAGCCCGCGAAGCCGGCTTCGAGGCGGTCGAGTTCTGGTGGCCGTTCGCGAGCCCCACACCGCCCGACGCCGAGGTCGCGGCCTTCATCAGCGCCATCCAGGGCGCCGGTGTGCAATTGACCGGACTCAACTTCGCCGCCGGGGACATGCCGGCAGGTGACCGCGGGATCCTGTCCAACCCCGCCCTGACGCAGGCGTTTCGCGACAACGTCGCCGTCGCCGTCGGCATCGCCGAGACACTGGGCACGAAGGCCTTCAACGCGCTGTACGGCAATCGCGACGCGGGCTCCACACCCTCCATCCAGGACGACGTGGCGACCGAGAACCTCGCCTATGCCGCAGAGGCAGCGGAGCGCATCGGCGCGACGGTACTCGTGGAACCGGTGAGCGGCGCACCGCAGTACCCCCTCAAAACCGCGGCCGACGTCATCCGGGTCATCGACCGGGTGGCCGCCGCACACGGCACCACGAACCTGCGATTGCTCGCCGACGTGTATCACCTCGACGTCAATGGCGATGACACCAGCGCCGCGATTCGTGAGCACGGCAGCCGGATCGGGCACGTGCAGATCGCCGACGCGCCTGGACGCGGCGAACCGGGAACCGGTCAGCTGGCGCTGGCCAATCAGCTTCAGGAAATCCTGGACGGGGGTTACACCGGCTACTTCGGGCTGGAGTACAAGGCCACCCGCCCGGACACCTTCGATTGGCTTCCCCGCGGCGAGCGCGGCGCCAACAGCGTGAACATCGAAACCCTTCGGCAACAACAAGAAACGAGGATCTCGTGAGCACCATCGGATTCATCGGACTGGGCATCATGGGCGGCCCAATGGCCCGCCATCTGGTCACGGCCGGCCACACCGTCGTCGGATATGACCGTTCCGAGGAACGGATGCAGGCACTGGTCGAGGCGGGCGGCGGCGCCGCCGACTCGATCGAGCAGACCGTGAAGAACGCCGACATCGTGGCAATCATGGTGCCGGACTCCCCCGACGTGCAGGCCGTATTGCTGCCCGAGGACGGCGTCTTCGCCCACGCGCAGCCCGGCACCCTGGTGATCGACTTCTCCTCGATCCGGCCCGACGTCACTGCCGAGCTGGCCAAGACCGCCGTCGAGCGCGGCCTGCGCATCATCGACGCACCCGTGTCCGGTGGAGAACCCGGCGCAGTGAACGCGACCCTGTCGATCATGGTCGGCGCCACCGAAGCCGACTTCGCCGCCGCCAAGCCGATTCTCGACGTCGTCGGCAAGACGATCGCGCACGTTGGCCCGAACGGGGCCGGCCAGACCGTGAAGGCCGCGAACCAGCTGATCGTCGCAGGCAACATCCAACTGCTGGCCGAGGCGATCACCTTCCTCCGTGCCTACGGCGTCGACGTCGACGCCGCCGTCACCGTCCTTGGCGGCGGACTCGCAGGCTCGGCGGTGCTCAACCAAAAGGCACCAAAGATGTTGGCCCGCGACTTCGATCCGGGATTCCGCATCGCACTTCACCACAAGGACATGGGCATCGTCACGTCCGCCGCCCGCGAGGCCGGCGTCGTGATTCCCCTCGGCGCAGTCGTCGCCCAGTTGATGGCTTCGGCGATGGCGAACGGCGAGGGCGGGTTGGACCACTCCGGGCTGCTGCTCGGCGTCGAGCGGTTGTCCGGCACGGATAGCGGGAGCGCGAAATGACCCGGATGCGCGCGGTCGACGCCGCGGTCAAGATTCTCGAAATCGAAGGCGCCACCCAGGCCTTCGGCCTGCCGGGTGCTGCGATCAACCCGTTCTACTCGGCAATGCGCGCCCACGGCGGTATCAAGCACGTCCTGGCCAGACACGTTGAAGGCGCCAGCCACATGGCCGAGGGCTTCACGCGTGCGGCACCGGGAAACATCGGCATCTGCATCGGCACGTCCGGACCCGCCGGCACCGACATGATCACCGGGTTGTACTCGGCCTCAGCGGATTCCATTCCGATCCTGGCGATCACCGGCCAGGCGCCGGTGAACCGGTTGCACAAGGAGGACTTCCAGGCCGTCGACATCAGTGCCATCGCCGCGCCGGTGACCAAGATGGCGATGACCGTCCTCGAACCCGGACAGGTCCCCGGCGCGTTCGCCAAGGCGTTCCACCTGATGCGCTCCGGCCGGCCCGGTCCGGTGCTCATCGATCTGCCCATCGACGTCCAGCTGGCCGAGATCGACTTCGACCCGGAGGCCTATGTGCCGCTGCCGGTGTACAAGCCGGTGGCGACGCGCGGCCAGGCCGAAAAGGCGTTCGACTTGTTGGCGACGGCCGAACGGCCGCTCATCGTCGCGGGTGGCGGCATCATCAACGCCGATGCCTCGGACTTGCTGGTCGAGCTGGCCGAGCTCCTCGACGTGCCCGTCGTCCCGACCCTGATGGGTTGGGGCACCATCCCCGACGATCACCGGCTGGCGGCCGGCATGGCCGGGCTGCAGACCGCTCATCGGTACGGCAACGCCACCATGCTCGCGTCGGACTTCGTGCTGGGGATCGGCAACCGCTGGGCCAACCGGCACACCGGGGGGCTCGACACCTACCGCAAGGGACGGCGCTTCGTCCACGTCGACATCGAGCCCACGCAGATCGGTCGCGTCTTCTCCCCGGACCTCGGGATCGTGTCGGACGCCAAGGCCGCACTCGAGCAGTTCGTCGCCGTCGCCAGGGATCGGCGCGCCGCAGGCACCCTGCCTAAGTGGGGCAGCTGGGTCGAGGAGTGCCAGGAGCGCAAGCGGACGATGCACCGCAAGACCCACTTCGACGACGTGCCGATCAAGCCGCAGCGGGTCTACGAGGAAATGAACCGCGTCTTCGGCCGCGACGCCCGCTACGTCACGGCCATCGGGCTGTCCCAGATCGCCGGCGGACAGTTCCTACAGGTCTTCAAACCGCGGCACTGGATCAACTGCGGCCAGGCCGGGCCGCTCGGATGGACGGTTCCTGCCGCGCTTGGCGTGGTCGCCGCCGACCCCGACGCGACCGTGGTCGGGTTGTCCGGTGACTACGACTTCCAGTTCCTCATCGAGGAACTCGCGGTCGGGGCGCAGTTCAACCTGCCCTATGTGCACGTTCTGGTGAACAACTCCTACCTGGGGTTGATCCGCCAGGCGCAGCGCAACTTCGACATGGACTACTGCGTGTCCCTGGCCTTCGACAACATCAACTCCCAGGAGACGGATGGCGACGTTCCCAAGGGGTACGGCGTCGATCACCTGCGGGTCGCTGAAGGCCTGGGCTGCAAGGCCATTCAGGTGGTGGAGCCCGATGACATCGGCCCGGCGCTGATCCGGGCGCAACGACTCGCACAGGAACACAAGGTGCCCGTA
>JAOPVI010000024.1 GCA_025966225.1 Mycobacterium sp. | reverse complement strand
TACCCGAGCCGTACGGCGAGGCACCGGTCTCGATGCCCTGCTACGTGGCGGTGACGGAGGAATTGGCCCGCGGCTGGATGTCCCTGGCCGGCGCGATGGGTGGGCACACCGTCGTCGCGAAGCTGTTGACGTTGTTCGGCACCGAGGACCAAAAGCTGCAGTATCTGCCCGCGATGGCGACAGGGGAGGTGCGTGCCACCATGGCGCTCACCGAGCCTGGCGGTGGGTCGGACCTGCAGAACATGACGACCATCGCGCGCACCGATGGGGATGACCTCGTCATCAACGGCGCCAAGACCTGGATCACCAACGCGCGGCGCTCCGGCCTGATCGCGTTGCTGTGCAAGACCGACCCGCGCGCCGAACCCAAACACCGCGGCATCTCGATCGTGCTCGTCGAACACGGCCCCGGGCTGACGGTGTCGCGCGACCTGCCCAAGCTCGGCTACAAGGGAGTCGAGAGTTGCGAGCTGTCGTTCGACGGCTACCGCATCCCAGCGACCGCGATCTTGGGCGGCACGGCAGGCAAGGGTTTCGGGCAGATGATGAAGGGGCTCGAGACCGGCCGAATTCAGGTCGCGTCACGGGCGCTGGGCGTGGCGACCGCCGCGCTGGAGGATGCGCTGAGCTACGCCCAGGAGCGCGAGAGCTTCGGCCAGCCGATCTGGAAGCATCAGGCCGTCGGGCACTACCTCGCCGACATGGCCACCAAGCTCACCGCGGCCCGCCAGCTGACGCTGCACGCCGGCGAACGCTACGACAGCGGCGAGCGGGCAGACATGGAGGCTGGCATGGCCAAGCTGTTCGCGTCCGAGGTCGCGATGGAGATCGCCCTGAACGCGGTGCGCGTTCACGGTGGCTACGGCTACTCCACCGAGTACGACGTCGAACGCTACTTCCGCGACGCGCCTCTGATGATCGTCGGCGAGGGCACCAACGAGATCCAGCGCAACGTCATCGCGGCACAATTGGTGGCACGCGGCGGGATCTGATGACCAAGCCGGCACCCGCGTATCAGACGCTGCGCCAGCAGCTTCGAGCCGAGCTCGCGGCCGGTGTCTACCGCGACGGCGTTCGGCTACCCACCGAGTCGGAGCTCGTCGCGCGGCACGGGTTGTCCCGGCAGACGGTCCGACGCGCGTTTCAGGAGCTGGTGGCCGAGGGCGCGGTGTACCGAGTGGCCGGCCGCGGGACCTACGCCTGCGACGTCAGACATCAATATTTGCGACAGCTGGGGTCGATCGAGGACCTGATGAGCCTGTCCGACGACACGACGATGGAGGTGCTCGCAGGTCTTCGGCGACGGGTCGACGTCGACGCAGCGAGCCGACTGCGCCTCGACGACGACGTCGTCTACACCGTGGCGTTCCGTCGACTGCACGACGGCCTCCCCTTCGTGATGACTCGGGTACACCTGCCGGAGTCAGTGGCCCGAACCGTGCTCCGTTCCCCCGAGTTGGCCGACGGCACCGTGAGTACCAGCACCATCATCGGCCTCACCGAGCCGCATCTGAGCGCACCGATAGCCGAAGCAGCACAGTCGATTACGGTGTCACAGGCCGATGATGAGGTGGCGGCGGCGGTCGGATGCGAGCCGGGCCACGCCATGCTGCGAGTGGACCGGTTGTACTCCGACGCGAACGGCACTCCCGTCGAGTTGGCGGTCAGCCACTTCCTGCCCGAGCAGTACACCTACCGGGTCACGCTGCGGCGCTCCCGCTAGCCGCCGCGCTCATCGCTTCCCAGAATCCACGGCTCGCTTCATCAGGGTGAGCGCCTGCTCGATGGGAAAGCCCGACAACACGTGACCGTCGCGCCCCTGGACGGTATCGGCCTGGCACAGCGCGTTGAGTGCGGCTTCCTCGGATGCTTCCGCGACGGCGTCGAAGATCAGATCGAAGGGTGAGCCCTGCGTCCAGAACTGGCCCTCCACCAGCACCTCTATCGGTAGCAGGCCGTCCGGGGCCTCGCGGGGAATGCGGTGCGCAGTGGAGAAGGCAAGGAATATCTCTCCCGAACCGTCGTTGCCGACGCTGCCGGTGCGGCCGAGACCGATGTCGACGCGGCGAGCCAACCGCCGCAACTGATTCGGGTGCAGCGGTAGGTCAGTCGCCACGACTGCGATGCACGATCCTTCCTTGTGGTGCACCGGCATGTTCTCGACCAGTTGACGCCCCAGTGGGTGACCGGCTATCTGCAGCTGCTGCCGGGTGCCATAGTTGGTGTTGAGTAGCACCCCGATGGTGTATGTGCGCGAACCGATTTCGATGACCCGCGATGCGGTGCCGATTCCGCCCTTGAAGTCGAACATCTGGGTGCCGGTACCCGCTCCCACCACACCTTCCGGCACGGGACCGGTGCCCGCGGCATCCAGCGCGCTGCGGACATCCGGCTCGGTCAGGGTGATCGCGCGGTTGTCATTGAGAAATCCGTCATCACATTCGGCGACGACGGGCATGAGCACGTCGTCGGTTCCCACCACCTCGTCGAGATCCGACATGTACCGAACACTCGCCTGGTAGGCAACGCCCAGATTCGCCGTGTCGCACAAGATGATTGGCGCGCCGATCAGGCCCCATTCCTGCATGACGATGTCGCCGGTCAAGATCCCGTATCCATTGAACACGCTGGTCGCCGCGTAGACGCGGTCACGGAAGGGGTTGCCCTCGTGTGGCCAGATTGCGGTGGCACCGGTTCTGGCCGTGACATCGCCGTCGCGCCAGACGGTGGCGTGGCCGACCCGCACGCCGGCGACGTCGGTGATGGCGTTGAGCGGGCCGGTGGGCAGGTGCCCTACCGGAAACCGGAGGTCGCGGGCCCGGCCCCGTCCAACTGGTGGTGTCACACTGCCTCCTCGGCGACGACGGTGTGCGGCACCCAACGGTCGTTCTTGGCCCGGTGCAGGTAACCGAAGTAGTAGACGGCCGCCACGGCGAACAGGATGACGACGATCCAAATGTCATGCGACGTCTGTTGGGTCAGCGCGACGATGACACCGGCCAGTGCCAGCAGCGGGGGCAGCGGCCAGAGCGGCATCCGGGACGGGCGTGCGGTCTCCTTGTCCCGAATCCGGCTGACCAGTGCGGCAATCGCGATGAGACCGTAGAGCACGATGATCAGAACCGCGGTGAAGGTCACCGTGGTGACGAGATCTGACGCGAAGCACAGCGCGGTCGCCACCGTGCCGAGGATGAGCGTCGCCACCCACGGCGACTGGAAACTCGGGTGCACACGCCCCACCGCCTTGTTGACCACGTCCGGCCACGCCCTGTCCCGCGCGCTCGACCAGAGAATCCGGGCGAACTGCAGCGTGATCGCCAGGATCGCGTTGAGCACCGCGAACAGAGCGCCGATGATCACGATGTTCTTGAACGTCGGCCCCCACACCTGGTTGATCAGATCGGTGAGAGGCGTTGCACTGGACAAATATTGACCGAGATCCTGAGCGCCCATCAGCCCGCCGAAGAAGGGTACGAGTTCGAGCACGATACCGGTCAGCGCCGCGATGACGACGGCCTTCCCGATGGTGGCGGGGCCGCCGCGGGCCTCCTCCGAGAAGTTGATGGCGCTGTCGTAGCCGTTGACGGAGAACATGGTGATCGCTATCGCGGCGACGATGGCGCCGGCTCCGACGGAGGACAGCGCGGAGCCGTCGAAGATCACCGGATGCGTCAGGATGCTCAACGGCTGGTTCCAGTGTGTGAAGCCTGCAACGGCTACCACCACGAGGACGGTGACCTCGATCGCGAGAAATATCGCAACCAGGATTGCGCCGATGTGGATGCGTAGCACCGCCAGCAGTGTCACCACCGCCATCGCGATGGCCGAGGACAGGTTCACCGGAATCGATTCGTTCAGCGCGTGTAGGTAAGTGCCCACACCGAGCGCGATGCTCGCCGGGAGAAACACGCCCTGGGCGATGTAGTCGACGAGGGCGAGGAATCCCGTCGGGCGGCCGAGTACCCGATGGACGATCGAATAGAGGCCGCCTGCAACCGGATACATCGAGCCGAGCTCGCCCATACACAGTGCGACACAGATCGCGAGGAAGCAGCCGATGAGGTAGGCCCACATCGATCCGGTTCCGGACGCAGCGAGCACCACCGGGGCGATGATCAGCAGTGAGGCCATCGGGGTGATGTCGCTGACCGCAAGGGCGATGACGCCCCGCACGCTCAATCCGCGGTGAAGCGTTGTCGTGGTAGGCGGTTGCGATGCGCGAACGGTGTCCGGTATTGATTCGTCAGCCATCAGGCGAGCCTAAACCCATAATCAACCGAATGAATACTATTCAGATGGATAGTTTACAGCGCGGCAACAACCTCGAAGTCCAGGCCCTCGGCCCGAGCCAGACATCGGTGCTGCTGCGGCGCACCGACCGGGGCATGCGACCAGGCGTCAGGGCAGTCGACGCCGTTTCGCGCCAAGAGGTGGCGGGCCGCGGATTGGGCAGGCGCGGCCGCCAGTGCATCGATTGCGGCCAGCGCCACCGCGAGGTGGACGCCGTCGTAACATCCTTCGGAGTAGGCGTCGAGGACGGGGGCGAAATCGCCGAAGGCGCGGTGATGATTCTCGGCAAGGGCACGGCGTCGGTCGTCGGCTTGGCCGGCGAAAGACCGCATCGCCGAATACAACTCGCCGGTGTCGTCCCCGCCCGCGGCCAGCAGCCCGTTCTCTTCCAGGGAGCCGGACAGTCGCACCACCCGATCGCCGAGACCTGCGCGGGCGAATGCGCGGTTGAACACGGCCAGGTCGCTACCGATCAGGCTCAACAGGACGGCGTCGGCATGCCGTCGGCACAGCAGGTCGACGAGTTCGTCGGCATCGGTGGAACGGAGGCCGAACGGAACGAGCCGTGACGAGACGACCGATCCGCCGGCCGCGACGATCTGTTTCGCGGCGAAGCGATGCATCGACCACGTCCAGATGTAGTCGCTGCCGATCAGCACCCATCGCCGAAGCCCGCGCCGGGACATCAAGTTGGTCAAGGCCGGGCCGATCTGGCGGGCCGGTGGATCACCGATGAGGACGACGCCGGGTGATCGGCGGCCCCCCTCGTGCGGCGGCGTGAAAATGTAGGGTGTTCGGCCCGCCAGCGCCGACTCGATCGCCCGATGCACATCGCTGGTGTGCAGGCCGACGAAGGCATCGACCAACTTCGCATCGGCGAGATACTTCGACTCCGCCGCGACGCGGTCCGGATCGCTGCCTGCGTCGACGAGTACCAGTTCCACGCGGCGGCCGCGTTCGCCGCCGCGCTCGTTGACTTCCGTGGCAGCCAGGCACGCGGCATCGAGGGCAGACGTCGCCGTCAGACCCAACGGGCCGGACATCGGGATCAGCAGGCCAAGGCGCAGCACATCGTCCGAGGGACCGTCCACCAGCACTTCGAGAGAAGGCCGCACAACGTCAAGCGGCGACACACCGACAAGTATGCAGCCCGTCACTATGCTCGCATCATGGCCACGCGATCCGAGGTGCCGTCCGTCGCGGTTGCTCCCGTGATGGACCTGCTGACGTCGGTTCAGCGGATGTTGTCCCGCGAACTGGCGGTCGCCTTCGACGCCGAGTCGACCACCGTCGATCAGTGGCGCATATTGCGTGCGTTGGCGGCCGATGGGGGTGAGCCGATGGTCGCCATCGCGGCCCGGCTGGGCATCGCACAGCCGACCTTCACCCGCACACTCGACACCCTGGCCTCCTCGGCCCTGCTGTACCGGACACATTTCCCGGACGATCGCCGTCGCATCGCGATCCAGCTGTCGCCACTCGGCAAGAGCCTGTTGGCGCGGCTGGACGGCATCGCGGCCGAGCACGAGCGCTCAATGGCCCGCCGCTTCGGGCCGGACGACGTGGAGGAGCTCGGGAAGCTGCTTCGACAGTTCACGACGTAAGTTCGTCGACCAGCCCCCAGCCCAGCGCGGTGGCCGCGTCGATGGTCACACCGGACAGCACCAGATACGCCGTGCGCCAGCGGCCGATCCGCCGCGTGATGCTGACGGTCCCGCCGGCGCCGGGGATCAGCCCCAGCGCCAATTCGGGCAACCCAAGGGTCGTGTCGGGCCGGCACGTCACGTGCCCGCAGAACGCCGCCAGCTCCAAGCCGCTGCCCAGTACTTGACCGTGCACCTCGACCCTGCACGCTTGGCCGAGCCGGGCGGTGAGCGCGTCGAGCGCCAGCGCCGGGCTGTGTCGGGTGCGGGCCAGGTGTGCGCTGGCCGGATCGGCGAAGGTGCCGAACTCGGCGAGATCGCCTCCGCTGCAGAAGGACGGCCCGTTACCACCCAGCACGACCTCCGTCACCGACGGGTCGAGCAACGCGACGTCGAGCGCTTCGAGCAGCGCGGCGCGAGCGGGCGTGGAGAACGCGTTGTGGCGCTGCGGGCGGTTGAACCGGACATGCAGCACGTCCCCGATGCGTTCGGCCACCACCGGATCGGGGAGGTCGGGCACCACCGCGGGTCCGCGCTCGGCGAGCCAGCGTGCGAACTCCGCTCCGGACTGCAATGTCGAGTACGCCAGCGATTCGGTGATCACGCCGTTGAACGCAGGGGCGTCGACGGCGACGGCGCGCAGCACGTCGTCGCACACCGCGGCGGCCTGCGGCCACCTCGAGCACCGCAGTTCAAGCTCGGCCAACGCCGCTGAAACGGATGGGACGGTGACCGCGCGGCGGTCAGCACAGGCCTGTTCGGTCAGCGTGAAAGTTGCCGCATCAGAGGGTGATTCGATGCCGACGAGCACGCCACCCGCAAGCTCGACGTCGGGCAGGCCCATCGGGGTTAGCCGACCGGAATCGAATATTTGTCGATGAGGGACTGCTTGTAGAGCTTGCCGGTGTCGGTGCGCGGGAGCGTGGCCTCGAACGCGATCGACCGCGGACACTTGTAGTGCGACAGGCGATCCCGCAGCCACGTCAACAGTTCGTCGCCGAATTCGTCGGTGGCGTCGGCCGGATCGACCGTCTGCACGACGCCCTTCACGCGCTGGCCCATCTCGTCGTCGGGAATGCCGAACACCGCGGCGTCCATCACCTTCGGATGGGTAACCAAGATGTTCTCCGCCTCCTGCGGATAGATGTTGACCCCGCCGGAGATGATCATGTGGTGCCGACGGTCGGTGAGATACAGGTAGCCGTCCTCGTCGAGATAGCCGATGTCTCCCACCGTCTTCCAGCCGTGCGAGTCGCGGGACGACGCAGTCTTCGCCTCGTCGTTGAGGTACTCGAAGTCGAATCCGCCTTCGAAGTAGATCTCCCCGTCCTGACCGGGCGGCAGTTCGTTACCGTCTTCGTCGAGGATGTGGAGCGCACTCATCATCGGCTTGCCGACCGAGCCGGGATGGGTCAACCAGTCCTCGGCCGTGATCAGCGTGGAGCCGATGGCCTCGGAGGACGCGTAGTACTCGTCGACGATCGGCCCCCACCAGTCGATCATCTGCTTCTTGATCTCCACGGGGCACGGCGCCGCCGCGTGCATGACCCGCTGCAGGCTGGACACGTCGTACGAATTGCGAACGTCCGCAGGAAGTTTCAGCATGCGGGTGAACATCACCGGGACGAACTGGCCGTGGGTCACGCGGTGCTTCTGGATGGCGTCGAGGGCCGCTTCGGCATCGAACTTCTCCAGCACCACGGTGGTGATCCCGCCCGCCTGCGTCTGCATCGACCACACCGAAGGCGCGGTGTGGTACAGCGGCGCGGGGCTCAGGTACACCGCGTCCGGATGCATCCAGAACCCGACAAGCGCCGCCATCATGCCCGGCCACTCGGCGGGTGGTACGTGCGGCAGGTCGCGCTTGATGCCCTTCGGCCTACCGGTGGTACCCGACGAGTACTGCAGCAAGTCGCCCTCGATCTCGTCGTCGATCGGGGTACCGGGCTGGTCTGCAACGCATTCCGGGTACCGTCGCCAACCGTCGAGGTCGCTGCAGGCGCTTGTCGCCGACGATTCGGCTCCGTCGGCGATCAGCAGCACAGCGGGAAGCCCGTTGGGCAATTCCGCGCCCAGCCCGGCGAGCGTCTCCCGCAAGGCGCCGGAGCCGACGATGGCCTTGGCGCTGCTGTTGTCGATGATGTAGGCCGCCTCGGCGGCGGTCAGGTGCGTGTTGATCGGGACGTAGTAGAGCCCGGCCCGGCGCGCGGCCCACATGACCGCGTGCATGTGTTCGTTGTTCTCCATGAGGATCGCCACCGCGTCACCCTCGAGCAGACCGGCCGACCGGAACAGGTGCGCAAGCCGGTTTGCCCTGGCCTCCAACTCGCCGAACGTCACCACGGTTCCGGACGGGTACATGATGATGGCGGGTTTGTCGGGGGTCGCTTCGGCGGTGTTGCGAATCTGCATGCGCAAACTCTACGACGCCCCAACTTGACGGGTGTCAACTAGGTCCTCGACACATGAGTGCGAAACCGATCTTGCAGCGCCCTCACAGGCCATACGATGACACCGCCGGGGAACCCGGGAGTGCGGGGGTGCTCCATGAACGTCCAGGTAGGCGAGTCCGCCAAGCCTTCGGGCGTCGTCACGTTCCTGTTCACCGACGTCGAGGGGTCGACCCGGCGGTGGGAAGCCGACCCGGAGCTCATGCGGTCTGCGCTGGAAGCCCACGACGCGGTGTTGCGCGAGGCGATCGAGAAGTACACGGGGTGGTTGTTCAAGCACACCGGAGACGGGGTGTGCGCAGTGTTCGGCTCGCCACGGTCGGCGGTCGATGCCGCGGTGGCCGCCCAGCGGGTGCTGGAGTTGCCGGTGCGGATGGGGATTGCCACGGGCGAGGCCGAACACCGCGCCGGCGACTACTTCGGCCCAGTGCTCAACCGAGCCGCACGGGTGATGGCTTGCGGGCACGGCGACCAAATCCTGGTCGACGGCGCGACAGCCGGCCTGCTCACCGGGGTCGACCTGATGTCATTGGGGCCAAGGCGATTACGCGATATCGCGAGACCAGTCGACATGTTCCAAGTCCAAGCGGTTGGCCTACGGGCCGACTTCCCACCCCTGAAGACCGTCGATTCGACACCGGGCAACCTCAAATCGCAGCCGACCAGCTTTGTCGGCCGCGAGCTGGCCATCGCCGAGTTGGAAACCGCTATCAAAGCAAACCGCTTGGTGACCTTGACCGGTGTCGGCGGGGTCGGAAAGACGCGGTTGGCAATGGAGGTCGCGGCGCGCCTTAAATCCGCCTTCCCCGACGGCATTTGGATGATCGAGCTGGCACCGGTCGGCGATCCGGCCGCAGTGCCTGAAGCGACCGCGGCCATACTCGGAATCACCCCGCAGGCAGGGCAGAGTCTGTCGGACAGCATTGCGACAGTGATGGAGGGCCGGTCGCGGCTGTTGATCCTCGACAACTGCGAACATGTGCTCGACGCCGTGGCGGAGCTCATCGAGACGATCATCGAGCACTCGTCGACTGTCCGCGTCCTTGCCACGAGCCGAGAAGGACTTGGGGTCGCCGACGAACAGCTCTGGCCGGTGCCAGCTCTCGACGTGAACGCCGGAGTCGATTCGGAGGCGGCGACGTTGTTCGCCGAACGAGCTCAGCATGTGGCGCCGGAGATCGCCTTGAGCGCCGGTGACAGCGCAGGCGCCGTCGTCGAGATCTGCCGACGCCTCGACGGGATCCCGCTCGCGATCGAGTTGGCGGCGTCTCGAATGCTGTCGATGACCGTGACTGAGTTGCGCGACCGGCTGGATGACCGCTTCCGGCTGCTGGTCGGGTCGCGGCGCGGACTGGAACGCCACCAGACGCTTCGCCACGCGGTGCAGTGGTCGTATGAGTTGCTCGACGACACCGAGAAAATGATTCTCAACCGCTGCTCGGTGTTCGCAGGTGGATTCGACCTCTCAAGCGCGTGCGCCGTCACTGACGCGGATGACGAGATCGCCACGCTTGATCTGCTCGACGCTCTAGTTCGGAAGTCACTTCTCGTCGCTGACCGGTCGTCGGTGCGGACCCGATTCTCGATGCTCGAAACCATCCGACAGTTCGCCGAGGAACAACTCGCGGCTTGGGGCGAGGCCGACGCACTGCGCACCGCGCATGCCCGCCATTTCGCGGGACTGGAGGCCGATGTGCTGGCCCTCTGGAACAGCCGTCGACAACGGGAGTCCTATGACTGGTTCACGCTCGAGCTG
Organism: Mycobacterium sp.; assembly: GCA_025966225.1. Lineage (GTDB taxonomy): Bacteria > Actinomycetota > Actinomycetes > Mycobacteriales > Mycobacteriaceae > Mycobacterium. The sequence goes on along the minus strand of JAOPVI010000024.1, from coordinate 2,332 downwards.
GCGAATCTCCGGGCCGCGTTCCGATGGGCGGCCGACCACGAGGATCTCGACTGCGCCTCAGCAATCGCGGTTTGCGCGTCGATCCTCGGCTCCTTCGTCGAACAGTTCGAGCCCGGCGCCTGGGCCGAGGAAATCATTGAACCGGCGCGCGGGCTTCAACATCCACGACTGGCCCAACTGTATGCGATGGCTGCCAGATGTTTCGCACCCTCCCGTTTTGACGTTGCGACCCGTTACGCCGAGGCAACTCTTCTCGCAGTCGACAGCGGCTGTTTCGACGAGGTGCCATTCGATTTCGCCAGCGAATTCGGTCTTATCTACCTAATAGGCGGCGAACCTGAGCGCTGGATTACGCAGTGCCGCACCATGTTATCGGAGAGCACAGGTCCGCACATCTTGCCTCGGGTACACATGGCGATGACATTGGAGATGACCGGGGCTCACGACGAGGCTATGGAGGCCTCGGAAGACCTCCGCCACGCCGACCGCGTCACGGAGAATCCTGCGCTCATCTGCTGGGCGCTCCTTGGGTACGGGCACATCAGGTTCGACACAGATCCGGTCAGTTCGTTTGAGGCGCACCGACTAGGCGCGAAAATCGCGCGTGAGACCGGAAATCGAGTGCTCGAGACGTACCACACGGCGAACCTGTCTCGGCTCGCGGCTAGACACGGTGACTCGACGCAGACTCTCGACTTCATCGCGGTGTCGATTCGCAGTTACCTCGACGCAGGCAACTACTTTTTGCTACCCCAGCCAATGGCGGTGCTGGCCCACTATTTTGACGGCATCGGACATTACGAAGTTGCCGCTACGCTCAGTGGTTTTGCCACAACGAGTTTCGCGACGAATTATTTCTCCGAAATCGAGATTGCGATCACCCATCTGCGGGAAGCTCTCGGCGAAGAGACCTATGCCTCGGTAGCGGGGCGCGGCGCGGCCATGACGAACGCAGCCATGGCGACGTACGCCCTCGAACAGATCGACCTCGCACGCGCCGAACTTCTTCATACGGAAGCGATGCCATGAGCGTCGTCACGTTTTTGTTTACCGACATTGAAGGGTCCACCCGGCGATGGGAAGCCGACGCCGACGCGATGCGCGTAGCTCTGGAAGACCACAACAGGGTGTTGCGCGAAACTGTCGAGGCACACGAGGGCACGGTCTTCAACTACACCGGCGACGGAATGTGTGCAGTGTTCGCCTCGCCGCGCTCGGCGGTTGACGCCGCTATCGATGCTCAGCTCGCATTGGAGTTGCCAGTCCGAATGGGCATCGCGACCGGTGAGGCGGAACTCCGGGGCGACGACTACTTCGGCACCGTGCTCAACCGCACCGCGCGCGTGATGTCCGCCGGCCACGGCGGTCAGATCCTGATTGACGGCACAACGGCGGGCCTGGTCAGCGGCGCCGACCTCCTCGGCCTAGGCCCGCGGCGACTACGCGACATCGCCAAACCTGTTGTATTGTACCAAGTTCGAGCGCCAGGTCTTCGCGTCGACTTTCCAGCTCTGAAGACACTCGATGCCACGCCCGGCAACCTTCAGCGCCCAACCACGAGCTTCGTCGGACGGGAATCGGAACTCGCCGAATTGACAACGGCGCTTATGGAACACCGCCTGGTGACCCTCACGGGTGTCGGCGGGGTCGGCAAGACACGGCTGGCGCTTGAGGTAGCGGTGCGAGCAGCCCACGACTACCCGGACGGGGTGTTTGTCATCGAATTGGCCGCAGTCGGCGATCCGGCCGCGGTGCCTGACGCAACGGCGGCGGTACTCGGCATTACTCAGCAGGCCGGGATGAGCTTGGCCGACAGTGTGGCCGCCGCATTGGAAGGCCGCTCGCGACTGCTGATCTTCGACAACTGCGAACACATGCTCAATGCCGCCGCCGACATGATCGAGGCGATCTTGATTCATTCTTCGACGGTGAAGATTCTCGCCACCAGCCGTGAGGGACTGCGGCTGGACGACGAACAACTCTGGCCCGTCCCGTCACTCGATGTCCATCCGAGTGCGGCGACATTGTTCGCCGAGCGTGCTTCAGCAGTCGCTCCCTCCGTCTCACTAGTCAAGGACGCCGACACTGTCACCGAGATCTGCCACCGCCTAGACGGAATCCCACTCGCCATCGAGTTGGCTGCCTCACGGCTGCTTTCGATGACCGTCACGGAGGTACGTGAACACTTGGATGACCGATTCCGCCTCCTAGTGGGCTCGCGGCGCGGGTTGGAACGCCACCAGACGCTGCGCCATGCGGTGCAGTGGTCCTATGACTTGCTCGATGCAGACGAGAAGACGCTGCTCAATCGATGCTCGGTATTCGCAGGCGG
>JAOPVI010000012.1 GCA_025966225.1 Mycobacterium sp. | reverse complement strand
GCGGCTACCAGGTCGGCAACTTCCCGCCCCAGTGGACTGAATGGAACGGCAAGTACCGCGATACCGTCCGGGACTTCTGGCGCGGCGAACCCGCCACGCTCGACGAGTTCGCGTCCCGGCTAACCGGGTCCGCCGACCTCTACGAACACACCGCGCGCAGGCCGGTCGCGTCCATCAACTTCGTCATCGCCCACGACGGCTTCACGCTGCGGGACCTGGTTTCCTACAACGAGAAGCACAACGACGCCAACGGCGAGGACAACAACGACGGCGAGAGCCACAACAGGTCGTGGAACTGTGGTGTGGAGGGGCCGACGGACGATCCCGAGATCCTGGCGCTGCGCGCTCAGCAGGAGCGGAACTTCATCACCACCACCCTGCTGAGTCAGGGTGTGCCGATGATCTGCCACGGCGACGAGCTCGGCCGCACCCAGGGCGGCAACAACAACGGCTACTGCCAGGACAACGAGCTCACCTGGATCGACTGGGTCAACGCCGACAAGGCACTCATCGAGTTCACCCAGTCGGTCGCTGCGCTACGGGCGGCGCATCCGATCTTCCGCAGACGCCGGTTCTTCGACGGGTTGCCGGTGCGCATCCGCGGGTCCGAACGGCTGCCCGACATCTCGTGGTTCGCCCCCGACGGTTCGGAGATGAGCGACGAGGACTGGGGTTCGGGCTTCGGGAAGTCGATCACCGTCTACCTCAACGGCCAGGGCATCCCCGACCTCGACCCCCGTGGCCAGCGCGTCACCGACGATTCGTTCGTGCTGTGCTTCAACGCGCATTTCGAACCGATCGACTTCACGCTTCCGCCAAAGGAATTCGGTGCCGGGTGGAAGCCGGTGATCTGCACCGTCGATGGTGCGGTGATGGAGGGCGCAAAGGCGGTGGCGGCGGGCGCCAAGCTGACTGTCGAGGCCCGTTCCGTCATCGTGTTGCAGGCGGCCGAGTAGTCACTCCACGATGTCGAAGAACGATTCGCCGTCCTCCGGGGTGCCGTCGATCTGACCCCGCTCACGGCCGTGGACGCTTGGGTCGATGCGGTCGAGTTCGTCGTCGCTGACCAACGTCAGGCCGCCGCCCTCGTCGGAGTCGTGGGCCTCGGAGTCGTCATCGTCGTCCGAATCGTCGGCGGACACGTCGGGGACCTCTTCGGCCAGCCGCTCGTCGAGCGTCTCGCCGTCCTTGGCCTCGATCCAGCGCTCCGGCGGGTCGGTCACCTCATCGCCGTCGGCGTTGCGGATCTCGTCGGAGTCGAGCGATTCCGTGGTGTCGAGCGGGTTGTCGTCGAAGCCGTCAGTCATGCGCGCTATCGTGCCCGACGCGGGTCCTCACCAAACCTCCGCCCCAGTGATTTCAGTGCGATTGCCCGCGCCGGGCGCGGGTCTGCGCACACGAATCGCCAGACGTCGACAAATTAGCTCTGCAACAGAGGTATTATGGAGCGGTGGACATCCGGACCGAACTCGCCGGCGAACTACTCGGCACGGTGGGCCGATTCCGCCGCAAGGTCCGCCGTTCGAGCGGCGGCCCCTCGATCGGAACCGGGCTCCCCGAATCACAGGCCGAACTGCTCCGACTCATCGGCCGGCGGCCTGGCATCTCGGTGCGCGAGGCCGCTACCGAACTCGGGCTGGCCCCGAACACCGCGTCGACGTTGGTGTCCAAGCTGTCCATCGAGGGCCTGTTGCTCCGCACCGTCGACCCCGATGACCGCCGCGTCGGCCGATTGCGACTCACCCCGTCGGCACAGCTCATCGCCGACGAGTCGCGGGCAGCCCGGCGGGCCGCCCTGAACACTGCGCTCAACCAGCTCGACGACGACCGAATCGCCGACCTGACAAAGGGATTGGAAGTCATGTCCGAATTGACTCGAATGCTGACCGAGGTACCGAAGTGACGGACGCCGCGATCGACTGCCGCCACCTCACCCACCGCTATGGCGAATTCACCGCGGTGGACGACCTGAACCTGACCGTCCAGACCGGTGAGACCATGGGTCTGCTCGGCCCCAACGGCGCAGGCAAGACCACCGTCGTCCGCGTGCTGACCACCCTGACCCCCGTCCAGGACGGGACGGTGCGCATCTTCGGGCTCGACGCACGCCGAGACACCATGGACATCCGACACAATATCGGATATGTGCCCCAACAGCTTTCGATCGAGGCGGCGTTGACGGGCAGGCAGAACGTCGAGCTCTTCGCCCGGCTGTACGACGTGCCCCGCAAGCAGCGCAGGGCCCGCGTCGACGAGGCGCTCGATGCGATGCAGTTGTTCGACGTCGCCGATGCGCTGGCCGGTACCTACTCCGGCGGCATGGTGCGGCGGCTCGAACTGGCGCAGGCCCTGGTGAACCGGCCGGCGCTGCTACTGCTCGACGAACCCACCGTCGGGCTCGATCCGATCGCGCGGGACGGCGTCTGGTCGCAGGTGGCCGACATGCAGCAGGAGTACGGCATGACGGTGCTGCTGACCACCCACTACATGGAGGAAGCCGACGCGCTGTGCGACCGGGTTGCGCTCATGCACCACGGGGTACTGCAAACTGTCGGCACCCCAACCGAATTGAAGGCGGGCTTGGTCTCCGAGGCTGCCCCAGAGCCGTCGCTCGAAGACGTGTTCCGGCACTACGCGGGCTCCGACCTCTCGGAGGACGGCACGCGGCGGGGGCTCAAGGAAATCCGCTCGAGTAGAAGGTTGGCCCGCCGTGTCGGTTGATGGCGCGATACACGTCGAACTCATCCGTGCCCCCCGCGGGCTACGCCGGGTGGGTGGCCTGCTGAGGCGCATGGGCGCCTTCGGACTCGTCGAACTGCAGAAGCTGACGCACGACCGCACCGAACTCTTCACCCGCATGGTGCAGCCGGCGTTGTGGCTCTTGATCTTTGGAACGACCTTCTCGCGGCTGCACGTCATCGACACCGGCGGGGTGCCCTACCTCGCGTTCCTGGCGCCGGGGATCATCGCTCAGTCGGCGCTGTTCGTCTCGATCTTCTACGGCATCCAGATCGTGTGGGACCGCGACGCGGGCATCCTGGCGAAGCTGATGGTCACGCCGGCCCCACCCGCCGCGCTCATCACGGGGAAGTCGTTCGCGGCGGGCGTGCGGTCGGTCGCGCAGGTGGTCGGGGTGTTGGTGCTCGCCTACCTGATGGGCATCCACCTGACGTTCAACCCGCTGCGAATCCTGGCCGCCATGGCCATCGTGGTACTCGGTTCGGCTTTCTTCGCTTGTCTGTCAATGTCTTTGGCGGGGCTGGTGCGCAATCGCGACCGCTTGATGGGCATCGGTCAAGCGATCACCATGCCGCTGTTCTTCGCGTCGAACGCGCTGTACCCGGTGGACGTGATGCCGCCGTGGCTGAGGACGTTGTCGGCCGTGAATCCGCTGTCCTACGAGGTCAACGCACTGCGTGCACTGCTGCTCGGCACGCCGGGCAACACTCTGCTGGACGTCGCCGTGCTGGTGGTCGCTGCGGTGCTCGGTGTGCTCGTCGCCTCGGCACTGCTTCGCCGCCTGGTCCGCTAGGTGTGTGACTAACGCCCTCTGCCGTTCACCTTTGCCCTATCTACTGACGCCGTGCTGGTATCACCCCTCGCGCGCACCGACGTCGCGCTGCCTCCGGGTCCGCGTGTCATACCTCGTGAAATGCCACAGCGAGGAGCTCACTTCGCCGATGACAGGTCGTAGACCGTCGTCTTGCCCACCTTGATCGCACTGAAGTTGGCCGCGACCCACTGGGCGATGTCGGCGTGCGGGTGTGAGTTCCACCCGAGCCGACGGCCCCCCGTACCCGCGGTGACGTAGTACGCGACCTGATGCTTGGCGACGTCGTCCTGGAACTGCTGAAGAGTCGGCGCCGGATCTGTACCGGAGAACCCTCCGATGGCCATTACCGCAGTGCCGGTCGATAATTCGAGCTGGGCCGCGGCGGTCGACCGCTCGATGGCCGCGGACCACCTGGTGTCGGCCCGTTTCAAGATGTCGTCCAGTTCCTGGCTGTCCACGCCCTTGCCCCACAGGCCACCACCGTGGCGACCGGCCTCCGCGGGACCGACGGAGGGACCGCCCCCCTGATGCGCGACCCCGACGGTCGCCACGGCGTATGCGGCAGGCCCGGCCAGCGTGCCCACCAAACCGATCGCCAACGTCGCCGTCGCAACGGCGGGCCTGGTCCGGATCAGCCAGCCACTGAACAGAGCCAGCGCGGCAGCGCCCGTCAGCCCCAGAATCGTCCAGCGCAGCGCAGGCAGCCAGTCCGAATTCTGGTCGAGGATCCACCAGTCGAACACCCCCGTCGCCAGCAGCGCGGCCGCGAGTACGGCTCGGTGCGAACGTGATTCGCGGCGCACCCACGCCTTCTGAACGCCGAGTGCGAACATCGCCGCAATCGGCGGAGCGATCGAAAGGCTGTAGTAGGCGTGGGCCATGCCGTGCATCATCGTCAGCACCAGCGCGTCGACCATCAGCCAGCCACCGAACAGCACGGCACCCGCCCGGACGAGGTCGGTGCGGGGCGCGCGGCCACGGGCGACGACCACCAGCACGGTTGCCACCAACGCGGTCGGCAGTAGCCAGCCGATCTCGAAGCCGAACTCGCCGGAGACCAGTCGCATCCACCCCGGCGTCTGGTTGCCGAAGCCGCTCACGCTCATCTTGGGTGAGTTGAACTGGCTACCCGCGTACGTCCCAACGGTCGACGGTGGCGGCCTGAACGAGGGATGGTAGTGGCCGATCACGCGCGCAAAGCCGTTGTAGCCCAACACCAGGTTCATGAAGTTGTTGTCCGCCGAACCGGCAAGATACGGCCTGGCCGACGCAGGCCACATCAGCGTGAGCACCACGAACCAGCCAGCCGACGCGACGAAGGCCGCGGCCGCGCCGAGCAGGTGCAGCCAGCGCAGCCGTAGCCGCACTGGCGCCGCGAGCAGGTACGCGCCCGCCAACGCAGGCATCACCATGACGCCCTCGAGCATCTTGGCAAGGAACGCCAACCCCACCGCGGCACCGGCCAGCGCCATCCACCTTGCTCCGTTGTGGTCGAGCGCGCGGACGGTGCAGTATGCGGCGGCCGTCATCAGCAACACCATCGCGGCGTCGGGGTTGTTGAACCGGAACATCAGCACCGCGACGGGCGTCACCGCGAGCGCCGCACCCGCAAGCAGTCCCGCCCATCGCCCGCTGATCCGTGCCACCGCGGCATACGTCAGTGCGACGGCCGCGACGGCCATCAGCGCCTGGGGTATCAGCATGCTGGCGCTGCTGAAGCCGAAGAGCTGCCCGGAGAGCCCCATCACCCACTGCGAAAGCGGCGGCTTGTCCACCGTGATGAAGTTTTGCGGATCAAGGGATCCGAACAGCAAGGCCTCCCAGTTGCGCGAGCCCGCCTGAGCGGCGGCCGCGTAGAACTGGTTGCCCATGCCGTTGATCGTGATGTTCCACAGGTAGAGCACGGCCGTTGCCACCAGCAGCGTCGCAAGGTAGCCGGGGCGCCACCGAGGGCCCGCCGGAAGCGGCGGGATCGAGGCCGCGAGCATCGGCGCATCCCGCGTCGCCGAAGGTGCCAGCTGGGTCGTCACACCGTCAAGTGACTCACCATTACCTCGTGAGCAGCTGTGGGTCGACTGGCGCTTACCCGACCAGCCGGGCGATCGACTCCAGAGGAATCGGCAGCCACGTCGGCCGGTGCCGTGCTTCGTAGCCGACCTCGTACACCGCCTTGTCCAGTTCGTAGGCGGACAACACGCCCGCCGAGTCGCGTGGATCGAATCCGCTCTCGCCCGCATAGCCCGCACAGAACGCGGCGCAGTTGCGGTCCACCCAGCCGCGGGCGCGGGCGGCCAGTCGTTCGTCGCCCGCGCGCTCGACCAGCTGCTGGTACGCCGCGTATTCGTAGGACCGCAGCATGCCCGCGACGTCGCGCAGCGGAGAGTCGTGCCTGCGCCGCTCATCCACCGGTTGTCCCGGCTCGCCTTCGAAGTCGATCAACAGCCACGTCTTGGGACTCCGCAGCACCTGGCCGAGGTGTAGATCACCGTGCATCCGCTGCACGACGACCCCTGCTTCGGCGCACTCGCGGTAGCGCTCCTCGATCGACTCGACGTACGGCCCCAACTCCGGAACCGCCGCCGCGACTGCGCGCAGCCGGCCAAGCAGCGTGTCGGTCGGGAACGGTTCGCGCGACGTACCGAGCGCAGCCGCGAGACTTCGGTGCACCGAAGCGACCGCCGCGCCCAGCCGCTCGGACTCGCCGGTGAAGTCGCCGCCGCCCTCATCGGCGAACAGTTTGCGCGTACTGGCCGTCGCCATGTCCCAGCCCTCGGTCGAGTTGGCCGCGAACTCGGTGACCATGCCCAGCGCGTAAGGCTCGCCGTCGAGTGTCGCCTCGAAGGAGCCGAGCAGCCGGGCCACGTGCGGATTGTCTGCGCGGGCCAGCTCCCGATTCAGTTCGACGTCGGGGTTGATGCCTGCCGAGACGCGGCGGAACACCTTGAACACCGCCGCTTGCTCGAACACCACGCTGGTGTTGCTCTGCTCGACGCCGACCAACCGCCCCTCGGCGTCGACCGGAAGTTCGGCGGCTGGCTCCTTGGTGAACTGCAGTGGCGCAACGGTGGCTGACTGGTCGACCAGCGCCAGCAGATACTTCGCGACGGCCGGGTCGTACAACGCGTCGTAGGCGGTGCGGTCGCCGTCAGCGCCGATGACCCCGACGTCGCCGGACTGCCCGATCGGCGCGGTGTCCCACCGGACCAGCAACTGGTAGCGCTCGGCCGAACCGTCGGTGTAGTCGACGTCGAGCAGCATCAGGTCCAGGTCGTCGCGCAGCGGAACCACGGTGTGCGGGGCGACTGACCGGATGTGACGGCCCCGCCCGGCGTACCACCGCTGCGTCGGCAGCCACTCGTCGAAGGGCAGATTCAGGGTCACTTGTTCCATCAGCCTTCAAACTTACCCACCGACCCGGGTTTCGAATCAGGTCGCATCGCTTGATCATGGCGACCGGCGGCCACGCCGTCCTACGTCCACGCGACCGGGTGATGAACAGTGCCCGTCGGTCGTCGAGGAGCATGCGCGCCGGTACTCTTCCCAGGTGGCTGCCCGCGATCATGGCGACCCGGGCGATGCCCCGTCGGTCCCGCCCCCGCTTACCCCCATTGCCAATGCCACTCGGCCGTCCGCGGCCGAGGAGGCGCGCACCATCGCCGCGTCCACCAACACCGGCACGCTGGCGAGCTTGACGGCGGGTGGCGACCCCTGGGCGTCCTTCGTCGCTTACGGACTACACGGCGGCGCACCCGTGCTCTGTGTCTCCAACCTCGCCGAACACGGCCGCAACCTAGCCGGTGACCCAAGGGCGAGCATCGCGATCGTCGCCCCGACGACCGACCCCGACCCGCTGGCCAACGCGCGGATCACGCTGGCCGGCGTGGCCGATCGCCCCACCGGCGACGAGTTGACGGCCGCCAGGGCCGCCCACTTGGCCGGGGTGCCCGCGGCGAAGTACTACGTCGACTACAGCGACTTCACGCTCTGGGTGCTGAGGGTCGACCGGGTGCGCTGGGTCGGTGGGTACGGCCGGATGGACTCGGCCACCGGGGAGTCCTATGCGGCGGCGCAACCCGACCCGGTCGCTCCCGTGGCCGCCGGAGCCATCGAGCACCTCAACGCCGACCACGCCGAGTCGCTGGCCGCCATGGCCCGCACGCTCGGCGGCTATCCGGACGCCGTCTCCGCGACCTGCACCGGCGTCGACCGCTATGGGCTCGACCTGAAGGTCACCGCCGAGCGCGGACCGGCCTACACCAGGGTCGGGTATGCCACCCCCATCGCTTCTATCGATGAATTGCGCATGGCGACAGTCGAATTGGCGCGACGCGCCCGGGAGGGCTGAACGCCGCCCCCGGCCGGGTTCGACCGTGCAATACGATCGCCTCATGCCAACCACCGAGCGCCCAGACACCTGGCAAGCCGCGTTCGACCTGATCCGCACCCGTGGTTACGAACGCCGCGAGGAACCGTTCAAGTTGGCGAGCGGCCAGCTCAGCCACGACTACATCGACGGCAAGTTCGCCGTCGACACCGGGGAACGGCTTTCGGTGGTCAGCCACGCCGTCGCCGACCTGGCCGCACGGCACGGCATCGAGTTCGACGCCGTCGGCGGGCTGACCATGGGCGCCGACCCGCTGGCGCACGGCGTCGCGATGGTGACCGGGAAGGCCTGGTTCTCGGTGCGCAAGGAGCAGAAGCAGCGCGGCCGCGAACAGTGGGTCGAGGGCACTCGGCTGCAGCCCGGTACCAGGGTGCTGCTCGTCGACGACGTCATCAGCACCGGCGGGTCGACGGAGTTGGCCCTCGAGCGGATCGCCCCGCTTGGCGTGGTCGTGACGGGCGTCATCCCGATGGTCGACCGCGGCGACGTCGCGGCCAAGCGCTTCGCCAAACGCGACGTGCCGTTCGTCGCCCTGGTGACATACCGCGACCTGGGCATCGAACCCGTCAAGGACGTCTAGCCCGCCACCACCAATACCCGGGTCTGCTCGACGCCGACGGTGACCGGCGCGCCAGGTTCGAACCCCCGCGCCGCCGCGCTCGTCAGCTGCGCGTCGATCACCGATCCGTCGGCCAGCGCCACGTACACCCGCGAGATCGGACCGAGGAAGGCCACCGACTTCACCGTCGACGTGCCTGCTGGATCGGCGGTGACGGTGACCGACTCGGGCCGCAGCAACGCGATCCCAGCGCCGGCGTCAATCGAACCGGTCAGCGTCGGCACCGACATGCCGAGCAGGCGGGCCTGCCCCGACATGACGTCGGCGGGCACCTTGTTGTTGAGCCCGACGAACTCGGCGACGAAAGGCGTTGCAGGATCGGCGTATACCTCGGCCGGCGGAGCGAGCTGCTCGAGCCTGCCCTGGCTCATCACCCCAACCCGATCGGCGACGGCGAGCGCCTCCTCCTGGTCGTGAGTGACGAACACCGTCGTCGTCCCCACCTCCAGCTGAACGCGGCGGATCTCGTCGCGCAGCTGCGTGCGCACCTTCGCGTCCAATGCCGAAAGCGGCTCGTCGAGCAGCAGCACACTGGGCTGAATCGCCAGCGCCCGCGCCAATGCAACCCGCTGCTGCTGACCGCCCGACAGCTCCGTCGCATACTTGTTCAGGTGCGCGGAAAGCCCGACCAGGTCCAGCATTTCGGTGGCACGGGCGGTGCGGTCGCCCTTCGCGCGGCCCCGCATCTTGAGCCCGAACTCCACGTTCTCCAATGCGGTCAGATGTGGGAACAAGCTGTACGCCTGGAAAACCATCCCCATGTCGCGCTTGTTCGCGGGTACCGACGTCACGTCGCGGCCGCCGACGGAGACGGTGCCCGACGTCGCCTCGTCCAGCCCGGCCAAGATGCGCAGCGCCGTGGTCTTGCCGCAGCCCGAAGGGCCGAGCAGCGCTACGAACTCGCCCGGTTCGACGTGCAGGGTCAGGCCATCGAGCGCACGCACCGTGCCATAGACCCGGGTCAGGTCGTTCAGTTCGACGCCAACACCGGTCGTCATGAGCTCCGCCTCCGTCTGGTCAACAAGGAAAGTCCCAGCAGCAGAACGAAACCGAACAACAGCACCGCCAGCGACGCGGCCACCGACGTCGGTCCGTCGCTCTTGCCGATCGCCACGATCTGCACCTGAAGCGTCTGGAACCCGGACAGCGAGGCGATGGTGTACTCGCCTAGCACCACGGCCACCGAGATGAAGGCCGCGGACAACACCCCCGACCAGATGTTGGGCACCACGACGCGTAGCATCGTGGTCGGCCAGCCCGCCCCGAGGGAGCGCGCCGCCTCCGCGAGCGTCTTCAAGTCGATGGCCGACAGCGCGGCGTCGAGCGCCCGGTACGCGAACGGCAGCACCACCACCACGTAGACGAAGGTGAGCGTCAGCGCGGACTCGCCGAGTAGGTACGTCACCCAGAGATACACGTTCTTGAGCCCGACGACGATCACCAATGCGGGAATCGTCAACGGCAGCAGGCACATGAACTCGACGACGCCCTTCGCCCACGGCGTGCGCAGCCGCACCCAGATCATCGTGGGCACCAACACCACCAGCATTGCCACCACCGTCAGCACGGCCAACGACAGCGATGTCACGATCGCCTGGTACAGCGCGTCGTCTGCGAACAGATTGGCCCACGCCGCCCCAGTTCGCCCGCCCTTGATGAGGTTTCGGGTGGAGAAGTCCGCCATCGCGTACAGCGGAAATAGGAAGAACGCCCCGAACAGCAGCCAGAGTGCCCCCCGCGCAGCGGTTCTCATCGCAACCACCTCGCCGTGCGCCGAACCAGCAGGTTGTACGCGACCATCACCACCGCGACCACGACGATCATCTCGAGTGCCAGCGCGTACGCGAACCCGGCCTGACCGAGCACCACCTCGCTGGTGAGGGCCGAGCGGATGAGCAGCGGCACGATCGGGCTGCCTTGACTGACCAGCGCGGCGGCCGTCGCATATGCCGCAAAGGCGTTGGCGAACAACAGGAGTGCCGACCCGAGGAACGCAGGCGTCAACAAGGGGACGGCCACCTCGCGCCAGTACTGCCAGGTCGAAGCGCCGAGGCTGACGGCGGCTTCCCGCCACTGCTCGCGCAGCCCCTCGAGCGCAGGCAGGAAGACGATGACCATGAGCGGTATCTGGAAGTAGGTGTACACCAGGATCAGCCCTGGCAATCCGTACAGCCATCCGGATCCGGCCAGGTTCCACCCAAGGTGCTCCTGAACCCACAGTGTCAGCACGCCGTTGAGGCCGATGGTTGCGAGGAACGCGAAAGCCAGTGCGACTCCGCCGAACTGGGCGAGCACGCTGCACAGCGACAACACGGTGCGACGCACCAGCGACTCGGCGGGACGTGACACGACGAGCCATGCGAGCAGGGCTCCCAATATCGCTCCGAGAAGCGCCGTGCTACCAGAGAGCAGCACGCTCTTGCCCAGCGCCGACAGTGCCGTCTCGGAGAACAACGCCTGCAGCCGGGCCAGCGAGAACCGACCTTCGTCGAACACCGCACTGACGACGACCGTGATCGTCGGCACGATCAGGAAGATCGCGACGACCGCGAAGAATGGCAGGAGCGGTAGGGCTGCTATCGCTCGGCCACGAATTCGGCCCGGGATCAGCCGACCGCCTTCGCCCAGTTGGCCTCCAGGTACTTGGTCGCGGCCTGGTTCTGCTCCACGGTGACGAAGGTCGCCTCCCCGTCCACCGGAGGCAGCACCCGGTAGGCGTTCTGGTCGATGGTGCCCTTGGCAGCCATCGTGGTGGCCCGCACGGGACGGGCGCCGCCCTGCAGGAACAGGTTCTGGCCCTCGTCGCTGTACAGGAACTCCTGCCAGAGCCGGGCCGCGGCCGGATGCGGTGCGTCCTTGTTGATCGCCTGGTAGTAGTAGCCGGCCACCGCGGCGTTCGGCGGGATGACGACCGTCCACGTCGGCAGCTTCTTGGTCTCGGCGACGTTGAGGTAGTCCCAGTCGATGACCACCGGCGTCTGGCCGGATTCGATGGTGGCAGGCGTCGGGTCGACCGGCAGGAAGTTGCCCGCGTCCTTCAGCTTCCGGAAGAACTCGACGCCAGGCGCGATGTCGTCGGTCGAACCGCCCTGGCTCAGTCCCACCATCATCACGCCGGAGAATGCGGCGCCTGCCTGAGTCGGGTCGCCGTTCAGGGCGACCTTGCCCTTGAACTCGGGCTTCATCAAGTCGTCGACGCCGGTGACGGCAGGCACCTTCGACGAGTCGAAGCCGATCGACATGTAACCGCCATAGTCGTTGACCCACTTGCCATCGGGATCCTTGTAGGAGTCGGAGATGTCGTCGAACGTCGCCACCTTGTACGGCGCGTACATCGCGGTGTTGGCCAGCGCCACCGACTGACCGAGGTCGAACACGTCCGGCGCGGTCGACTTGCCCTTCTGCTGCGTGGCGGCGTTGATCTCGTCCTGACTGGCCGCGTCGGGCTGAAGAGAGTTGACCTTGATGCCGTACTTGTCTCCGAACGCCTTGATGATGGCACCGTAGTTCGCCCAATCCGGCGGCAGCGCAATGACGTTGAGCTCGCCCTCCTTCTTGGCCGCCGCGACGAGGCCTTCCATGCCACCGAAGTCGGCCACCGACTTCGCCTCGCCCGCCTTGACTCCCGACTCGGTCTGCTCGCCGCCCGACTCCTTCGCGGGAGGGGCGCAGGCGGTCAGCCCGCCCGCGGCGACGAGGACGAGGACGCTGGTGGCTGCTGCGAGCCGAAATCGTGTCTGCCGAAAAAGAGTCATGCCGAACCTTCTTATGGGCGGGAAGCGCGGCCGTGACGAAGAGCCCACCGGGAGGTGACTGTGCTGGGACGCCGCTGTGAACACATCGTCAGCGACCTTACCGGGGGGCCGTCACCACCGGCGGGTGTTCCGGGCACACGACGCGGCGGCCGGGGCACGGCGCGTCGATTTGCCCACCACCGCACGTTCGACCAGGTAGCCGCCTAGCATCATGGGGTGCCCGATAGCGAGGCCTCGGGGGATTCGAGGTTGGACGCGCCGGTCGACACCGATCGGTTGGACATCGGTGCGCCGGACGCCGAACCTGCGGACGACCAGTTCGATTATCTCTTCGACGAGGCCGCCGACCCCGAAGTGCAGCCCGAACCCGCCTTGGACCCGGAGTTCGGGCCCGCGGAGGTCGGCGACGATGGGGCAGGTGCGACGCAGGACCCAGAGGCTCTGACGGACCGGTTCGACGCCTTCGACGCGAACACCTGGCACTTCAAACCCCCGCCGACGCCCTGGTATCAAACCCGGCAGGCCGTGCTCGGAATCGCCTTGGTGGCACTCGCGGTGGTGGCGCTCGTCGTTGCGGTCGTGCTGCTGACCGTCCGCGGGCCGTCCGACGAAGAGGCCCCTTCACCTGCGACGTCGACGAGTCCCACGACGGATGCCCCGACGACGGCCACCGCCACCTCTGAGCTTCCCCCGCCGCCACCGCCCCCACCACCGCCTCCGCCTCCTCCGCCTGCGGAGTCCGCGCCTGCCTACTACCCGCCGCGGCATCAGAACCGGCCGACGAAGAAGCCCGAGATCAACGTCACCCGCTCACCCCTCAGCGTGGCACCTCAACCTCGCGGGCCGCGGTGACCCGAGAATTGTTTGCAGCGGCCCCGGTTGCGATCCTCGCGACGGCGGGTGCAGACGGCACGCCGCACGTCGTACCCGTGGTCTTCGCGGTGCACGCCGACGTGCTCTATACGGCGGTCGACGCCAAGCGCAAGACCACGCACCGGTTGCGCAGGCTGGCCAACATCGCGACCAATCCGCGGGTGAGCCTGCTCGTCGACCACTACGACGACGATTGGACGCAGCTCTGGTGGGTGCGCGCCGACGGGATTGCCGCGATTCACGACGCCGGCGAGCAGATGGCGGCCGGCTATGCGCTGCTGCGCCAGAAGTACCCGCAGTACGAACGGATCGCGCTCAACGGCCCCGTCGTCACGGTCGACGTCGCGCGTTGGTCGTCCTGGCATGCATGACACGTTGCTGACGGCATCGGCCGGGACGCGCGTCACAAGCTAGCCGAAGAGTCACGCGAAGCACCGGAACGATCTGACGAAGATCGATTGCTGCCACGCGTCGATCAATTTCTGCCAACGGAATTAAACCCGTGACCTGTTGGTTTGATCCTTTAGACCGGACGGGGAAGAGGCCCCCAGCCGGCGGAGGGATGCATCCGGACGGTGCCATTGGTGGTGCCATTCGCGAGCAGACGAAGAAGAAGAGGTAGTTACACAGTGAAGAAGTTTGGATTTGCCACCATCGTTGCGAGCGGACTGACCGCCGCCGTGCTGGGGCTCGCCGCGCCGGCCGTCGCCGCGCCGAGCGGCCCTGGCAACGCCCAGGACACCATCAGCTCGCTCCAAGCGCGGGGCTATAACGTGATCGTCAACCACGTAGGCAGCACGCCACTCGATCAGGCCAGCGTCGTCGCGGTTCGCCCAGGACAGACCTACAGCAGGACCGACTCCGGCAACCCCGGTGACGACCTGCTGACCACGGTCACTGACAAGACGGTTTACGTCGACGTCAAGTAGCCCATCCTGATTGGGCCGTTAGAGGGGCACCCCCACAGGGGTGCCCCTCTTTCGTGTCACAATCAGCCGCTATGCCACTTCGCATCGTCCAATGGGGCACCGGCGCCATCGGCAAGGAACTACTCGCCACCGTGCTCGATCCCCGTTCCGGGCTCGAATTGGCCGGAGTGAAGGTGTATTCCGACGACAAGGACGGCGTCGACGCCGGCGTGCTCATCGGGCGCGCTCCGGTCGGGGTGATGGCGACCACCGACAACGCGGCGATCCTTGCGCTCGATGCGGACTGCGTGGTCTACACGCCGCGACTGACCTCCGTCGACGACGTCTGCGCAATCCTGGCGAGCGGGAAGAACGTCGTCACCACGGCCTTCCTGTTCCATCCGGAACGCATTCGCCTCGCCGACCGCGATCGGGTCCTGGCCGCGTGCCTGGAGGGCAGCACCACCGTGCACGGCTGCGGGCTGAACCCTGGCAACCTGTCCGGGGCGCTGCCGCTGGCGTTGACCGGCATGAGCCGCACCATCGAGAAGCTGACGCTGCAGGAGCGGGCCGACTGGTCGGTCTACGACAGCACCGCCATCACGTTCGACAACATGCGCTTCGGCCAACCGGTCGACGAGATCAGCGTCACCGCAAACGATTTCCTGGCGTTCAACAGTTCGATCTTCACCGAGCAGGTCTGGCTGCTTGCCGACTCGCTCAACGCCGGCATCGACGAGGTGACGGCCAGCGTCGAGGCCGTCGCCGCCGAGCACGACCACCAGATCTTCGACCACGTGCTGCGGGCGGGGACCACTGCCGGGCAGCGGTGGAACTGGGTCGGCCGCAGGCAGGGCGAGCCGTTGGTCGAGATCGAGACGCTGTGGACCGTCGGCAACGAGTACCCGAAGCATTGGCCAAAGCCGCGGCACGGTTGGACGCTGACCATCGAGGGCGACCCGTCGATGCAAGCGCACTTCTTGTCGTTGGCCAGCTTCGAGCGCGAGGCGTCGATGCTCGAGCACGTCAACTCCGCGAACGTCGCGACTGGGATGCAGGTGCTCAACGCCGTGCCTGCGGTATGTGCGGCGGCGCCGGGGTTCGCGACCATCGCGGACCTCCCGCCGGTGCGCAGCCTCATCGGCTTCGGCAACTAGCGATCAGAGCAGGCCGAGCAACTCCAGATCGGTGGCGTACTTGACGATCACCGGCGCGGAGACGTGCGGAATGTCCTTGTCCGGCCCGATCTTTGCGTCCTGCACCGCCGCCCGGAACCGGGCGGTCGGAGCCATCGCACCGTTGATCGGGTGACCCGGCCGCTGGTAGTTGTGCAGCAGCGGAAGCAGCGACGCCTGGCGCTGCCGCTCCGGTAGGGCACGCAGTGTCGTCTCGAACCGCTGCAGCCAGTCGGCGTAGGAGTCGATGCGGCGGATCGGGTAGCCGGCGTCGACCAGCCAGTCGACGAACTGGTCCATTCCGATGCCGTCGTCGTGGGGATTCATCACGTGATAGGTCTCGAATCCCGAAGCCACCCGCTCGCCGAGCGTCGAGATCGCGTCGGCGATGAACTCGACGGGCAGCCCGTCGTAGTGCGCCCGCTGCCGGTTGCCCTTGGCGTCGAGCTCATAGAACGACTTCGGTGCAACACCCGTTGCGACGAGGCTCAGCATCATGCGGGTGAACATGTCGGGCAGGTTCAGCTGTCCGGCGTAGGTGGTGTCGGCGAGGATCATGTCGCACCGGAACACCGAAACGGGTAGCCCGCACAGGTCGTGTGCCTCGCGCAGGAGCACCTCGCCTGCCCACTTGCTGTTGCCGTAGCCGTTGGCGTAGGTGTCGTCGACCTGGCGCGTCGCGCTGATGAGCCGGACGTCGCCGTCCTCGGTGAACTTCCCTGGCTCGATGCCCGCACCGACACCGATCGTCGAGACGTACACGAAGGGCTTGACCTTCGTGGTCAGCGCGATGCGGATCAGTTCGGCGGTGCCGAGTGCGTTGGGTGCGAACAACTCACGGTAGGGCAGCACGTGGTTGACCAGAGCGGCCGGGTCCACGATCAGGTCGACGGTGTCGGCCAGTCGCTGCCAGGTCGCGTCGGACAGGCCGAGGTTCGCCTCGCCCTTGTCGCCCGCGAACACCTCGAGGTGCTCGGCGGCCAACTCGCGGTAGTGCGCCAACAGCTTCGGGTCGCCGCTGTCGAAGGTCTTGTCCAGCCGCTCGCGGGCGGCGGCGTCGTCCTTGGCGCGGACGAGGCAGATCACCTTGCCGTCCACCATGTCCATCCGCTCCAGCCAGTCCAACGCCAGGTAGCGGCCGAGGAATCCGGTTGCGCCCGTGAGTAATACGGTGCGGACCTCGGATGCTGGTCCGGGCAGTGACGTTGCCGCGGCGAGGGTGTTCGCGTCGATGAACTTGTCGAGCGTCAGGTCGCTGGCGTGCACTTCCGTCGCGTCCCGCCCGTGCACGGCGGCGAAGGTGGGCCGCTTGGACCCGCCGGCACGCTCCGCCTCGACGTACGCGGCGATGGCGGCCAGATCGCTGGCCGGGCTTACGATCACGCCGACGGGCACGTCGACGTCGAAGATGTCGTGCAGCAGGTTCGCAAAGGTCAACGCCGACAACGAGTCTCCGCCCAGATCAGTGAACTGGGCATCGGCAGCCACGTCCGAGGCGGCTGCGCCGAGCAGTGCGCTCGCGGCCCGGCTGACGGTCTCGAGCACCGGTCGGTCGGCGCCGCTCTGACGCAGCGCGCGCAGCTCGCCCGCCTGGTCGTCGGCCAGGTCGGCGTACAGCTGCTCGAGTTCCGGTCCGTAGCGTTCCTTCAACCGCGGCCACGCCAGCTTGCGGATCCCGGTGAGCAGTCCGTTCTCCATCGTGAAAGGTGTTGTCTCGACGATGAAGTCGCGAGGAAGCTCATAGGACTGCAGGCCCGCAACGCGCGCCTGCTCCTTGAGCGAGGAACTGATGGCCGGCTTGAGCTCGTCGGCCGAGTATCGGGACAGCGCGTCCGCGGCGGGCACCACGACGGCCAGCAGATATGGCCGGGCGCTGTTGCCGTAGACGTAGATCTGCCGAACCAGCGGGCTGTCGCCGAACGTCGCCTCCAGCTTGGAGACGGTGACGAACTCGCCTTGGGAGAGCTTCAGCACGTTGTTGCGCCGGTCCACGTAGCGCACCTGGTCCGGGCCGAGCTCGGCGACGATGTCACCGGTGCGGTAGTAACCGTCGGCGTCGAACACCTCGGCGGTGACCTCGGGCCGCTTGTAGTAGCCGGGGAAGAGCTGCTCGGACTTGACCAGGAGCTCGCCGCGCGGATGCGGCACGTCGCTGCCGAAGTAGCCCAGGTCGGGTACGTCGACCAACTTGTAGTCGATCACCGGTGGGCGAAGGATCTTGCCGTCGACGAACACGGACCCGGCCTCAGTGGAGCCGTAGCCCTCGACCAGGTGCATGTCCAGGAAGTCCTCCACCCACTCCTTGAGTTCGGGCGAGATGGGGGCCGAACCGGTCTTCGCGGTGACGAAGCGTCCGCCGAGCATGCTCTGGCGCAGCTCGTCGGTACTCGCGCCGCGGTCGGTCTGGCTGACGTATTCCTGGTAGAGCACGTCCCAGATGCGCGGGACGAAGAACATCTGCGTGGGTCGGGTGAGGGCGAGGTCGTCGAGGAAGGTGGACAGGTCGCTGCGGGCGGCGAAGTAGACCGTGCCGCCACTGGCCAATGTGCCGAAGAGCCCGCCGCGGCCCATCACGTGACTCATCGGCAGGAAGCTGAGCGTGATCGCCGGAACCACACCGTGGTTCTCGTCCCATCCGGAGTTGGCGGCCGAACGCCACATGTTGGCCACCTTGCTCTGTGGGTACATGGCCCCCTTGGGCGCGCCGGTGCTGCCGGAGGTGTACACGAGCAGGGCCAGCGGGTCTGCGTCTGATCCTGGGCCCTCCGCGACGATCGAAGGACTGTTCGACGCGGCGCCACGTTCGAGTACGTCGCCCAGCGTCTCCACGGTGACGGAGCTGGCGGCCAGCGCGGCCACGGCCGACTCGAGCGCCTCGCGCTGAGCGTCGACCTCGGGCCGGTAGTCGAATACGACGAGGCGCGCGGGCGCCGGGCCTGACTTGATGAGTTCCACGGCATCTGCGACGTAGTCGATGCTCGAGGCGATCAGGCTCGGCTCCGTCTCGGCGATGATCGGGCGCAGCTGCGTCAGCGGCGCGCTGGTCTGCAGCGGCACGGAGACCGCCCCGAGTTGGGTGAGCGCCGTGTCGACGACGGCGTAGTCCACACTCGTGAAGCCGAGGATGGCGACGCGGTCGCCGGACTGGACCGGCTGTCCGTTCAACGCAGCGGCGGCGGCCCGGACCCGCTCCCACAGCTGGCCGTAGGTGACGGTGTCGAACCGGGGCAGAAGGTCAGCCGTGGTGCGGCCATCGGCGCCGGTGACGAATTCGACGGCGCGCTGGCCGAGCGCGGGCCGGTCGGCGTAGCCCTCCATGACCACGCGGACGACGTCGGGCAGGCGAAGGCCGGGTTGTTCGGCAGCCTCGGCAACGGCCTGGTCGGGCTTGGCTGCGGCAAATTGCTCGTCGTTGGAATACAGGTCGGCGATGCGGCGCTCGAGGCGCGCTTCGCGGGAATCAAGCGACATGGAAATCCTTCTAACTACAACAAGAGAAATGTGGTTCGGGGGCCTCGTCGCCCTCTCGTACATACACAACGTTAGCAAAACTAAAGATATGCCTCAACTGGCTGACCTGCGGATTTCCTGTGTGACGGGGCCCACTCTCCATCGTTTGTTATAGTGGCTAAATAATTGACAGTGGAGGTAGACGATGACCCGGACCGACAACGACAGCTGGGACCTGGCCACCAGCGTGGGAGCCACCGCGACCATGGTGGCGGCCGCAAGGGCGATTGCTACGAATGCCGACGACCCACTCATCGACGACCCGTTCGCGGAACCGTTGGTGCGCGCCGTCGGTGTGGACTTTCTCACTCGCTGGGCGACTGGCGAGCTCTCGGGTGACGATCTGGACGCCGACGGGTCCGGTTGGGGCCTTCAGCAGATGCCCGCCGCGATGGCCTCTCGCACCATGTTCTTCGACGGGTTCTTCGCCGATGCAGCCAAGGCCGGGATCCGGCAGGCCGTCATCCTGGCGTCGGGCCTCGACGCCCGCAGCTACCGACTCGACTGGCCGGCCGACATGACGGTGTTCGAGATCGACCAGCCCGAGGTGATCGCCTTCAAGACCACGACGCTCGAGGGCCTCGGCGCCGAGCCGACGACCGACCTGCGCTCGGTGGCCATCGACCTTCGGGACGACTGGCAGACGGCGCTGCTGGCAGCGGGTTTCGACACCTCCAAGCCCGCAGCCTGGATCGCGGAGGGCCTGTTCGGCTACCTGCCGCCCGAGGCGCAGGACCGGCTCTTGGACTCGGTCACGGCGCTGAGCGCGCCCGGTAGCCGGATGGCCACCGAGGCGGTGCCGAGCGGCAGTGTCGACGTCGACCTCGACGAGGTCCGCGAGCGGATGCGCGAGTCCACCGCAAAGTGGCGTGAGCATGGCTTCGAACTCGACTTCTCCGAGTTGGGCTTCCACGGCGAGCGCAACGACGTCGGTGAGTACCTCGACGCCCGCGGCTGGACCTCGGTCGGCACGCCGATGGGAGACCTGTTGGTGTCCAACGGCTTTCCCACGCTACCGCCATCGGACGATGACCAGATGACGATGGACGCCGTCGTGTACTACACGTCGATACTGGGCTGACCTACGGCTCAGGCGGCTTCGCGCGCCCGCTTCATGTCGAGCCCTTCTTCGTAAGCGCCTTCTTCTCGGCCCAACGCGACGGTGGCCGCGGCCATCGCGACGACGGCGACGGCGAGTGCGACGGCTTGGTAGCCCCCCGCGTCGAGTTGCTCGCCGAGCACGATGGCACCGAGCAGCACCGCGACGACGGGCTCGAGCACCAGCATCGTCGGCACGGTCATCTGTAGCGCGCCTGCGTGAAAGGCCGACTGCTGCAACAGCGTTGCGATGATCCCGAGCACGATGAGTGCATACGGGGCAGGCGTGGCCAACAGTGCCAACGGGCCGCGGTCGGCGGCCACGTGCACGACGATCTTCGTGGTGACGGCGACGACGCCGAAAAGCACGCCGACGGCGACGGCCAACAACGCTGCGCGCTGCCAACCGCCGATGCGGACGGCAGCCACCACGCACCCGAGAATGACGACACCGCAACCGATGGCGACGATCGTCGACACGGGCAGCGACGCGGGACTGTCCCTCGGACCAGGGCGGGCCAGCAGCACGAAAACGGCGAGGCCCAAGGTCAGTAGGCCGGCCCACAGCCATTCGGAGCGGGTGACGCGGCGCCCGGCCAGCCGCGCGCTCAGCGGAAGGGTGAACAGCAACGCGGACACCAGGATCGGCTGCACCAGGATCAACGAGCCCTTGACCAGCGCGAGCGCCTGGAAGGCGTAGCCGAGCACGGCCGCTCCGGTACCCGCCCACCACATCGGGCGGCGCAGCAGCGTGGTGAACATGGCGGCACTGACGCCGTCCTCGGCGGGCACGTCCATGGTGGCGCGCTGGCGGACCACGATGCCGATGGCCATGAAGACGGCAGCGCACAGCGCGAGAACGATCACGAGGCCGTGCCCGATCAAGAGCCGTGCCCGATCAAGAGCCGTGTCCAATCAAGAGCGCGCTACCACCGTTCCGGACACTCCTTCGGTTCGTGCGACCACCCCTGCCGCCTACACCGTAGAGGGGGGGTCGTCAGCTGGCTTCGATTCGAGCGTCCGAGTCGGCGCCCGAATTGGCCCCGTCGGGTCCGAGCCGATCGGCGACCCGGCCGACCGCGTCGTCGACGCGATGGACGGCGGCATCGCACATGCCACGCACCTTGTCGCCTGCGGCGTCGACGTCGTCGGCCGCGCTGAGCAGGTAGGCCCGGACGTTGAGTCGCATCCGCTCCGCCTTCGCGCGCAGCCTGCGCCGCACGCGGTCGTCGACTTCAACGGTTACGTAAGGCAGGACCTTGAGCCTCATGTCGCCCAGCTTAGTGGAGGGTCACGGGATGGACGCCGGCATCGAGTCCCAGCCCCGGATGGTCGACGTCGTCGAGAACACGGCGTTCGGCAGGTCGACCTCCCAGGTCGGGAATCGCTTGAGCACCTCTTCCAGCGCCACGCGACCCTCGAGCCGCGCCAGCGAAGAGCCGAGACAGTAGTGGGCGCCAACGCTGAAGCCGAGGTGTGCACGCTGTTCGCGGTTGATGTCGAACACGTCGCCGTCGGGCTCGAACTGACGGCGGTCGCGGTTGGCGGCGCCGATCAGCATCATCATCACGCTGCCCTCCGGCACGGTCTGGCCGTGGAGTTCGACCTCGCGGGTGACGTAGCGGGCCACGTGGGGAGCGGGCGGTTCGAAGCGGACGAGTTCCTCGACGGCCTTGGGGATCAGGGTCGGATCCTCGACGAGTTGGCGCCGTTGCTCGGGATGCTCGGCAAGCACCTTCCCGGCCCACCCGATCAACCGAGTGGTGGTGTCGTTTCCGGCCCCGGCGACGACGTTGAGGTAGACCAGCAGTTCGTCACGGGTGAGCTTGCGGGTGGTGCCCGTCTCGTCGACGAACTCGACGTTCATCAGCTCGGTCATGATGTCGTCGGACGGATGGTCGACCCGCCAGTCGATGTAGTCGGCGAAGATGTCGCCGCTGACCAGCCCCTCTTCGGCGGCCTTCATCGGTTTGCCTGCTTCGGTCTTCATCTGGTCGGTGACGTGATCGCGGACCGCTTGCTGGTCTTGTTCGGGGATGCCGATCAGCGCGCTGATCGTCTTCATCGGCATCAGCGCGCCCAGGTTGGTGACGAAGTCGAACTTGCCCGTGCCGACGACCGGGTCGAGGCTCTCGACGCAGTACTGCCGGATCCTTTGTTCGAGCAGGGCGATCTTGCGCGGGGTGAACATCCGGGCGAGCAGCTTGCGGTGAATGTCGTGGATCGGCGGATCCTCGAAGATCAGCACGCCCGACGGGATGGGCATGTTCATCCGGATCAGCTCGAGGATCGCGCCGCGGGCGGAGCTGAACGTGCCGTGGTCGACGATGCCGCGGTTGACGTCCTCGTAGCGGCTGACCGCGTAGAAGTCGTGTTGCTCGTTGTAGTACAGCGGCGCTTCTTCGCGCAGTCGCGCGAAGGTCGGATACGGGTCGGCGTTGATGTCCACGCTGTACGGGTCGAAGTACACGTCACTGGCTGCGTCGGTAATGCCGATGGCCACGGTTACCACCTCTCTGAAGGCTAGCGAGCGTCACTTACACGCGTAAGCTACACGGCTGAGCGACTGCCCGACAAGAATTTCTGGAGATCACGGCTCGATCAGGTGGACGCGCGTTGGATCAGCCGCGCGACGTTGGCACTGCTCGGTTCGCCCCCGGCCGGATACCCCAACTCCGTCATCATCGCCGCGACGGAGACGTCGACGATGGTCTCGGCGTCGAACCCGACGGACGTCAACGGCGGGGCACTGACGGCGCCGAGCGTGCTGGCGTCGACGCCCATCACCGCAAGGTCTTCCGGACAGCGCAGTCCGGCTCCCCGCACGCCGTGAAGCACCACGAAGGCCGTCTCGTCGCTCTGGGCGCACACCGCGGTGATCCCGTCGGCCATCCAACCCCTCACCACGTCGGCGGCATCGGAGCCATCCGACGCGACGCCCCCGACGGTGAGCTCGGGCAGCCCGCGCTTGACGGCCGCAACGCGGAGGCCCTCGAGCCAGTACTCCCCCAGCGGGCGCAGCGTCGGAATGTCCGAGCCCGCGAAGGCCAGCTTGCGGTGCCCGCGCGCGACGAGGTGGTCGATGCGCAGCTCGCCGATGGTCAGGTGCAGGGCTCCCATCGCGTGGAGTTGCGCGCTGCCGAGATGGATCTGCGGGATGCCCGCGGCGGTGACGGCCGCGAGTGCCGCACCGCTGAGCGGGAAGACGCTGGTGACCGCGATGGGGTTGAGGTCGGCGACGGCGTCGACCACGTTCTGCCCGTCATCGGTCTCGAACTGCATCGAGAGCACGACGCCGTGGCGCGCGAGCGCTGCGGTCAGCCGGCTGCCGACCTCCAGCAGTAGCTCGCCGAGCGCGATGCGCGGCACGATGTACAGCATCACGCCGCTGGCTCCGACGGCGAGATTGCGCGCTGCCAGATTCGGCCGGTAGCCGAGTTCCTTCGCGGCGGCGTGCACGGCGGCCCGCGTTTGCTCCGAGATCGTCTGGCCCGCGACGTCGTTCAGCACGTAGCTCACGGTGGCCGCCGAGACGTTGGCAAGGCGGGCCACATCGGCCTTGGTCGGCCTCGCCGCGCGCATCCCGCCCATCGGGTCATCTTCGCAGGTGATTTCGGCTGCTCGCGTGACGAGTCGGTTCTTCGGCGCCGTCATCAAATGCTCCTTTCGTGAACGCTTCGGTGACGAAAGGGTGCGAGGGAGCGCTTGGAGGAATCTTGGCGCAGAGTTGCCGCCGGTAGAGCAAGGTACGGGACATGGACATGCACCTCACGGACAAAGTCGTCGTCGTCACGGGCGCGAGCAAGGGCATCGGCCTTGCCGTCAGCCAGGCGTTCGTCGCCGGTGGCGCCCATGTGATCGCTGGCGCCCGCCACGACACCCCGGAGCTACAGGCGCTGGAGGCCGCCGGATCGGCCACCTTCATCGCCGCCGACCTGTCGACGCCGGAAGGACCGCGCGCGTTGATCGCCGCGGCAGCCGAGCGCGGCGGAGTCGACGTGCTCGTCAACAATGCCGGGGCAGTAGCCACCCGCTTCGGCGGCATCCTGTCGGTCACCGACGAGGAGTGGGACGCCTCGCTGGCGCTGAACTTCCTCTCGGCGGTGCGCACCACGCGCGAAGCCGTGCCGCAGATGCTGGCCCGCGGCGGCGGCGCAATCGTGATGATCGGGTCGGTCAACGCGACGCTGCCCGAGTGGAACATCGTCGACTACAGCGCCACCAAGGCCGCACTGGCCAACTACGCCAAAGCGCTGTCGAAGGAGTTCGGCCCCAAGGGCATTAGGGTCAACACCATCAGTCCCGGCCCGGTGTCCACCGGCCTCTGGCTGGCCGGCGACGGGGTGGCCGCCAAGTTCGCCGCAGCCAGCGGAGCCACCCCGGACGACGTGGTCGCCTCGGTGTCTGCAGGCGCCCCGACGGGACGCTTCACCACCCCGCAGGAAGTCGCCGACCTCACCGTGTTCCTCGCCAGCGGCCGCTCGGGCAACACCACCGGCTCGGATGTCCGCATCGACGGCGGATACGTCACCACCGTTTAACCGCGATTTCGGCGCGCTTTCGATTGCTCAGCGACGGTTTCCGCGCCGAAATCACACTAGAAAGGAACCGAAATGACCAACCCCGTCATCTTCATCCACGGCCTGTG
>JAOPVI010000418.1 GCA_025966225.1 Mycobacterium sp. | reverse complement strand
CATCACACCGAGCCGGTTGGCGATCTTGTTGCCCGGATCGGACAGCACGGTGAAGGTCAGCGCGTTCTTCTCCTGGGCCGACAGTGAGCCGTCGGACTTCTGCGGGCTGATGGCCACCAGCGCAACGTCCTTGTCGGCCAGTGTGGGGACGAGGTCGTCCTGGTAGGCGCGCAGCGCCAAATTGCAGTAGGGGCACCACGCGCCGCGGTAGAGCACGACCACCGCGGTGCGCCCGCCCAACGCGACCGACAGTGTGCTCGGCGCGCCGTGGACGTCGAGCAGGTCGAAATCGCCGAGCGTGTCGCCAGGTTTGGCGATGCCGGTGGGAATGCCGCGCGCATCCAGGCCGGCCTGCTCGGCGCCGAACACACCGAGAACCTCCTCGGGGATCCGGCCGGCAATCCCCGCTTGCATCTTGGCGACGCGATCGGCGATCGTGGTGGTATTGGCGTTGGCAGCGGTCGTCATCAAAGAGCCTTTCAGATGGGTGCCGGTGCCACACAACGGTTTCCGGCAGGGTTGAACTTACGAGACGACGCAAGCTTGCACCCAGAAAAATGGAGTGTCAACTCCAAAAAGTGACGCCTGAGCACCCGATGCATCACATTTTGGAGTTGACACTCCAGTTTCATCGGGCTCCAATGGTGTGAAGACCATGACCAGATGGACGAGAGGCTGATGTGCTCCGATGCCTACCACTGCACTAGAGAAGCTGACCCCCAAGGGCCGCGCGACCCGAGAACGGATCGTGGCCGCTGCCGCCGAACTGATGTCGCAGCGTGGGGTGGCCCGCACCACCATCGAGGACATCCAGGAAGCGGCTGCGGTGAGCACTTCGCAGATGTATCACTACTTCGCCGACAAAGGCGACCTGGTCGCAGCGGTTATCGACTTCCAGACCGACCGGGTCCTCGCCGTTCAGCATCTGGGTCTGGACCGCCTGGAATGCCTTGAGGACCTGCGCCGGTGGCGCGACATCATGGTCGACATGATGCGGCGGCTGGGCTTTGTCGGAGGCTGCCCCATCGGATCGCTGGCCAACGAGCTCGCCGAAACCGACCCGCTGGCCCGCGCGCAGGTCGCACGGTCGTTCGTTCAGTGGGAGACCATGATTCGCGACGGGCTCAAGGCCATTGCCGCTCGCGGGGAACTACCCGACGGCACCGAGGTCGACAACCTGGCACTCGCGACGCTGGCCGCCATCCAGGGCGGCCTGCTGCTCAGCCAGGTCCGCCGAGACACCGCTCCGCTCGAAGCGGCCGTCGACACCATGATCGAACACCTCCGCACCCTGGGCGTCCGGTCAAGCACTCCGCCCGCAGTGTCAGCGTTCGATTACCACACAGCCCGCGACAATCCCCCGCCGGGGGAGCGGCGCTGGTGACCCGCCGTCCCCATCTTCAATTCGTGCCACACCGAGCAGGCGAGGTTCCGCCCGGGTGACGACGCTTCGTCCCGCCCAGGGAGGGGATTACCGTCGCGGGCGACCACACGTTAGATCAGAACGTCGGGTTCCGCTGTCGTGGCACTGGCGGCGGTGTGTTTCGTTTGCTGGTCAAGCTCCAAGTGGCAGCCCGTGACGGTGGCCTATCCGGGTGCGCGGCCCCATGCTCGGACCGTCGGCGGAGCACAGAACCACCGCTGCTCGTCTTCGAGTTCGGCCTGCGCGGCCGCGATAACCTCCGGCGAGACACCAAGCGCTACCAACTTGTCATGGATTTGTACCCAAGTGAGGTTCCACATGCGTGCCAACGGCGAGCCGCCGCGGAACATGGGGATGTCTGCGCTGGCTTCGACGTCGACGAGCCCGAGCGCCTGCAGGCGAACGGGCAAGTCGCGTGCCCAAGTCTGGTCCGCGCCTCCAATCTCGGTGCTACGGCTGAAGACCCGCCAGACATCCCCGAATGCACCCCTCATCTCGTCGAGCACCCCGAACGTGTCACTCTCTTCGAGCACAAGAAGGCCGCCCGGCGCGACGGCACGGGCCAACCGCTCCAGGACGTTGTCCCGTTCGGCTATGTGCAAGAGCACGAGTCGCGTGTGGACGAAGTCGAACGCGCGCTCAGGAAGCTCGTCTGCGGTGAGGTCGATCTGGGCGACTTCGCCGCCGCGGTCAGGCAAGTCAGCCAGGTGGCGCGGGTCGGCGTCCATCGCGAGAACTCGGCCGCTCGGCAGTGCGGCGCTGCACAGCCACCGTGCGAAGGACCCGCCGCCGGCTCCAGCTTCCAGGCACCGCCATCCCGCGCGCATTCCCAGCCGCTGCGCAAGCTCGATACTGGGCGGGTCGTAGGCCGCGCCGAGCAGCGCGAGGCGCTCGTCAGCGAATTCCCAATCGTTTGGAAGCGTGTAATGCGGATTCGATGGTGGTGTTGGGGTCGGCCTTGGCCCGTTCATTTCGCGATGCTACCGCCCTTCCTTCGCTGCCAGCACCGCAGTTCTTTGGGGCCCACGTGACCGGCCGCAGCCCGCTCACCCCTAAACGCGAGTCGCAGCTGGGTCAACAGTCGGCGCGCCGACTCGTCACTCAATCGGAAAGGGCGGATCCCGAACAGATGACCACAAGCGGCGCCGAAACACTTGACGAAACTCAGGGTGCACCAGGTATGAACGCCCAATTTGACCGTCACACCCGACCGGCGGCCCATGGGCTGTCCACGCACAACGGTCAGGCGAAAGTTCCAAGGTCAACGGCATCACTCAACGAGTCAGGACGACACTCAGCCGGACGGGGCAGCAGCTCATTGACTCATCTGATGAAAACGGCGTCCTCTACTGGTAACCCTCCATATTCGAACCCGCCGTATTCCTCCAGCTTGGGGCAGCGAATCAGTAGAGATGCGGCGGGGGAGAGGCCCTGACTGCTGGCCAGATCCCCACAGGCGGGCTGGGCGGACCTGGTACGCCTGCGGAATGGTCGTTTACTGTAGGCCGAATCGGCGTCGGTCAACGCTAGGCAATACAGCCATACTGCGTGACAATATTCGATTTCGCCGTAATCCTCCCCGATGGAACAGGTGCAACGCGAGACAAGCAGCCTCGCGGGGCAGCCCGCTACGACGGCACACCGAATCTCCAGGAGGCGGCGCTACCGTCGATGACATGGACTTTCGGCTGTGGAGCGGCCCGAACAATGGGGCGACGTACGAAGACCTGCGGCACTCAGCACAGTTGACCGAGGAACTCGGCTACCAGGGCTACTTCCTCGCCGATCACCTCACCCCGTTCGTGGGCGACGGCCACCCCGGTCCGACGGATGTATGGACGACGCTGGCGGGCCTGGCACGGGAGACGACGCGAATCCGGTTGGGCCCGTTGGTCACGTCGGCCACATTCAGAAATCCTGGCGTACTGGCGATCACCGCCGCGCAAGTGGACGCCATGAGTGGCGGTCGGATGGACTTCGGCATCGGGGCCGGTTACTTCGAGAAGGAGCACCGTGCCTACGGCATCCCTTTCCCACCGGTCGGAGAACGGTTTCAGCGGTTGGCCGAGTCGCTCGAGTTGATCACCGGCCTCTGGCAGACGCCCCCGGGGCAGGGCTACCGGTTCTCTGGTGCTTACTACCGACTCGATGCCGAAGGAGCTCTGCCGAACCCGGCGCAACCGTCCGGTCCACCGATCATCCTTGGCGGCACGGGCAAGAAGCGCACGCCGGCGCTGGCGGCCCGATACGCCGACGAGTTCAATCTGCAGACGACCCGCCGCCGCACACCGGTACCCGAGCAATGGCTACGCAGTCAGGACATCCGCGAGCAGATCCGACGCGTTCGTCAGGCCGCCGACGCGATCGGCCGCGATCCGGATTCCATCACCTTCTCGATGAGTGCAGCCATCGGGGTAGGGCGCACTGCGGTCGAGGCCGCAGCCCACCTCGACCCGGTGC
This sequence comes from Mycobacterium sp., assembly GCA_025966225.1. Taxonomy (GTDB): domain Bacteria; phylum Actinomycetota; class Actinomycetes; order Mycobacteriales; family Mycobacteriaceae; genus Mycobacterium. Next base: position 4,795 of record JAOPVI010000418.1, on the reverse strand, counting down.
ACTATGGTTCGCAGACCTTCGACGGCGCCGCGTTTCTCGGGTCGGCGGCCGAGGTCGTCGACATGTTCGGCCCGTATGCCGATCTGGGTATCAGCCGGGTTTACGTGCGGGCACCCGTCCGCATCGCGACGTTGGCGGACAACTTCGAACTGATTGCCACCGAGGTGCAGCGGCAGCTCGCGGCGTAAAAGCAAAACGTCAAGCACACCGGCACTGCGCGTGTGGCATACCGGTGGCCGGGGGAATCGCCGATTGGTTGCTGCATCCACCGATACGGACTGCATGCACGCTCGCAAAGTCAGCGCGGCTCGCTGACCGTACGGCCGGGCCAGATACACCGTCGGCCGGTGGTACTGAGTGTGCGCGGTGCAGCGGCCGACGCGCACCCAACAGCAACAGTCCCGTCACAGCAACAATCCCGTCCCTTCATTGAAGTCACAGGTGGCTCGGGTACCGTCCAGACGGGATCAGACGCCGACGTTGAAGGGCGAACGATGACGCGAACCGATGACGACACCTGGGACATCACCGAGAGCGTAGGAGCGACGGCACTGTCCGTGGCGGCTGCGCGTGCCGCGGAAACCGAAAGTCCGCAACCCCTATTTCGCGACCCCTTCGCCCGCGTCTTCCTCGACGCCGCTGGTGAGGGAACGTGGAGCCTGTTCGACCGTGTGCGGGTGGCGGACCTGGACCCCGAACTGGCGGCGCAGATGCAGGCGTTGCGCGACTTCTTCACCGCCCGTACGGCGTTCATCGATGACTTCTTCGCCGCGGCGGCCGACGCGGGGATCCGTCAAGTGGTGATCCTGGCGGCGGGTCTGGACGCCCGGGCGTGGCGGTTGGCCTGGCCCCAAGGCACCCGCGTGTACGAACTCGACCAGCCCAAGGTGCTCGACTTCAAATCCTCGACGCTGCGCGCGCACGGCGCAGCACCCGCGGCCGAACGGATCGAGGTTGCCGTGGATCTGCGCCGGGATTGGCCAACGGCCTTGCTACGGGCCGGGTTCGATGCTGCGGCACCGACCGCCTGGTCGGTCGAGGGACTGTTGCGGTACCTGCCGGCGCAGGCGCAGGATCTGCTCTTCGAGCGCATCCATCAGCTGAGTGCGGTGGGAAGCCGGATCGTCGCCAATGCACCGACCGAAGCCGCGCTGGACCCCCGACGTGCGGCGCACGAACGGGAACTGGGCCAACGCATGCGGGCGGCGTTGGGTGCTCGGGCCGGGATCCAAGTTCCCGACGTGGACGAGTTGTCGTATGCCGAAGAACGCACCGACGCCGTCGAGTGGCTCGCCGAACACGGCTGGGAGGCATCGGCGACCACGGTGCCCGAAGCGGTGGCGCGCTATCGGCGACGCTCTCAGAGTGTCGGTGAGAAGAGCCCGGTACCAAGCATTTTCATCTCGGGACGGCGTGTGCGCTGAGGGGAGCGAGGCGTGAACCAGGGGATGGGGTCTCGTCTACCCGATAGCACCTTCTGTCAGGACTGATGACCACTTTCGGGTCAGTGTGTGACGGTCCACGGCTCGCGGGCGAAGATCTCCTCGACCATCGGACGGAAGAACTCGAGCGGACGGTGCTCGAATTGCGTGTCGAAACAGTTCTGGTCGTACTTCTCGCAGAACTCCACGCAATCGTCGAACCACCGGTGGTGGCGATACCTTTCCCGGGCGTCCCGGACGCCACCCATGTGAGGGGCGTAGTAGTACTGCTGGAATTCCGGGTGCACCTTGACGATCCAGGCCACTCGTTCCGACACGTAGGGCGCGATGACTGCTGCCGCGAACGCGCCATGCGCATGTGGCGCGTACGTGTCACCGATGTCATGCAGAAGCGCCGCGACGACGTACTCGACCGATCGTCGGTCGTCGAAGGCCCGGGTTGCCGACTGCAGTGAGTGCTCCAGCCGGCTGACTGGATACGCCTGCTCTCCATCGGCGAGAGCTTCCACCAGTTTGAGGACGCGGGTCACCAGGCCAGCGTTATTCGCCTCCTCAGCGCGAATGATGAGGGCATAGTCTTCCGCGGTTCCCTCGACCATCGTGCGGTAGGTAGCACGTGTTTGCGTGCTCATGGCCGTCTCCTCTCGACACGTTCCTGATCAAACCTAGCTATGGGTTGTTTCGGCCGCGTGTCGACCAGAGGTGAGATCGGTCATTGGATATCTGCGGTATCGAGACGAGTTCGGGCGCTATCACCTGCAACGCCAACGCGACATGCCGGGCGGTGATCCCAAGTCCCCGCCCGGGGCCACAAGCCAACCCCGTTTCCCTCGACCGTTTCCACCGACCGTTTCCACGCGCAGAGAGTGCTCATCCGCGGGCTTGACGAGGCCGACCATCATCGGCATCACGTAGCTGTCGATGGGTCATCGGTGCGTTGAAGAACAGCCCTAGCGTGTTCGTTCAATGCGTCAGCTCCCAGCAGTTTGAGATCTCTCTAGCCAAGATAGTCTGAGCGATAGTGGGCCGCCAGCTATCTTGCGACAACTACCAGATATATCGAGACAGGACAACCAGAATATATCCAAAAATGTTGGGGCAGTGGGTATTACGCGTTTTCCTGGTAATCCGCCGTTTTCCATCCCGTCGTATTCCTCCTGCCGTGAGGCGTCGAACAAGTTCAGAGTGCAACAACAGGGGACCCGGCGTCGAGCATCGATAGGATCTGGCCGGCCTTCGTCATGGCGCGCGTGCAGCTCGTTCTAGCCTCAAAGCGCCATACCGCACCTCGCAGCGCCCGCCGAGCCCAGGGATTCGCCCAGTCCATCCAAGCGGTTTGAAAATCCCCTGGTTGGGGCAGGCTTAAGTCATGGATAAGCTCTTTCGTCGTTCGACAATCCTGATGGCTGCGTTTGCGCCAATCGCCGCGCTGTCGCTGGTCACCCCGGCAGCCGGCTCGGCACAACCGCTCGACTGCCAAAACGGGGAGTGGTGGGATCCGGTCGCCAACGTGTGTCAACCGCCGGCGGCGCCGGTGGGTTGCCAGAACGGCGAGTGGTGGGATCCGGTCGGCAATGTGTGCAGGCCACCCGCAGTGCCGTTTCCGCCGAACTGTGGGGACGGACAGTACTGGAATCCGGTTTCCAACGTCTGTCGGCCGCTTGGCCAGGTCTAGGTGGGTGATGGACGCCGACAGGTGACACACTGCCCTTTGGTCGCCTACTTCGATCCGCACGTGTGCGTGTTGCGTCTAGGCGTTCAGGTTGCGCCGCCGGTGGATGTGTAGGTGCAGTTGCCGTGCGAGTTCGTCTCTTTCGAAGTACCGGGCGGTTTCGAGTGCGGTCGGCGAGCCGGTCTGTGGGTCGGCGTTGGCTGAGAGCAGTAGTTCGATGATCGTCGAGTCGTTGTTGAAGACGGCGCCTGCCAAGGGTGTTTGTCCTCGATCGTTGTGTCGATTCACGTCGGCCCCGCGGGCGATCAGCGCCGCGACGGCGGGGTCGTGCCCGTAGTAACTGGCCAGCATCACCAGGGTGTCGCCGTTGGTGTTGGTGAGGTTCACCGGTATGCCGGCGTCGAGGTAGGCGGCCAACATTGCGGCGTCGCCGCTGCGGGCCGCGTCGAACAGGCGTGAGGCCAGGTCCATCAGCTCGGCATCGACGGTGGCGCTGTTGTCGTCAATCGCGTGGTCTGCCATGTCAACTCCACACTGGTCGCGGTCGGCCGCTATAGCGCGCCGAAGGCCTCACAGGCCTTGCGCACCCCTTCGCCGTAGGCGGGGTCGGCCTGGGTGCAGTGCGCGATGTGCGCCTCGACGGTTTGGTGTCGGGCGCCCTTGATGGCGCGCGCGGTGTTGTCGAAGAGCCGCTGTTGCTCGTCGCCGGTCATGAGCCGGAACAGGTCACCGGGCTGCTGGAAGTAGTTGTCGTCGTCCTCGCGGAAGTCGAAGTGATCGGCGGTGGACCCGATCGACTCGGCGGGATCGGCGTAGCCGGGTTGCTCGGCCCAGCGGCCGAAGTTGTTGGGCTCGATACCCGCGACGCCACCTTGGTTGCCGTCCACGCGCATGGCCCCGTCGCGGTGATAGGTGTTCACCAGCGTGGCTGCGCGTGGATAGTTGACCGGGATCTGGTGGTGGTTGACGCCCACCCGGTAGCGGGCGGCGTCGCCGTAGGAGAACAGCCGGCCCTGCAGCATCTTGTCCGGGCTAAACGAGATCCCCGGGACCAGGTTGGACGGGGTGAACGCGGCCTGCTCGACGTCGGCGAAGTAGTTGTCCGGGTTGCGGTTGAGTTCGTATTCGCCGACCTCGATCAACGGGTAGTCCTGCTGGCTCCACACCTTGGTCAGGTCGAAGGGGTGAAAGCGGTAGGTGGCGGCGTCTGCTTCGGGCATCACCTGGATGTAGAGGGTCCACTTCGGGTAGTCGCCGCCTTCGATGGCCTCGAACAGGTCACGCCCGTGGGACTCGCGGTCGCGCCCGATCAGTTCTCCTGCTTCGGCGTCGGTGAGGTTCTCGATGCCCTGCTGGGTGCGGAAGTGGAACTTGACCCAGTGCCGCTGGCCTTCGGCGTTGATCATGCTGTAGGCGTGTGAGCCGTAGCCGTGCATGTGCCGAAACGACTTCGGGATGCCGCGGTCGCTCATGGTGATGGTGACCTGGTGCAGCGATTCGGGCAGCCCGGTCCAATAGCCCCAATTGTTCTCGGGGTCACGCATATTGGTGCGCGGGTCGCGCTTGACGGCCCGGTTGAGGTCGGGGAACTTCAGCGGGTCGCGGTGAAAGAACACCGGGGTGTTGTTGCCCACCACGTCCCAGTTGCCCTCAGTGGTGTAGAAGCGCAGCGCGTAGCCGC
>JAOPVI010000416.1 GCA_025966225.1 Mycobacterium sp. | reverse complement strand
GTCGGCGTCGACAATCAGTGGGGACTCGAGGTGGGCGTCTACAAGCGCACGTTCGGCCAGGGCTCGCTGGAGACGGGCGTGCACTGGAGTAAGGACGTGCGGTTCGACAAGGTAGCCGAGGGCTTCGGCTGTCGCGGCGAGTACGTGGACAAGGCGGAGGACCTCGGGCCTGCGATCGAGCGGGGTTACGCGAGTGGCAAGGTCACCGTCATCCACGTCCCGATCGATCCGAAGGTCAACTCGGAGGAGATGCCGAGCTACGACGAATTCCGCACCTGGTACGCCGAAGGGACGCAATAGATCATGCGCGAATACCTGAAGTTCTATATCGACGGACAGTGGGTCGACCCCGTCGAGCCGAGCACGGCCGACATCGAGAACCCCGCCACCGAGCAGGTGGCAGGCCGCATCTCGATTGGGTCGGCCGCCGACGTCGACAAGGCAGTCACGGCCGCCCGCCGAGCGTTCGCCAGTTGGTCGGAGACGACGCGAGAGGAACGGCTCGACGTGCTGGGCGCGATCCTCTCCGAATACCAGAAGCGCGCAGGCGACCTCGCCGCCGCGATAACCGAAGAAATGGGCGCACCGGCCGGACTCGCCGCGGGCCCGCAGGTCGGGCTCGGACTAGGTCACCTGACCACGGCCATCGAATCGTTGAAGAACTTCAGTTTCACCGAGCACCGCGGCGACACGACCATCGTCAAGGAGCCGATCGGCGTCTGCGGACTGATCACGCCGTGGAACTGGCCGCTGAATCAGATCTCGGTGAAGGTGTTCCCGGCGCTGGCGACGGGTTGTACCTCGGTACTCAAACCATCCGAGGTGGCCCCGTTCTCGGCGCAAATCTTCGCCGAGATCCTGCACGCCGCAGGGGTTCCCGCAGGTGTGTTCAACCTGATTCAAGGCGACGGTCCCGGGGTGGGCGTGGCACTGGCCAGTCACCCGGACATCGACATGGTGTCGTTCACCGGGTCCACCCGTGCAGGCATCGAGGTGGCGCGAAACGCGGCGCCGACGGTCAAGCGGGTGGCCCAGGAACTCGGAGGCAAGAGCCCGAACATCGTGCTCGACGACGCCGCCTTCGCCGCCAGCGTGGCGTCCGGGGTGACCACGATGATGGGCAACTCCGGCCAGACCTGCAGCGCACCGTCGCGCATGCTGGTGCCTGCCGCCCGCATGGCCGAGGCCACTGAAATTGCAGCACTTGCGGCCTCAGGGGTCACGGTGGGCGACCCCAACGGTGAATTCGCCGTAGGGCCAGTGGTTTCGGGTACGCAGTACGAGAAGATCCAGGCCCTGATCCAGAAGGGCATCGACGAGGGTGCCACCCTGGCGGCGGGCGGCACCGGCCGGCCGGACGGATTGGACACCGGCTACTACGTGAAGCCAACGGTCTTCACCGACGTCACCAACGACATGACCATTGCCCGCGAGGAGATCTTCGGACCGGTGCTCGTCGTGATCGGCTACGACGACCTCGACGACGCCGTGGCGATCGCCAACGACACCCAGTACGGGTTGGCCGGATACGTCAGCGGAGCGGACCTCGACACCGCCCGCTCAGTGGCCGGCCGCATCCGGGCCGGCTGGGTAGCCATCAACAGTGCCTTCGACTTCAACTCGGCGTTCGGCGGCTACAAGCAGAGCGGCAATGGACGAGAGTGGGGCGACATCGGGTTCGGTGAGTACTTGGAGACGAAGTCGATTCTCGGTTTCGGGGCGGCGCAGTAGATGGGTGACCTGCTTGACCTGACCGGCCGCATCGTCGTGGTGTCGGGCGCCGGTGGCGGTGGCATCGGGACCACCGTGACTGCGATGGCCGCCGCGGCCGGTGCCACCGTCGTCGCGGTCAGCAGGTCGAAGGACAACCTCGACGAGCACATTGCTCCGCTTGCCGACCAAGGCCTTTCCGTGATCGCGGTCGCGGCCGATGCGGCGACCGATGACGGCATCGCGACGGTGATGGATCAGGTCCGGGTGACCGAGCGTGCCAGCGGCGCAACGTTGTACGGACTGGTCAACGTGGCGGGAGGGGCGGACCCTGCGACGTGGATGCCGTCCACCAGGGTGACTCGCGACGACTGGCGCGCACTGTTCACTGCCAATCTCGAGACCGCGTTCTTCACGAGTCAGGCCGTGGCGGCCGAACTCGTCGCCAGGAAGTCCCCCGGTTCGATCGTGTCCGTTTCGTCGATCAGCGGCATGAACACCGCCCCGTTCCACATCGCCTACGGCACCGCGAAGGCCGCCGTGGTGGCGATGACGCGGACGATGGCCGTCGAGCTGGCCAACTTCGGAGTCCGGATCAACGCCGTCGCCCCCGGTGTCACCGAGACCGCGGCCTCGCGCACCTACACCGGTGCCGACCCCGAGCGGGATCGGCAGGCGATCGCAATGGGACGCCGCGGCACCCCGCAGGAACAGGCCGGGGCCATCCTGTTCCTGCTCTCGGACTTGTCGAGCTACGTCACCGGTCAGACCCTGCTGGTCGACGGCGGGTTGAACCTCAAGTGGACGCACCTCGGAGCCGACAACACCTCGCTGTTCCTGAAAGACGAGTCCTTCCGTGAAGCAATTAGGAGGATGTCGTGACTGACCTCAACCCCGCGAGCGTGCGTGTCGGTACGCCGACACGCCGTAGAAAACGGGCAAACACGCACGCTCGCGCCGGCATTCGCCACCTTAGGAGGATGTCGTGACCGACATCGACAACCGGCCGGACACCAGTGCTGCCGAGGAACTCACCGAGCCGGTGACCATCGGCGTCGAGGCCTACATCTCCGAGGAGTACGCGCGCAACGAGCGAGATCGGTTGTGGCGCAAGGTGTGGCAGCAGGCCGGTCGCATCGAGGACATCCCCGACGTCGGTAGCTACCTGACCTACGACATCCTGGACGACTCCATCATCGTGGTGCGTACCGGACCGAATGAATTTGCGGCGCACCACAACGTCTGCATGCACCGCGGCCGCAAGTTGGTCGACACGCCGCCGGGTGCCAAGAACGGCGGGGGGAAGGCGCGCAAGTCGTTCGTGTGCGGTTTCCACGGCTGGACGTACGGACTCGACGGGACCTGTACGCACATCCGCGAGCAGGACGATTGGAAGGGTGCGCTGACGTCGGACAACACGCATCTGCGTCGCGTCACCGTCGACACCTGGGGCGGCTGGTTGTGGATCAACATGGATCCCGACTGTGAACCGTTGGCGGACTATCTCTTTCCCGCCGCCAAGATCCTCGACCCCTTCGGGCTGGAGAACATGCGCTACAAATGGCGCAAGTGGTTGAACTTCGACTGCAACTGGAAAGTCGCGATGGAGGCGTTCAACGAGACCTACCACGTGT
>JAOPVI010000413.1 GCA_025966225.1 Mycobacterium sp. | reverse complement strand
AATTGGGCGCGCAACTCGTCATAGCGCTTGAACCACGTGCCTTCGGGCTCGGTTGTCGTGTAGTCGAAGTTGACCACCGGCACCTTTGCCGTCTGTCCACTCGTCGTCATCGGCCCTCCAGCATCTGCGATCTATTGTCGCCTACGACTCATGTCTGCGACGTCAATGATCGACAGTATCACTCCGGTGCGGGTTTGGCGAGACCCAGGTCACAGCTCAGTACATGATGTCGCGGACCTTCGTCTGCTCGTAGCCCTTGAGCAGCGCCGCACTGGAATTCTCCATGTGTCTGCGCCAATGTGCTTCGGCCTCAGCCCCTTTGCGTTCGGCTACCAGCCTCACCAGCCGGTCGTAGGACCGGAGCAACTTGGTGAACTGTGCCTTCGGCACCACGTTCTGTTCGCTGAGGATGGCCGCCGTAGTGTGCTTTTCGGAGATCTCGTGCAGCATCCCGGCGATCATGGCTAGCGTCGCGTTGCCCGATAATTCCACCAGGCGCCGGTGCAGTTCGGCGGAGGCCTGTGCCACCGCGCCAGCCTCCCTCGCCCGGGGAATGTCTTCGACCAGGCGCCGCAATTCCTCGTGCGCCTCACTCGAGCCGTGCTCGGCGAGCAACCGGGCGGCGTACGGTTCGATGCCGATGCGGGCGGTCATCACGTCGGCCAGCGTCGTCCCCGAAATGGCGAGCAGCAGTGCGCCTGGGCGAGCCACCACTTCGGGACCCGGCACGCGCACCTTGGCGCCGGTCCGCGAGCCACGACGCACCTCGACTAAGCGGTCGGACTCCAAGACCCGCACCGCTTCCCGCAGTGTCGGCCGGCTGACTTGGAAGTGGGTCATCAGGTCGGCTTCGTAGGGTAGGAAGTCGCCGTCCTTCAACTGTCCGTCGACGATCATCTTCCGCAAGGTCTGCGCTACGAGCTCCGCAGTCTTGGGTGACCGGACTGCGCCGGAGGTCGCCTCCGGCGCGATCATCGGCGCGAGTGATTCTTGCCGAGCCACCGCAACCTCCTGATTCGGTGAGATGTACGACTCAGTACACCATGTTCGATCGCGCCCGCAGCGGCGTTCGGCGCGTGTCAGCGTCGCTGAGACATCAAGGCGATGGCGGCTGCGTCGTAGCGTGCGCGGCGTCGGCGGCCGACGAGGAAGCTCGGCGGCGACGAGAAGGCGAGGTCGGGTAATTTCTTGCGCGCGGAAAGCATTTCGCGCGCCTGGCCGGAGTTTCCGCAGATTGCGATGGACCACAGCATGTCATCGCTGACGTGATCCGCGATGCCGTCGGGCTGCGCGCTGCGGAACGTCGCACGAATCGCCGCGGCTTCTTCCTGCCAGCCGTGCAGTTCGACCAACGAGTCATAGGTGCGCACCGTCAGATAGAAGGCGATCTGCAGCTTGGCGTCCCGAATGGCGCGCTCGGGATCATCGTCGTCGATCGCGGTGATCAACCAGCCCCAGCGCCGCAGTTCGGCGGGATCACGGCCAGCGGACTCGGCGCCGAGCTCGAGCGCGGGCTCCACCGACTCGGTCCACCATCGATCGGTGAACAGCCCGTGTCCGAGCACGCCGTCGGCAACGCGACCTGCCGTGCGCACCATTACCTTGTTGAACGCCCCCACCAGGATCGGCACGTCGAGCCGTCCAAGCACGGGTGCGCGGATGTCGGCGTCGATGTTGTAGAACTCGCCCTGATAGCGGATGGATTCGCCGTTTTCGGCGTGTAGGTAGGCCCTGATGACCTCGATCAACTCGGCCATTCGCGGGGCGGGATGGCTAGCTTCGACGCCGAACCAGTCCCGGTTCATGCGCGACGTGCCCGCCCCCAGGCCGAGGAAGACTCTCCCGGAGGAAGCGTGCGACAGATGGCGCACCGTCGCGGCGTGCACGAACGGCGACCGGGCGAAGGCGTAGGCGATGCCAGGGCCCACCAGCGCCGTCGACGTGTTGTGTGCCATCTCGGTCGTGGTGACGTATGCGCTCAGATCGGCGAATTCGCCCGCGCAGAAGGCCTTTGCGCCAGCTGCTTCGGCCTGCGCCGCAAGCTCCGGGCCAGGCCACGGCAGTCCCCAGTCCATTGATCCTCGCGATCTTCGGTCACATCGTTTACTTAGTAAGACATGTGACTGTACGCGGCCGACTGCACTTCTGGTAGGTGGCGGCCGGCGAGCTGCTGGTGTGTCCACCAGTTTGAATCAGAGCGTGGTGCTGACCGGCCCCAGTGTCGAGCAGATCGAGCCCTGCGTGGTGTACACCGATCCACAGCCGGTACCGCTGGTCACGTACGTCGTCCCCGGCTTGTAGGGCACGAAGACCTGGGCCACCGAGGGCACCGCGCTGAATCCGCAGTTGCCTGGCGACGAGCTTCCTTGCGGATTGACGCAGACGGTCAGCGAGTTCGGGTTGATCTCCCCCGTGCACGGGTAGGGCCTCAGGGTGGCGGTAACCATGGCCGATCCCGAGACGCTCACCACCTGTGGGCGCGAGAGCGTGTACACACAAGATGGCTGATCCGACGGAGGTGCTGCAGCGGCGGTGGCGGGGGAGACGATCCCGGCGAGGCTCACTGCGCTACTGCCGACCACCGCGGCGAGGCATCGAATCATCCTCCGGATACTACAAGTGTGTACACGGTGTCAGAAGTGGAATCCGAGAGACCCGCCCGGGCTCGTGGCTTCGCGACGCTCCGTCCCGCCAGCTCGGCGAACGCAGCGAAAGTCCACCGGCGAACAGTGAATCGACGTATTGATAGGGACCGAATCGCAGGCCGACGTCCATAAGTCGATGGCGAGCAATCCGCCGCGGTGAGTGGCCAAAAATGGCGCCTCCAGCGCACAGGGCCCCGCCGACGCATATGACTAAACCTTAAATCCGATAAATGGATAGATGATTCACTATATAGGGCGACGCCGGCGCTTGCCCCGTATTTTCCCGGCCGAAGAATGCGTCGATTCGACCTCCTTAAGCGTTGGGCATCGGTTGCGCCTGATCCGTCCGGCTGGGCCCGAACGGGGCCGGTGTCCGCCGAACGGGCGGCGTCACCGAGCTTGCGGCGGTCCACCGCAGTGGTATCGCGACAGAACGCATCGGCGTGCGCGGCGCCGCGGGAAAGAACGTGATCAGCAGTGGCGTAGGCCCGTGGCGGCCGGAATCCGCCGTCGCGCCGCGAGCGGTCGGCTGGCCAGGAGCCCGGGGCCGGCACGGCTTCCTGGCGGACGAAATCGGGCGTCCGTGGGGCGGTGTTCCAGTACCCGACAGCTCGACCAATCCAATCATGACGGTGCGGAAAGATTGTGGGAGGAATGGTTTCAGTAACGCTACGAATTAGGTGTGCAGACGCCGTATAAGTTTATTTACAGCGGTAGCGCGCAGTTTTGAACGTGTAGGGCACCGCAATGATCAATGGTCCAAATAAGACTTATGCCGTCCCGTTGTTCCACGAATATGAATACGCTACGAAATTACCGGTTTGGCAAATTAATAAACTTGCTGACATCCACGTAAATTGCTAATTCCGGTGGGGCAGTAGCAAATCGTAGCAACGGCGTCCGGAGCAACTTTGGCACCCAGATGCAGGTGAAATGAGACGGATGGTGGGATTCGCCGCACGCCGCTGGCTCTGCTCAAACGGGTAAGTCGACGCCCGTCGCCGACCTGGGATTGACGACGAACCTGCTGCTCAACGGTCTACGGCCTATCGATCATCGCCCGCGCTATAGTCGCTTCTTGGACCCACATGAGACGGTTGGCCGCTACCGTCACACTTGCGAGACAGCAAATCTCCATTGCCGAACACGATGGACTTCGCCACTGTTGTGAGCGAATCCACCGATTGTTGCTCTCGTCGAAAATGGTGGTGTACGGTTCCTCGGCAGTGCGTGTGTCACCGATCACGAGTTCGACTTCGAGTGATCAGCGTTTCGCTCGAAGGGATTCAACTGCTGTACCAATCCGGATGAGGCAAGGAAGGGGCCGTAGTGGTTAGTGCACAATCGGTCGCCAAGCCAGTTCGCGGCATCGGAGAGTTCTTCGCGATGTCACTAGACACATTCGTCCAGATGTTCAGGCCACCATGGGCGTGGCGGGAGTTCATCCTCCAGACCTGGTTCGTGGCGCGGGTGGCCCTGCTGCCGACCATCCTGTTGTCCATCCCCTTCACCGTCTTGACGACCTTCACCATCAACGTGCTGCTCGTCGAAATCGGTGCGGCCGACTTCTCCGGCACGGGCGCCGCGCTGGGCACGGTCACGCAGACCGGCCCGATCGTCACGGTGTTGGTGATCGCCGGTGCGGCCGCCACCGCGATGTGCGCCGACCTCGGCTCGCGGACCATCCGCGAAGAAGTCGATGCGCTCCAGGTGCTCGGCATCAACCCGGTACAAGCGCTCGTAGTCCCGCGGGTGCTGGCCGCGACGCTGGTGTCCTCACTGCTCGCCTGCCTGGTGTGCCTCGTCGGCATCACGGGCGGATTCATCTTCTCCGTGTACTTCCAGCACGTCACCCCCGGCGCCTTCGCCGCGGGCTTGACGCTCCTGGTGAAGGGGCCTGCCGTCGTCACGGCGATCATCAAGGCCGCCATCTTCGGCATGGCCGCCAGCCTCATCGCCTGCTACAAGGGCATCTCGGTCGGTGGGGGCCCGCAGGGCGTCGGCAACGCCGTCAACGAGACGGTGGTCTACACGTTCATGGCGTTGTTCGTGATCAATCTGATCGCCACCGCCGTCGCGGTCAAGGCAGGCGCGACGTGAGCAACGCCAGCACGCAGTTCCCGCGCCTGCGCCGCACCGCGGCGGGCGTGGTCGACGGTTGGAACCAGATCGGCAGGCAGACTCAGTTCTACGGCGAGACGATCAAGGGCATCGGCGACGCGTTCATCCGATACAAGGTCGAAGTGGTGCGGCTGATCGCCCAGATGAGCCTGGGGGTCGGTGCGCTGGCGATCATCGGCGGCACCATCGTCATCGTCGGATTCCTGACGTTGTCGGCGGGCTCCCTGATCGCAGTCCAAGCGTTCAACCAACTCGATCAAATCGGAGTGTCCGCGCTTGCCGGCTTCACCTCCGCATTCCTCAACGTTCGGCTCGTCGGGCCGTTGGTGGCAGGCATCGGGCTGGCCGCGACCATCGGCGCCGGCGCCACCGCACAGTTGGGCGCCATGCGGATCAGCGAGGAGATCGACGCACTCGAGGTGATGGGCATCCGCTCGGTGGCCTACCTCGCCTCGACGCGTGTCGTGGCAGGGGTGATCGTGGTGATCCCGCTCTACTGCGTCGCGGTGCTCATGGCCTTCATCGCCACCCGCACCGGAACCACTCTCGTCTATGGGCAGTCCACCGGCGTCTACGACCACTACTTCAACACCTTCCTGAATCCGATGGACCTCGTTTACTCGTTCCTGCAAGCGATTTCGATGGCGATCGTCGTGATGTTGGTGCACACCTACTACGGCTTCAACGCCTCCGGAGGCCCGGCGGGCGTCGGCGAGGCCGTCGGACGCGCAGTCCGCACGTCGTTGATCGCGGCCGTGTTCGTCACCCTGTTCGTTTCACTGGCGCTGTACGGCCAGTCCGGCGGCCTCAACCTGTCGGGATAGCGCGGTGGAATCGAGGAGGGACAAGGGCCTGGCGCCCGGCTGGT
>JAOPVI010000381.1 GCA_025966225.1 Mycobacterium sp. | reverse complement strand
ATGAGGCCGCAGGTGATACTCAACGACGAACTCACGAATCTCCGCGGACGTGAACCCCGGACTGATCGACACAAACCCACCCCCACACTGGCCTAAAACTGACTCACAACCAGCCTGACAAAGAGGGACACCGACGGTTTGCGCGCCGAAGTCGCTAGGACTTGGGGCGATTGCCGTCGACGACCTCGGATGGATAGTCGGCGTAGAACTCGACGTAGCCCTCGTCGCGGCCCGCCAGCACGTAGATCGGGTCCTCGATGTCCCCTGCGTCCTCGTCGCCCTCGCCGGTATTCCCGCCGTAGCCCTCCTTGCGCAGGTCGACCTTCTGGCTCTTGAACGTCGAGGTATGCGCCAGTTCCGACGTGATCCTGACGAACAGCGGCACGGCGTATCCGGGCAGGTGTTCGTAGGCGGCTTTGGCCAGCGCCTTGCCGTCGAACTCCTGGCCATCCTTCAGCTGAATGGCGGCCATGCCGGCCTTGCCACCCGCGCCTTCCACCTCGACGCCGAAGACGGTGGCCTCCTCGACCTGCGGGTCGGTCGAGATGGCGGCCTCGACCTCGGTGGTGGCGACGTTCTCGCCCTTCCAGCGGAACGTGTCGCCAAGACGGTCGGTGAAGGCGGCGTGGCGGAATCCCTGCGAGCGCATCAGATCGCCAGTGTTGAACCACACGTCGTCGTCCTTGAAGGCGCCGCGAACCAACTTCTTCTCCGTGGCCTCCTCGTCGGTGTAGCCGTCGAACGGCTGGAAGCTGCTCACCTTGGACAGCAGCAGTCCCGGTTGCCCGGTCTTTACCTTGCGGACCCGGCCGTCGTCGCCGCGCGCCGGTCCACCCGTCTCTTCGTCGTATTCGACGAACGCGATGGGCGACGGGCAGATACCCGTCGTCTTGTCGACGTTGAACACGTTGAGGAAGGCGGTGTTGCCCTCACTCGCGGCGTAGAACTCGCAGACCCGCGCAATGCCGAACCGCTTCGTGAACTCGTCCCAGATCGCCGGACGCAACCCGTTGCCAGCGATCACCCGGACGTGGTGCTTGCGATCGGTCGGCTTGGGCGGTTGGTTGAGCAGGTAGGCGCAGATCTCGCCGATGTAGACGAAGGCCGTCGCGTCGTAGCGGATCACGTCGTCCCAGAACCGCGACGCCGAGAACGACTTGCCAAGTGCCAGTGTCGAACCCGAGTTGAGCACCGACGACAGCGCCACCGTCAACGCGTTGTTGTGGTAGAGCGGCAGGCAGCAGTACAGGGTGTCGTCGGTGTTCAGCCGCATCCCAAGGCCGCCGAACCCAGCCAGGGCGCGCAGCCACCGGTAGTGGGTCATGACGCTGGCCTTGGGCATTCCGGTGGTGCCCGAGGTGAAGATGTAGAACGCCTTGTCCTTGGCGAGCACGGCCGTGGTGGTGGCCGGATTGGTGGCGGGCGCCGACGCCGCCAACTGCAGGAGTTCGTCGAGCGTCATCAATCCGTTGGTGTCGGCCCCGCTTTCGCTGATCGGCTCGATGAAATCGGTCTCCGCGACGACTGCCTTCGCACCCAGCAGATTGATGCTGTGCGCCAGCACCTTGCCGCGCTGGTGGTAGTTGAGCATTGCAGCGACGGCCCCGCATTTGACGACCGCGAGCATCAGCAGCACCGAATGCGGCGAGTTGCGAAGCATGACGCCCACGACGTCACCGTGCCCGACGCCGCGCGCGGCGAGCACGGCCGCGTAGCGGTTGACCGTCTCGTTCGCCTCACGGTAGGTCAACTGTTGGTCTTCGAACTGGATGAACAGCTTGTCGCCGTATCGGGCGGCCCGCTCTTGAAAGACCTTGCCGATCGACGTCTTTGCCGTTGGACGGGCTCCGAAGCCGGTGATGACGCCGCGCACGATGACCGGCATGTCCATCAAAAGACCCGGCAATTTCGTCGCGATGTCCAGCAGGCCGACGCTGCTACGGGTGCCCGATTTCTCGTCGCTCACGAGCCAACCCTAACTGCGCGGGTGGTGCCCATCACTCGACCGGGGCACATGCGGTCAGCGCCGCATCGACGTCGTCGACGACGACGAGCCGATCCAGTGCACTGGGTGCGACATAGCCGCTGCCGACCAGCCCGCGCAGCCAGGCCAACAGGCCGTCGTAATGTCCAAATGGATCGAGCATCACCAACGGCTTGTCGTGCATACCCAGATACCCGGCGGTCCACGCCTCGAAGAACTCCTCGAGCGTGCCTATCCCACCGGGCAGCACGACGAAGGCATCGGCGCGGTCCTCCATGACCTGCTTGCGCTCCCGCATGGTGTCGGTGACGACGAGTTCATCGGCATCCACGTCGGCGAGTTCGCGGTGCACCAGGGCCTTGGGGATGACGCCGATGGTGTGTCCGTTTCGGGAGCGGGCCGCGTTCGAAAGCGCGCCCATCGCCGATACGTTGCCGCCGCCGGATACCAGCGTCCAGTTGCGGTCGGCGATGGCTGCCCCGACGTTGCTTGCGAGCGCGAGCAATTCGGGATGTGTGGGCCCGGAGGCGCAATAGACGCACACTGCCCACTGGCGGTCGGACGGGGTTTCTGCCACGGGTGCAACGTACCGTTCTTCGGTTTCCACCGGCCGGACGGCAATACACTGCGGCGGTGCCAGAAGGAATCGCCGCTGCCGAGGAGGCCTTGGCGAACGGTGAGCTCGAGACCGCCGAGGAGCTCGGCCGCGCAGCGCTCCGCGAGCAGGATTCGCTGACCGCCCGGCTGACGTTGGCGCAGGCGCTCGCCTGGCAGGGCCGGGGTCGCGACGCCGACTCTGTGCTCGACGAGGTCGACCCGGGGACGCTGACCGAGGCCGAGCTGATGACGTGGGCGCTGCCCCGTGCGGCCAACCAGTTCTGGATGCTCGATCAGCCCGAGCGCGCGACGGCGTTCCTGCGCGCCACGCGTGGTCGGGTGACGTCGGCGCCGGCTGCCGCCACGGTCGACGCGCTGCTTGGCACGTTCGCGATGAACGCCGGCAGTCCGGACCGCGCCATGGAACTCGCGCGGAAGGTGCTTTCCTCGCCCGACGCGGACGACCAGGCGATCGGCTGGGCGGCGGCCGCCGCGGCCTTGAGCAGTTCTCGAATGGGCAGGTTTGCCGAGGTCGACGAGTTGGCGGAGCGGGCCCTCGCAGCTGGACACCCCGGCCTACTGCGCTTCACCAGCGGCTATGGGCAGACCACGGCGCTGCTGATGTCCGGTGAGCTCGATCGCGCGCAGGCGCTGGCGCAGGAACTCGTCGATGCCACCGAACCGCCACAGCCCAGCCACGCCATCGGCCAACTGCTCGTCGCCGACGTGCTGATAGCGCGCGGCGACGTCGCAGAGTCCGTCGAGCTGTTGGAGCCGGCCGCGACCACGCTGGCGCTCACCGGCTATTCGTGGGGGCCGTTGGCGTGGATGTTGTTGGCACAGGCGCTCGGTCAGCTGGGCCGAACCGCCGACGCGGGCCGGATGCTCAGTAGGGCGGAGTCCAGACATGGGCTCAAGTCGATGTTGTTCGCGCCCGAACTGTCACTCGCGAAGGCGTGGACCGCGGCGGCACGCCGCGACGGTCCCGGCGCGGTCAATGCGGCACGGGAGGCCGCCCGTGCGGCCCAACGCGGCGGCCAGTCCGCCGTCGCGCTTCGGGCCTTGCTCGACGCCGTGCGACTCGGCGACACCCGGGCGGCGGACGCCATTGCGCGGCTCGATGTCGACTGCGTCGTGGGCCGGTTGACCCATGCTTACGCGCGGGCGCTGACCACCGGTGACGCCTCGGCGTTGGACGACGCTTCGGCGGCGTTCGCCGACATCGGCATGAAGGGCGTCGCTTCGGACGCGGCGGCGCAGGCGGACAGTGCACGAAACTAGAATTGCTGCGTGAGCGTGCTGGAGGGGTTCCTGACGACCCTGACCAACGCGCGCGCAACCTTCGGCGAGGGCATCCCCGAGCACTTCGATGGCGAGGCGCTGAGCCGGCTGCACTCGGAATTGGCGGCGGCCGCCCCCGGACGGCATTGGAGTGGTCAGGCCGCCAGCGCGTACGGGACGGTCCACGACGAACACCGCAAGCTACTCGGAGCCCTGGCGGAGCTGGACAAGCGCATCGCCCCGCACATGGAGGAGGCGGCGCGGGTGGTGGCCACGGGTCGGCAGGAACTCGACTCGCTGCGCGAGTGGGTGATGGATCTTGCAGGCAGCCTTCCGCCGGAGGCAGACCACGACCAGGAGCTCACCCCAGTGGTGCATCAGGCGACGGGTCAGATCATCGAGGTGATCACCCGTTCCAACGCGGAGCTCAACGCCATCGGAGCCAAGGTTCAAGGGTTCAGCGCCGAGTACGCGGCCCTCACCAGTCAGCGGTTCGGAAAATCGTGACCCAAGTCGGAGTCGTCATCTCGGTCGCCCAGTCCGGCAGTGACGTCGCCGGCACCGCGCCGGCGAATGGCCCAAACATGCTCGCGCGCTCGGAAGCGGAAATTCCGTTGGCACGGGCCTTGCGGATGAACACGACGACGAGCACGAGCACCGCGAGCGCCAAGGAGGCCATCAACGCAACCTTGCCGACGGTCTCCCACATGTCGCACAGCGTAGCGACGTCCGCTCCGGCTGGACCGAAAGTTCCCACTGAGAGCCGGGTTTGGCAGCCGTAGAATCCGACTTGTGACCTTCGATCCGTTCCACGTCGACCTCGACGGCGTGCTCGAGCTTTCGCGGCTCCACGCCGACGCCGCGACGGCAATGAACGAGGCAACGGGATCCGCGCTGGCCAACGCCACGGGTGCCGACGCGGCCCACGGATCCATCGGCACCAGGGTGACCGGCGCGTTCGCCGAGGTGCTCGACGCCCGTCACGGGGCCCTGCAAGCGGCGGCGAACACGAGCGGTGAGCTCTCGGATCGCTTGGGCAAGGCGGTTCAGGCCTACGCGCGCGGCGATGAGAGCGGCGCAGAGTCGGTTCGGGCCGCCGCCGAGGCCATGGACGGCGGTGCGGCGCACGGCGCCTCCGGAACCCCGGTCGCATCGGGGTCGTCGGGCACGCCGATCGATGCCGATGCCCCAAGCCCGTCCGGCGCCGTCGGGGCCGCAGAATCGACTTGCGTTGGTGATGCACTGGGGCAGCAGGGCGCGGGTCAGTCGTTGCACGTATCGGAGTCCTCGGGCGTCGGCGCGTATGCCGCCGGTTCCGACAACCTGGCCACGGAACCCCCCATCGTCGCACCGGCCGCCCACGAACAGGCCGAACGATTGACTGGAGACTGAGCGCAGATATTCGCGGCACCGGCACGGTTTCAACACGGCCACGCGTGATCGGCGATTTGCCGCATCGAGTGGTAGCTGGGCGGCTCTAGGATTGATCCAAATCTAGCTTGGGGGTGCGTGCGTGGGTGTCCTTGAGGCGTTCATGTCGACGTGGTCGAAGGCGCGCGAGACGTTCGGTGAGGGCGTGCCGCAGACAGGCGAGCACTTCGACCAGAGCGGACCGTTGCGCCAGATGCAGACGACCGTCGAGTCGGCCGCCCCAGGATCACGATGGTCCGGGACCGCGGCCAGCGCGTACGGCACGGCGAACACCGATCACGGCAACGTGATCGGACAAGTGGCGGGACTCGACCAGCGACTCGGTGCGCAGGTCACCCAGACGGCGAACATCGTGCAGACCGGCCGTCAAAACCTGGACGCAGTACGCCAGTGGGTGCAGGATGCGGCAGCTTCCGTTCCGGCAGGAAAGAACCGTGAGCAGTTGCTGCTACCGATCATCCAGAAGGGCCTCGGGCAAGTTCAGGACGTGATCACCACGTCCAACGGCCAACTCAACGCCGTCGCCGGCGACGTGAAGAAGCTCGGCGGCGAGTACCAGGCGCTCGGTACCCAGAAGTTCGGCCCGAAGGAGGGACCCGATCTCCAGGGCGTCAAGGGCGACGACGAGGACAAGAAGAAGTCGCCGAGCGAACAGGGGGCCGCGGACTCTGAGGCGCTTCAGAACGGCAAGCTGACGCCCGAACAGCAAGAGCGCCTGGCCAGTAACACACACCTCACACCCGAGCAGCAGACCGCTCTGGACCAGGGCAAGCTCGTCCTTCCGCCCGAGCGCATGTCATATCTCCAGGGCTTCTCCCGAGAATTCGGCGACAAGACCCCGGCCGAGATCAACGCCATCATGGACAAATCCGGGGCGGACGGCGGACGGGTCGCGGACGCGTTTCAGCTGGCCTCGAACCCCAACATCACGACGGGGCTTCCGCAGACGCAGCCACCGTCGATCGACCATCCGTCCAGTGGTGGCAAATACGCACTCCCCGACGGCATTCAGAAGGTGCTCGACGGTCCGGCGATGACCCAGCCCATGTCGAGCGGAGTCTTCCAGGACGGTCGATGGATCGTCCCGCCGGAGCCGACGGGACCGCTGCAGCCGACTCAGGGACTCAACGACCTGGCCAACATCGTTCAGCAGGGCGACCGCAGTCTGCAGCACGGAACTGCACTCGACTCCGGGCTGATGGCGAAAAGCCAAGAAATGCTTGACGTATCGAATCAGCACTCCCAACTCGGCCCGACGGACGACGCACCCCGGTGGTACCACGACAACGTCGATCCAACGCTGCAGAACATGTTCAACGCGGTCAATAAAGACGACATGGTCATCCATGACGCGGTGAGCGGGCCGGGCAGTGAGCACTTTCTGAACGATCTGACGAACCACCAGTGGCAGGACGACGGACGCGCTGCGGGTGGACTCTTCGACTGGGTCGGGGAGGACGCGGCCCACGACCCGACTGGCCGCGCCGCCCAGACCGCACACGCCCTTGCCGAATACACCAGCAGCCACCACAGCGATCTGCTCAACCTCGAGAGCACCAGGGGCTACGGGGCAGAGGGGCAGTCGCTCGGCCAGGTCAACCCCGAACTCACCCGGGACTGGGCGCGTGCATTCTCGCCGTACTTCGACGACATGGTGGGCAACAACACTGGCGGCAACGACGGCCTCTTCGCACCGCTGGACCCAGCCGACGGCACGAAGACCGAGCCCACCAACACCCGGAACCTGATGAGCGTATTGATGTCGGACCACCCACCACTCAACCAGGACCCCGGCTCGGGCGCACCGAAGACTGCGAGCGAGATCCTCTTCGACAGCACGCAACAACACGTCCACAAGGCCTTCGAAAACGCTGCGCTCTCAGCGGTGCCCGGCGGTCCCGTGACCGACGACTTTGCGATGCAGTCCGCAGGCCGACTCCAAGCGGCGCTGAATCTCGGAAGCTACGACGAGGCAGCGTCCCGGCTCCACAACACATTTCAAGCGCAGCACGAATCGTGGCAGCTACAGGGCAAGCTGTACGACCTCGGCGCGGGGGCCGTCGACCAATTCGGGGCACCCGGCACCGCGGCAAGCGACATCGCCGCGTTCGGCAAGGACTTCGTCATCGGACCGGAACCGGTCGAGGGGAAGGCGCCGAACGTCACCATCCCCGGCACCTTCCCCACCGAGCGGTTCATGGCAGAAGTGTTGGCCCGCAACGGCGCTGGAGACATGTCGGCTCTCAACGGCATCTACCGAGATGGGGTGCTACAGGCGCCTCCAGATCAAATCGGCAGCAGAGACTACGGCAGTTATCACAACAACATCACGGACTACCTCGATACCATCGGCGAGCCGGGCACCGTCAATGACCTCATGCAGACCTACTGGAACACCTATACGTCCTCAGTATTCGGCGCGACCTAAGCTCATGACCATGAGGAGATCACTGGCGATCGTCGTCGCTCTCGCACTGCTCAGCGGCTGCGGGACATTGACGACGACCACCGACAATCCAGCGTCATCGACGGATGAAGCGCAGGGCCGAGAGTTCGCGAACTGGCCAGAGACACTGGACGACTTTCGTTTTCAGTGGACGGCGGAACCGGGCATCGATTTATCGACAGGACCGAGCGTCGCCGTTCGCGCCTACCTCGAGTCCTACGACGTCGCCGCCTACACCTTTGACCTTGACAAGTCCTATCCGGGCTTTCTCCGCGCGACGCCACCCAACATGAACCGCCACGCTGACGGCGCGCTCTTTCAACTCATCAGCGTGCGACCACTCGGCGACGACTACACCGTGACGCCAAAGGATGCGCGGCCGCACTACGGGTTCGTGCCCTACCACGTTCTCGACATCGCTCCGCTTGGTACCGGGTACGTCGCGACGGTGTGCAGTGCGGAATATGCGAGTTTCATCCAGAGCGATGTACGACCAGGCAAGTTCATTTCGATAGCAGCGGTGGACAAAACGGGAAAGCCCTACCGATCAGGCCCGACGAGCGGCGTGTTCGTTCACCGCATCGAATTCACCCAACACGACCCGCGCGTCGGACCCACGCCACCGCAACCACCGACCGCGCCTCAATTGGGACCGTCGCCGGCACCTAGCGAGGACGTCTTCGGCGATTGGTTCGTCACCGCCGAAAGCACCAGTTTCTGGGGTCCCGTCGAAAAGCCGGATACGCCCCTATTCCCCACCCCGGAACTCAAGCAACGCTGCGCGGACAGCATGCCCCAGAACGAGGCCGAACGGACCGCGCTCATGACGGGCTACAAGGACTCGCCACCCCCGCCTGGCAACGCGGACCCTGGATGGCCGTTGCAGGCCAAATGACTAGTTCACGTCACCCATCGAAGGCTATGCGCTGCGGTCGCGAACGGTGACGTCCGTACCAGCAAACTCGACTTAAGATGAAATCCACTGAGCGCATCTCAACGAGGCCGGGAGGACCGACCAGATGACAGGCGAGTTCCACCTCGACAGCAGCGGCCTGAGTCCGCTGTCCGACATCCACTCGCAGGTGGCTGACGGGTTGTCTCAACTGGCAGGCGCAGGCGGCCCACAAGCGGCGGACGTGGCGAGGTCGTTCGGCAACATCGCATTCAACCTCAACACGGCCCTCGACGGCACGACACAGAACCGCATGAGCACCATTCAGACCACCAAGGGTGCCAGCGGCACCATCGCGGAACTGCTCAAAAAGGCCCATCAGATGTACTTGCAGGGCGACGAGCAGGGCGGCGACAAGCTCACGGCAGCGGCCGAAGCGCTGCAGGCGTCGGAAGGTGGGGGCGCCGGCAGCGCAGGTGGCCCGCCCGGGAGGGGCGCCACCGGCGCGGGCGCGGCAGGCGGGGGCGGCGCCGAGATGGCGAGCCAGATGGCCAGCCAGGTCGGTCAGCAGGTCGGCCAGATGGCCCAGGGGCTGGCCCAGTCGGTGCAAGGACTCGCACAGGGGCTCACCCAACTGCCCCAGCAGATCATGCAGGGCATCCAGGGCATCGGTGGGTCGGCCACGAAGGATGCGGGCTCCGATGGGGGCAAGGCTCACGACGCGGCCAACGCCAACGAGGAGAAGGCCAACGAGGAGAAGGCCGACAAGGATAAGGACGACAGCGATAAGGACAAGGACGGCAGGCCGGATGACAAGCATGCCGAAGAGCTTCGCGGGCAGCAGCCGACACCCCAAACCCACGGCGACGGCGCACAGCCGGGTCGCACTGCCGACGGCGGCAAGGCACCCGTTCCGCCGCCTACGACCGAACGCCCGCAGCCCGCACAGACCCGTCCACAGCAGTCTCCCCTCTAGACCAAGAGGCCGTCGGCGAGCCGCAACCGACGCTCTATCCCGATCGCCTCGAGGAACCGCTCGTCGTGACTGACGACGACAAACGCTCCGCGATACGCGTTCAATGCCGATTCCAGCTGCGCCACGCTGACCAGGTCGAGGTTGTTGGTCGGCTCGTCGAGCAGCAATAGCTGCGGCGCCGGTTCGGCGAAGAGCACGCACGCCAGCGTGGCGCGCAGTCGCTCGCCGCCTGAGAGCGCCGACACCGGCAGGTGTATTCGGTCACCGCGAAACAGGAACTGCGCCAACAGATGCATGCGACGGGTGTGGCTGAGGCTGGGCGCCGACGACGCCAGGCACTCGGCCACCGTGCGCGCCGGATCGAGTAGGTCCAGGCGCTGCGACAGGTAGGCGATTCGACCGTCGGCCCGGTGCACTTCTCCGGCGCCGGGAGTCAGATCACCTGAGATAATGCGCAGCAACGTCGACTTGCCCACCCCGTTGACTCCAGTCAGCGCGATGCGTTCGGGCCCGCGGATGTCCACGTCGATACCCTTGTCCACGAACAGCTTTCGTCCACCGACTTCGGCTTGAAGACCCCGGGCGGCGACGACGGTGCGACCCGCGGGCACCTCGGTGTCGGGCAGCTCGAGCACGAGGGCGTCGTCGTCGCGTAGCGCCCGCTCGGCCTGATCGAGTCGGGCCCTCGCGTCGTCGACCCGCTTGCCGTGCACGTCGTCGGACTTGGCGGCCGACTCCTGAGCGTCGCGCTTGAGCTTGCCCGCCACGATCTTCGGCAACCCGGCGTTCTTGACGTTGCGCGCGGCGGTGCTCGAGCGCTTCGCGGCCCGCTCCCGGGCCTGCTGCATCTGCCGCTTCTCACGCTTCAGCAGCTGTTCGGCATTGCGGATATCCGCCTCGGCCGACTCCTGCGCGGCCTCCAGCGCATCAAGGTAAGCGCTGAAAGTTCCTCCGTAGAACGCGATCTCACCACGATGGAGTTCGGCGATGCGATCCATCCTGTCAAGCAGGACGCGGTCGTGACTGACCACGAGCAACGTTCCGCCGAAGTCGTCCAGCGCGTTGCGCAGGCGCTCGCGCGCGTCCACGTCGAGGTTGTTGGTCGGCTCGTCGAGCAGCAGCACGTCGGGACGGGCTAGCAACCGGGCCGCGAGTCCCACCGAGCTGACCTCCCCTCCGCTCAGCGTGCCGAGCGGGCGGTCCAGCGCGATGTCGCCGAGCCCCAGCCGCGCCAACTGCGCGACCGAGCGCTCCTCGACGTCCCAGTCGTCGCGGATGGTGGCGAACACAGGCTCGGATGAGTCACCGGCCGCCAGCGCGTCCAGCGCGGCGATGACCGGCGCGACGCCGAGCACGTCGGCCACGTTCAGGTGAGCGTCGAACGGCAGCGATTGCGGTAGGTAGCCCAGCGCGCCGTCGACGGAGATCGAACCCGCGGCAGGCCGGTACTCCCCCGCGATCAGCCGCAGCAACGTGCTCTTGCCCGCGCCATTGGGTGCGACGAGGCCGGTGCGGCCGCCCGGGATGGTGAAGGACAGGTCCTCGAAGAGGACGGTGTCATCCGGCCAGGCATACGAAAGGTGTGAAGCGACGATGGAAGACACGCGAGAGCTCTCTTGATGAGTGCCCCGAAGGAGGGCAGGGAACGACGACTCGACAGATGCTCCGGAGCTATCCGGAGATGTCGTCTCCCAGCATGATTGCGGCCCGCCTCATTCCGACTGCGATTTCGTCACCCATCGTAGCGACGTCACGCAACCAGATATTTCCTGAGCAGCTCGGTGACAGCGGTGATCTGCGCGACGTCGACGCGCTCGTCGACCCGGTGCGCCATGTTCGGGTCGCCGGGCCCGTAGTTGACCGCGGGGATGCCCAACGCCGCGAACCGCGCCACGTCGGTCCACCCGAATTTGGCCCTGACCTGGCCACCCGCGGCCTGAACCAGGGCGGCGGCGGCCGGTTTCGTGAGCCCGGGCATGGCCCCCGCTGCGGCGTCGGTCAGCTCGAGGTCGACGTCGAGTCCATCGAGCACCTCGCGGACGTGCGCGACGGCCTGGTCGACGCTGCGGTCGGGTGCGAATCGGAAGTTCACCGTGACCGACGCCGCGTCGGGGATGACGTTGCCCGCGATCCCGCCGTCGATGCGCACCGCCGACAAGCCCTCGCGGTAGGTGCAGCCGTCGATGTCGACGTTGCGGGGCTGGTACGCCTTCAGCCGGTCGAGCACCTCGCCCAACTTGTGAATCGCGTTGTCGCCCAACCATGATCGCGCCGAGTGCGCCCGGGTGCCGGCAGCGCTGACCACTACGCGGATGGTGCCCTGGCAACCGGCTTCGATGTAGCCGCCGGAAGGCTCGCCGAGGATGGCGACGTCGGCCTGCAGCCATTCGGGTAGCTTGCGCTCGATGCGGCCCAGCCCATTGGCGCTGGATTCGATCTCCTCGCAGTCGTACATCACCAGCGTGATGTCGTGCGAAGGCTCGGCGATGGTCGCAGCGAGATGCAAGAACACCGCGTCACCGGACTTCATGTCCGACGTGCCGCAACCGTGCAGTTCGCCGTCTACTAGGCGGCTCGGCAGGTTGTCGGCGGCAGGCACGGTGTCGGTGTGGCCGGC
This sequence comes from Mycobacterium sp., assembly GCA_025966225.1. Classification (GTDB taxonomy): domain Bacteria; phylum Actinomycetota; class Actinomycetes; order Mycobacteriales; family Mycobacteriaceae; genus Mycobacterium. Next base: position 42,262 of record JAOPVI010000381.1, on the reverse strand, counting down.
CAGCAGCACCCGCGACGGGCGGCCGAGGTTGGTGCGCGCCAGCACGGCGTCACCGTTGCGGACGACCTCGAATCCGGGCGCCTGGGCCCGCAGCGCAGCCTCGATCTCGTCGGCGATGCGCTGCTCGTGCCGCGACTCGCTGGGAATGTCCACCAGCGCCGCGGTCAGCGCGACCGGGTCAGCACGCAAGTCCAGGCCCACGACAGTCCACGGTAGTCCAGTAACGTTTGGCTCCGTGACTTCTGCATCAGGCGTCGGCGTGGCCACCATCGCGGCCGACGGATCGGTTCTCGACACGTGGTTCCCCGAGCCAGAGCTCGGCGGCGGGCAGGAGCGAAGCGACCGGGGAATTGTCACCGGTACCACGCGGCTGTCGGTGGCCGAGGTAACCGAGGACCTGGCGGCGCTCGCTGGACGTGACGAGGAACGCGACGTCGAGACGGTGCTGGTCCGGACGACGATCGCCTCGCTCGACGACAAGCCGACCGACGGCTTCGACGCCTACCTGCGACTGCACCTGCTGTCGCACCGGTTGGTCCCGCCGCACGGCGCGAACATGGACGGCATCTTCGGGGTGCTCACCAACGTGGTGTGGACGAGTTACGGCCCGTGCGCCGTGGACGGCTTCGAGCTCACGCGCGCCAGGCTTCGCAAGCGCGGGCCGGTGGCGGTGTACGGCATCGACAAGTTCCCCCGCATGGTCGACTACGTCGTGCCCTCGGGAGTGCGCATCGCCGACGCCGATCGGGTGCGCCTCGGCGCGCACTTGGCGCCGGGCACCACCGTGATGCACGAAGGCTTCGTCAACTTCAATGCGGGCACGTTGGGCACGTCGATGGTCGAGGGCCGGATCTCCGGAGGTGTGGTGGTCGACGACGGCTCGGACATCGGCGGCGGCGCATCGATCATGGGCACGCTGTCCGGCGGAGGCAAGGAAGTGATCTCGGTGGGCAAGCGCTGCTTGCTTGGCGCGAACTCCGGGCTGGGTATCTCGCTTGGCGACGACTGCGTGATCGAGGCTGGGCTCTACGTCACCGGCGGCACCAAGGTGACGACTTCGGACGGTCAGACCGTCAAGGCGAAGGAACTGTCCGGCGCGAACAATCTACTGTTCCGACGCAATTCGGTGTCGGGAGCGGTCGAGGTCGTCGCCCGCGACGGCAGCGGCATCACGCTCAACGAGGCGCTGCACGCCAACTGACGCCTAACACCCCGGCCGCACCCGCAACATCGCGACTCCGTGCGCGGGAACCGTCTGCGCGACGGATTCCGGGGTGGTCGAATCGGCATGGCCCCAAAGGTCACGCACGGCGTAGCAGGCCGCCGTGGGCAGCCCGATCGCCGTGGCGTCGGTGGGAATCGAGACCGGCGCGGCGTCCGGATTGAACAAGGCCACCGCGACCGATCCGTCGGCCAGTGGCTTCACGATGACGCGGGGATCACCGCGCAGCGGAAGGCCTTGCAGCACCAGCGGATCCTGGTCGACGGCAATCACCTCGCGGTTCGTCAGGATCATCCGGGTCTGGTCGGTCATCGAGCGCACGTCATTGCCCGCGAGCAGCGGAGCGGCCAGCATCGCCCACAGCGAGAAGTGCGCGCGCTGTTCGGTTTCGGTCAGGTCGGGCTGCTGGGGGCCCAGCACCATCGTGGGATGGCCCGTGACGAAGTCCGCCCACCGGATGCCGACCACCAGCATGTCGGGGTCGTTCACGTGCTTCGGACCGTCCCGCCGGGCAACCGGACCCGCGGCGTCGAACGCCTGGCTGACGCCCGCGAGCCCTTCCGACCACAATGCGGCGTCCCCCCAGGTCGGGACCAAGTCCATGGCGTCGCGGCTGACGTCGGCTATGTGCGTCCAGTCGTACTCGGAGCCCGCCTCTGGATCACCCGAACTGTTCGGGTTGATGCTGTAGACGATGTGACGACCGCTGGCGCGCAGCGCATCCCGCATCGCTACGAAGTACCTGACCTGTTCGTTGTGTCCGGCCTCCAGCCGACACCAGTCGTACTTGAGGTAGTCGACACCCCACGCGGCGAACATGCGGGCGTCGGCCTCTTCGTGCCCGGCGCCGCCGATCCGTGGATCCTGACCGCAGCCCTCGTTGAACGGGCTGTGATAGATACCAAGGAGCATGCCGCGGTGGTGGGCGTAGGCCGCAAGCGCGGCAATGCCGTCGGGAAACCGGTCCGGGTCGGCACGCAGGTTGCCGTCTGCGTCACGCGTATGGGCGGCCCACCCGGCATCGAGGTTGACGTAGCGGTACCCGGCATCCCGCATCCCCGAGGACACCATCGCGTCGATGGTGTCCTTCACGGCCCGTTCGTTCAGCAGGATCCCCGAGTTCCAGGAGTTCCATCCCATCGGCGGGGTCTGCGGCTTCAGCGGCGGCGCCGGCTCGGGTGAAGCGCAGGCTGCGAGCACGCAGACGCACAGCACCAGGATGGACAGTCGACGCACGCGGCCATCCTGACACCGCTGCCTGAGGCTGGGCTTCGAGGTTCCTGTGTGCTCGTTCGCCCAAGAATCAGCCGCCGGCGGCGAGAATGCAGAACTCGTTGCCCTCGGGATCGGCAAGAACGACCCAGGACTCGTCACCCTGACCGATGTCGACATGCCGCGCACCCAAAGCTATGAGCCGGTCGACTTCGGCCTGCTGATCGTCTGGCGTGAAGTCGAAATGGATGCGATTCTTCACGACCTTGTCGTCGGGCACCGCAAGGAACAACCAGTCCGGGCCGGCACCCTTGGGTGCCCGCAATACGACGTCGCCGTCATCGGTCGGCTCTTGGGGCCAGTCGAGGACATCGGCCCACCATCGCGCGAGCACCTGGATGTCGGCGGCATCGATGCAGATCTCGGTGAAGCTCAGTCCCATTGCGCGAGTTCCTTCTTCAGAACCTTGCCCATGGCGTTTCGGGGCAGAGCATCCACGATGCGCACTTCACGCGGTCGCTTGTGCACCGAAAGCTGCTCGGCGACATAGTCGATCAAGGCCTGCGGCGGCGCGGATCCCACGACGAACGCGACGATCCGTTGGCCGAGATCGTCGTCGGGCACGCCGACGACCGCGGCCTCGACGACATCTGGGTGCCCGAGCAGCACCGTCTCGATCTCCCCCGCCCCGATGCGGTATCCGCCGGACTTGATGAGATCGACAGACTCCCTGCCGACGATGCGGTGCATCCCGCCGCCGTCGATCACGGCGACGTCACCGGTGCGATACCACCCGTCACCGCCCAGCACCTCGGTGGTGGCGTCGGGCCTGTTCAGGTAACCGTCGAACAGCATGGGTCCGCGAACCTCAAGCCGCCCAATGGTCTCCCCGTCGTGGGTCACCGCCGCGCCGTCGTCGTCGGTCAACCTGCTTTGCACCCCGTCGAGTGCCAGGCCCACCCAGCCGGGCCGCCGCTCGCCGTCGACCCGGGTGCTCAGCGTGATCAGGGACTCGGTGCTGCCGTACCGCTCGACAGGCGCGTGGCCGGTGAGCTTGACCATCTTGTCGAACACCGGAACGGGCAGCGGGGCACTGCCCGACACCAGCAGCCGCGCCGACGACAACGCCAAGGCCGCGTCCAGGTCGCCGACCACGCGCGACCACACGGTCGGAACTCCGAAGTACAGCGAGCCAGCGGCCTCGGCATAGGCGGACGGGGTCGGTCTCCCCGTGTGTACGAAGCGGTTTCCGATCCGCAGCGATCCGAGCAGGCCGAGTATCAGCCCGTGCACGTGGAACAGGGGCAGGCCGTGGACCAAGGTGTCGTCCGGCGTCCAGGCCCACGCCTTGGCCAGCGCGTCGATGTCCGCGGCGATCGCCCTGCGGCTGATCAGCACTCCCTTGGGTGGGCCAGTGGTGCCGGAGGTGTACACGACCATTGCGGTTGCATCCGCTGGCGGCTCGGCGTACTGGTGCCACGACCGGGCGTGCAACCGCACCGGGACGTGCGGCAGCCCCTCGGGTTCGCTGGGCACATCACCCAACCACGCCACGGCACCGGAGTCGGTGAGAATGTGGCGGCGCTCCGCGGCTCCCACGTCGGCGGGGACCGGGACGAAGGGCACCCCGGCGATGAGGCAGCCGGTGACGGCGAGCACGGTCGTCGCGGCGGGCGTGGCGAGCACGGCGACCAGGCCAGCCCCTGCGACGCGCTCCGCGACCGACGTGGCTGCGCCGACGAGGTCGCTGCGGCTCAACGTCGCTCCATCGATGCGAACCGCGTCCGCGATGTCATGCCCGGCAGCGACGGTGGACGGGTTCAGCGAGGCCAACAGCACGTCAGCGAGGCTACCGCGGGACGGGATACTGGACGAGTGGATCCCATCGAGCGCCTCGACTCCCGAGTGGTTTACCGAAACCCGTGGATGATCGTTCGGGAGGACGACGTTCGGCGGTGGGACGGCAGTCCCGGAATCTACGGCGTCATCGACAAGCCGACGTATGCCTTGGTGATCGCGACCGACGGCGATCGTTACCAGCTCGTCGAGCAGTTCCGCTATCCGATCGGGTTGCGGCGATGGGAGTTTCCGCAGGGCACGGCCCCAGGCACGCTGGGCACAGCCGAGCCGCCGCCTAGCGAACTCGCCGCCCGCGAGCTGCGCGAGGAGACCGGCCTGCGCGCCGAGTCGATGGTGGTGCTTGGTCAACTCGACGTCGCGCCAGGCATGAGCAGCCAGCGCGGGTGGGTGTTCCTGGCGACGGGGATCACCGAGGGCGACCACGAACGCGAGCACGAAGAGCAGGACATGCGCAGCGAGTGGTTCACCGGTGAGCAGGTCGAGCGGATGATCGTCGACGGCACCATCACCGACGCGCAGACCATTGCGGCGTGGATGCTTTTACGGCTGGCCGACCGCTAGCCGTTTCACTGGAAGCGGAATAAATACTTAGCCGGGCTCGTCAAGTGTAGGGTCGGGCCTGTGGACGCGGTCCAGCGCCGACAGTAAACTCTAGAACTGGATCGCCCCAAACATTAAGGGCAGCCTAAGGATTGGCATGCACGCCGACCGGGCATGGTGGGGGAAACGGAAGGGTACGAAAATGCCGATGAAGACGAAACTGGCTGCGGCCACCGCTGGGGTAGCTGTCGCGTTGATCGCCGGAGGTGGGATCGCGTCCGCAGCACCGGACCCCATTCTCAACACCACGTGCTCGTATCCTCAGGTGATCGCAGCGCTGAACGCACAGTCACCCGACGCAGCTAATCAGTTCACCAGCAACGGAATGGCCACGGGCTGGCTGCAGGCATTCCTCGGGGCGCCCCCGGACCAGCGTCAACAGCTTTACAACCAGGCCCAGGGTGTGCCTCAGTTTCAGCAGAACCGGGGACTGATCAATCAGGTGGCACACACCTGCAACAATTTCTGAGCCGCACGCTCAGGGCGCATCAATCTGGTCGTCACCCCGCGTTACCCGCGCGATGACTTCGCCGATCGACGGCAACGAGCCGTGCCTGCGGCGGATGACGTCGGCCACCAGCGCGGTCCATCCAGTCTGATGGCTCGCCCCGAGCCCGGCTCCGGTGTCGCCGTCGAAGTACTCGAAGAACAACACGTCGTGCACGGCACTCACCAGTTGCGGAAGCACGGCGTCGGCAACACGTGAAGCACCTCGGTGTCCGGCCCGGCATTGTTCTACACGCCACAGCCGGACGACTTACTGCGCGGCACGGTCGTCATGGACGTGGCCGCATTCGCCGTGACCTGACCTCATCGACACTGCGGTGAGATCGTCGAATCCGCCGACGCGAAGTTCGCGATCTGGCAGCAGTTTCGCGATGAGCGTCCCGGCTCAGTGCCGCCGTTCGGCCAGCGCCCGCAGAAAGAACGTCAGGTTGGCCGGCCGTTCGGCGAGCCTGCGCACGAAGTAGCCGTACCACTGGGTACCGAACGGCACGTACACGCGGACGTTGTTGCCTGCGTCGGCCAGTCGACGCTGTTCGGGATCCCGGATGCCGTAGAGCATCTGGTACTCGAAGTCTGCTGCACCCCTGCCGAATTCGCGGGCCAGCCCGGGCACCGCATCGATGATCGCCGGATCGTGTGAGGCCACCATCGGATAGCCCGTGCCGGACATCAGCACACGAAGGCAGCGCAGGTAGGAGTCCGTGACCTCGTCGCCGCTGCGGAATGCCACCGATGCTGGCTCGTCGTAGGCGCCCTTGCACAACCGAATTCGCGCCCCGGAGGCCGCAAACTCCTCGCAGTCGGCTTCGGTGCGCTTCAGGTAGGCCTGTAGCACGGTTCCGAGCCAGGGGAAGTCCGCACGCAGGTCGCGCACGATCGACAGCGTCGAATCGGTGGTGGTGTGGTCCTCGGCGTCGACAGTCACCCACGCGCCGACGTCGCGGGCCTTCGCGCAGATGGTGTGAGCATTCTCCAGCGCGATCTTGGCTCCGTCCCGCGGCAGCGCCTGGCCCAGCGCGGATAACTTGAGGGACACCTCGAGCGGACGGGGACCGTCGCCGGCCTCGCCGCGCCGAGCGAGGGCGTCGAGCAGGTCGAGATAGGCCTGCATCGTGGCATTGGCCGCATCGACGTCGGCGACGTCCTCACCCAGGTAGTCGATCGAGACGAAGCGACGCGAATCCCTCAGCAGAGCAACCGAACTCAGCGCATCGGCGCTGGTTTCGCCTGGCACGAAGCGGTGCACCACTTCACGTGTGACGGGCAGCCGCTCCGCTGTACGGCGGAGCCCGTCGGAGCGGGCGGCGGCGAGTATGGCCGGGCGGGCGACCTGCTGGAATAGGCCCATCGCGTCAGACCCCCATGTGCGGGTAGTCGTGCTCGGTTGGCGGGACGAAAGTCTCCTTGATCGAACGGGGGGACGTCCAGCGCAGCAGGTTCAGCGCCGAACCGGCCTTGTCGTTGGTGCCCGAGGCCCGTGATCCGCCGAACGGCTGCTGACCCACGACCGCGCCGGTGGGCTTGTCGTTGACGTAGAAGTTGCCCGCCGCGTTGCGAAGTCGGCGCTCGGCGGCCAGCACTGCGGCTCGGTCGTCGGCGATCACCGCACCGGTCAACGCGTACTTGGACCCGGCGTCGATGACGCCGAGGATGTCGTCCCACTTGTCGTCGTCGAATACGTGAACGGCGAGGATCGGTCCGAAGTACTCGTCGCGGAAGGCCTCATCGCCTGCGTCGTCGGACAGCAACACCGTCGGCCGGACGAAAAAGCCTTCGCTGTCGTCGTATTCACCGCCGGCGGCGATGGTGACCCCCGGTGCGCTCTTGGCTCGTTCGATGGCCCTGGCGTTCTTCACGAACGCCCGCTCGTCGATGATGGCGCCCCCGTAGTTCGACAGGTCTGTGACGTCACCGTAGCTCAGCGCCTCGGTCGCACCGAGGAAGTCGTCGCCCATGCGCTGCCACACCGACTTCGGGACGAATGCCCGCGAGGCCGCCGAGCACTTCTGGCCCTGGTAGTCGAAGGCGCCGCGAATCATCGCCGTACGCAAGACATCCGGGCGCGCCGACGGGTGGGCGAGGATGAAGTCCTTGCCGCCGGTCTCGCCGACCAGTCGCGGGTAGGTGCGGTACCGGTCGATGTTGGAGCCGACCTCGCGCCACAAGTGCTGGAACGTTGCCGTCGACCCGGTGAAGTGGATGCCCGACAGCCGCGGATCGGCGAGCACCACGTCGGAGACGGCGAGCCCGTCGCCGGTGACCAGGTTGATCACTCCCGGCGGCAGTCCGGCCGCCTCGAGCAGCTGCATGGTCAGGTATGCCGAGAACGTCTGCGTGACGGACGGTTTCCACACGACGGTGTTGCCCATCAGTGCGGGCGCGGTGGGCAGATTGCCTGCAATGGCGGTGAAGTTGAACGGGGTGATCGCGTAGACGAAGCCCTCGAGCGGACGGTAGTCGGTGCGGTTCCACACCCCTCGCGCGCTGACGGGTTGCTGCGCCATGAGCTGCCGCGCGAACGCCACGTTGAACCGCCAGAAGTCGACGAGCTCGCACGACGCGTCGATCTCGGCCTGGTATGCGGTCTTGGACTGGCCGAGCATGGTCGCGGCGGCGAGTTTCTCGCGCCACGGCCCGGCGAGCAGATCCGCTGCGCGCAAGAACACCGCGGCCCGTTCGTCGAACGGGGTATCGGCCCACGCGTCCTTGGCGGCGACGGCCGCGTCGACCGCAGCGCTTGCCTCGGCGTGCCGGGCGTTGGTCAGCGTGCCGAGTACCGCGGCGTGCCGGTGCGGTTGCACGACGTCGATGCGCTCGCCGGAGCCCATGGCGTGGGTGCCGCCGATGACGTGCGGAAGGTCGATGGGTCCGCGAGTCAGGTCCTCGAGCGCACTGGAGAGCCGCGCCCGTTCTGGGGAGTGCGGGGCGTAGTCGTAGACCGGCTCGTTGACCGGCATCGGCACATCGGTGATGGCGTCCATGCTTCATAGGGTCCCGCACCGACGGTGCGCATATGTTGGCAGATCGGCCAAGCAGATGCAGCACGGATAGTAGAATCAGACAACATGAAGGGCGCGGGTGTTGGGCTTGGCCAGCTGTTGTTGGCCCTGGACGCAACCATGGTGACGTTGGTCGAGGCACCACGTGGTCTCGATCTGCCGGTGGCGTCGGCGGCCCTCATCGACGGGGACGACGTGCGGCTCGGCCTCGCCGCGAGTGCCAGTGCCGCCGACGTCTTCTTCCTGCTCGGTATCACCGACGACGATGCGGTCGGCTGGCTCAATCAGCAGTCCGGCGGGCGCACACCCGCGGCCATCTTCGTCAAGGAACCATCCGAGCGCGTCGTGGCCCGCGCCGTCGCCACGGGCACCGCGGTGGTGGCCGTCGAGCCTCGGGCCCGCTGGGAACGCCTCTACCGCCTGATCGACCACGTCTTCGAGCATCACGGCGACCGCGCCGACCCGCTGTACGACTCGAGCACCGACCTCTTCGGGTTGGCGCAGTCCATCGCCGACCGCACCCACGGCATGGTCAGCATCGAGGACGCTCAATCGCACGTGTTGGCCTACTCGGCGTCCAACGACGAGGCCGACGAGTTGCGCCGACTGTCGATCCTCGGGCGCGCAGGCCCGCCAGAACATCTCGCGTGGATCGGGCAGTGGGGCATCTTCGACGCACTGCGCGCCAGTGCCGACGTCGTGCGCGTCGACGAGCGCCCAGAACTCGGCCTCCGGCCGCGCCGTGCGATCGGAATCCACCAACCTTCCACCGACCGACGGCGCGCATCGATGTTCGCGGGCACTATTTGGGTGCAGCAGGGCTCGCGACAGCTGGCCGACGACGCGGACGAGGTGCTGCGGGGGGCGGCGGTGCTGGCCGCGCGGATCATGTCGAGGTTGGCCGCGACGCCGTCAACGCCCGCGGTGCGGGTCCAGGAGTTGCTCGGATTGCGCGACGGTGAGTTCGACGTGGCGGCGATAGCGCACGAGCTCGGCATCGTCACCGACGGCCGGGCGGCGCTGATCGGATTCTGCGGCATCGACACGCCGGTGCCGGCTGACGTCATCGCGCTGAGCGCCAGCGCCTTTCGGGCCGACGCTCAAATGACGTCGGCAGGCGATCGGGTCTACGTGCTGTTGCCGAAGGTCGGAGCGCCGTCGTCGGTGACGTCGTGGGTGCGCGGCGTGGTCGCGGCGCTGCGCCGCGAGCTCGGCCTGACACTTCGTGCGGTGATCGCAGCACCGCTCGCCGGGGTGGCAGGCGCAGCGGCCGCGCGCGCCGAGGCGGATCGCGTATTCGACAGCGCGGAGCGGCATCCCAGCGCCATCGCGCAGGTCACCTCGCTCGACGATGCTCGCACCACGGTGATGCTCGACGAAATCGTCGCTCAGATGGCTCGCCAGCAGCGCCTCGTCGACCCGCGGGTGCCCGCCCTTCGTGACTACGACGGCACCCATGACGGGGGCCTGGTCGAAACGCTCGGCGCGTATCTGGACTGCTTCGGCGACATCGCCGCCGCGGCTGCAGATCTACACGTGCATCCAAACACCGTCCGGTATCGGGTACGGCGCATCGAGAAGGTGCTCGACATCTCGCTGGGCGACCCGGACGTCCGGCTGCTGCTGTCGCTGAGCCTGCGCGCAACGTCTGAGTAGCAGGCTGACCTAGACTTCCAGCGCGCCGTCGGCGAGCTCGTCGAAGCGCTCGATGGCCTCGTCGCCATCGTCGTCGATCCCGCGTAGTGGCCCTCGGGGAGCCAGATACCGCTGCGCGTACAGGCGGGCGACCAACGCCTTGCGGTCCGATTGCCGGGTGGCGCGCTCCCAAGCCGCCTGCTCGGTCAGCAACGCACCTGCGTACACGTCTCCCATGAATTGCGCGAGCGGATACAGCCTCGACTCGGCCACTGCGCCTTCGAGTTTGGTCCACGCCGTGATCGCCGCTTCGAGATCCTCGACGCTGCGCGACACCAGGTCGGTCGTCTCATCGCCGTCGGACACCGACACCGCGTCGTTTAGCCGAGCCAGCAGCGGCTCGTCGGCCTGCGTCCGTTCGATCCCCCGCCGCACGTCGAGGCAGAGGATGTTGTCGGGTCCCTCCCAGATGGTGTTGACCTGCGCGTCGCGGAGCAGCCTGGCCACCGGCCAGGTCTCGACATAGCCGTTGCCGCCATGGATCTCGATCGCGTCCGACGCCATGGTGATGCCGAGCCGACACACCTTGAGCTTGGTGACGGGCACGGCGATGCGCTGCCGGATCCGCCTCGGCTGCCGGTGGTTCGCAAAGCCGGTGCCGTCGAACACCAATGCCTGCGCGGCTTCGACGTCGACGATCATCTCGGCCAGTTTCCTTCGCATCAAGGGCTTGTCGATGAGCGCGTCACCAAAGGCGCGCCGCTTCCTGGCGTAACACAGCGCCTCGACCAGCGCCCGCCGCGCGTTGCCGAGCGCGAACAGGGCGATGCCAAGCCGGGCGGCGTTCGTCAGCTCCATCATGCGGGCAATGCCCTTGCCGTCGGACGGTCCACCGCCGTCACTCGGTTCACCGGAGAGCAGAAAGGCTTCGGCGTCGACGAACTCCACCTCACCGGAGGCGACGGAGCGCGTCCCGAGCTTGTCCTTGAGACGGCGGACGCGGACGCCGTTGCGCGACCCGTCGCGCCGGGTCCGCAGAACCAGAAAGGTTGCGACACCACGGGTCGAGTCGGGGGCGCCATCGGGTTTGGCCAGGACGACGAACGCCTCGCCGTTGCAATTCGACGCGAACCATTTGAAGCCGTTGAGCAGCCAGGCGTCGCCATCGCGCGTCGCGGTCGATTCGAGGGCGCCCAAGTCGGAACCACCGGTTCGTTCCGTCAGCAGTTGCGCGGTTTCACCCTGCCACTCGCCCGAGGCGAACTTGGACAGCACGTGGTCGCGCACGTCCGATGGTGCGTAGGCCGCGACGAGTGCTTGCACCATGCCCCCGCCCGTGCCAAGGGCGCACCCCATCCCGATGTCCGCCTGGTTGAGCAGATAGTTGGACGCGAACAGCGTCATCGCCGAACTCGTCCCGGCCGCCGCGGCTTCGTCCCGAAGCGAGCGCTGGGCGTCCAGGATCGCCCGTTTCGATTCGACGAACGAGGTCGGCATGACCACTCTGCTGACGTCGTGGCCCCACCGGTCGTAACGCTCGAGCCGCGGCGGCGTGCGGTCGGTCTGCTCTGCCCACCGGGCGACGGGTCCGCCCATCAACTCGCCTACGCGCGTCAGGTGTCGATCGGCGAACGCCAATTCCGAGGGCTCCAGGTAGTAGGCCATCGTGAATTGCAGCGTCGGGTCGGTGAGATACCAGTTGAGTCCCACCCCGCCCTGATAGTCCTCGGTGCGGTAGCGGTCGGCCTTCTCCGCAGTTGCGAAGGGGAGCCGATCGGCGGCCTCCATGCCGTAATCGCTCATATCCCGAGGCTATCGAGGAATGCCCGCACGACGCCGAGGAATGCCGCTGTCTCGGTGACCATCGGCAGGTGAGCGGACTGCTCGAAGATCACCATTCGAGCGCCGGGGATCGCATCGGCCATGCCGCGCACCACCTCGGGCGCCATCTCGTCGAACCGCCCGCAGGTCACCAGCACGGGCAGCTCGAGTTGCCCCAGTCGGTCGGTGACGTCCCAACCGGCCATGGTGCCGGTGAACGTCAACCCCGTGCCGACCATCACCGCGTAGATCGCGGGGTTCATGTCGCGCAACGCGACCAGGACGTGACCGGGGAGGTCGTCGGTCCCCGAGAAGTGCAGCCGGTTGAACAAGCCCACGGCGGCGAGGTACTCGGGATCGGTTGTGACGCCCGCCGATTCGCATGCGTTGATGACCGCACCCGCACCGCCGGGCAGCGCCGCCCTCAGGCGCGCAACCCCGCGTTCGAACAGCGGGATGCTGGCGCAGGTGTTGGCCAGCTGCAGACTTGCCAGCCCGGCCGGCCTGCGTAGCGCGTATTCCAGGGCGATCCAGCCGCCCGCCGACTGCCCGACCAGGTGGACCCGGTCCAGACCAAGCGCGTCGCGCACGGTGTCGATGGAGTCGGCGAAGGCCTCGACCGTCCAGAGCCCTTCGTCGTCGGGCCGGTCGGATCGGCCGCAGCCGAGCTGGTCGTAGTAGACGACGGGCCGCGCGTCGGCCAACCCGTCGAGGTCGCGTAGATAGTCGTGCGGCATGCCTGGACCGCCGTGAATCACCAACAGCGGCACGGCATCGGCGTCACCGACGATTCGGTAGTAGAGCGAGCCGTGCGGTCCGGCGACGGTGCCCTCGGGCACTCTAGGCGCTCAGTCGTGCGACGGCGGCGTCGATCCGCTCGTCGGTGGCGGTCAGCGCGATCCGCACGTAATTGGCACCGCGCGGCCCGTAGAACTCGCCGGGGGCGACGAGGATGCCGCGTTCCGCCAGCCAGGCGACGGTGTCGCGGCACGGTTCGCCGCGCGTCGCCCACAGGTAGAGGCCGGCTTCGGAGTGCTCGACGGTGAAGCCCGCGTCGCGGACCGCCGCGAGGAGCACGTCCCGCCGCCGCGCGTACCGCTGCTTCTGGACCAGTTCGTGGGCGTCGTCGTCGAACGCTGCGACCATGGCCGCCTGCACCGGCGTCGGCACCATCATTCCGGCGTGCTTGCGGACCGCCAGCAACTCGGCAACCACGGCGGGGTCACCTGCGACGAACCCCGCGCGGTACCCGGCCAGCGACGACGTCTTCGACAGCGAGTGGACCGCGAGCAGCCCGGTGTGGTCGCCGTCGCTGACGGATGGGTGCAGTACGGAAACCGGTTGGGCCTCCCAGCCGAGCCCCAGATAGCACTCGTCGGAGGCGACCAGCGCACCCCGCTCGCGCGCCCAGCCGACGACCTTGCGGAGGTGGTCGACGCCGAGCACCGCGCCGGTGGGGTTGCTTGGGGAATTCAGGTAGACGAGTTGCGGCGAGCGGGGACCCACCTGTGTCAGCGAGTCCGCGTGCAGCACCTGCGCCCCCGCGAGCCGAGCACCGACGTCGTAGGTCGGGTATGCGAGTTCAGGCACCACGACGACGTCGTCCGCCCCGAGCCCCAGCAGGGTCGGAAGCCACGCGATGAGCTCCTTGGTGCCGATGACCGGCAGGACGGCGCCGACGGCAAGGTCGGTGATGCCGTAGCGGCGCTGCAGTGCAGCGGCCGCCGACGCCCGAAGCGCGGGTGTGCCCGCGGTCGTGGGATAGCCCGGCGCACTGCTGGCGGCGGCGAGCGCGGCTTGGACAACGGGAGCCACATCGTCTACGGGGGTGCCGACCGACAGGTCGACGATGCCGTCGGGATGGGACCGCGCGCTAGCCGTCGCGTCGGCCAGCGTGTCCCATGGGAAGACCGGCAATGACGCCGAGACGTACCTGGGCGTGGTTACTCCTCGCCCTGCGGGGGCAGGTCCTTGATGACCTGGGGGTCGTTGTCGGTCTGACCGACCTTGGATGCGCCACCAGGTGAACCGAGCTCGGCGAAGAAGTCCGCATTGTATTGCGTATAGGCCGCCCACTGGTCCGGGACGTCGTCCTCGTAGTAGATGGCCTCGACCGGGCAGACCGGCTCGCACGCGCCACAATCCACGCACTCGTCGGGGTGGATGTACAGCATGCGCGCGCCCTCGTAGATGCAGTCGACGGGGCATTCCTCGATGCATGCCTTGTCTTTGATGTCGACGCAGGGTTCGGCAATCGTGTACGTCACTGATGTCTCTCCTGTCCAGGGGGCTGCCGGTCAGTTCTGGTCTGGTTGGACTCCGAGAAGTCGTCGCAAGTATGCGTTGCTCATACCTGGACGGCCGTCTCAGTGTGCCCTAACTTTCCACGCCACCCGGTTACGGGTGGCGCGTGGTTACTGATACTAGACGTTGCATATACAAGTGGCTAGTCACCACCCCTCTCCCGAATTCGACGATTATGTGCAACTAGTTGCATAGGACCGGCGGTACCGTTTAGGCTCCCGACCGTGGCCCTTCCCCATGCAATTCTGGTGTCGCTATGCGAGCAGGCCAGCTCGGGATACGAACTGGCCCACCGCTTCGACCGCTCCATCGGCTACTTCTGGGCGGCGACCCATCAGCAGATCTATCGGACGTTGCGAACCATGGAAGCCGACGGATGGGTCCGCGTCGAAGTGGTCGTACAGCAGGGCAGGCCAGACAAGAAGGTCTACGACGCCACCGATGGCGGCCGAGCCGAGCTCGCCAGGTGGATCGCCCAGCCGCTGACCGGCCGCGGCAGCGCCGTCACCGACGGACGCACCCGCGAACTGGCCGTCAAGATCCGCGGCGTCGCATACGGCGACGACGCGGCCATCGCCGCGCTACGCACCCAGGTGGTCGCGCTACGCGACGAGCGAGCCGAATCATTGGACACCTACCTGGGATTCGAGAAGCTCCAATTCCCCGACCCAACGGCCCTGCGCGGTCCGGCGCTGCACCAGTACCTGGTGCTGCGCGGTGGCATCCGCGCCGAAGAGGGCTCGGTGGACTGGCTCGACGAAGTACTCACGGCACTGGGAGGCCCACATGTCTGAGCACCCGTACCCAAACCTGCTGTCCCCCTTGGACCTGGGGTTCACCACTCTGCGCAACCGCGTGATCATGGGCTCGATGCACACGGGCCTGGAGGACCGGGCCCGTGACATCGACCGCCTGGCGGCGTACTTCGCCGAACGGGCGCGCGGCGGCGTCGGGCTGATCATCACCGGTGGCTACGCACCCAACCGCGCGGGCTGGCTGCTCCCCTTTGCCGCGCAGATGCTGTCGTCCTCGGAGGCCAGGAGGCACCGCCGTATCACGAAGGCCGTCCACGACGCGGACGGCAAGATCCTGCTGCAGGTGCTCCACGCCGGCCGCTACGCCTATCACCCGTTCTCGGTGAGCGCGTCGTCGATCAAGGCGGCCATCAATCCCTTTCGTCCACGCAAGCTGTCCTCCCGCGGCGTCGATGACACCATCGCCGACTTCGTGCGCTGCGCGTTGCTGGCTCGCGAGGCCGGCTACGACGGCGTCGAGATCATGGGTAGCGAGGGTTATCTGCTCAACCAGTTCCTCGCACCTCGCACCAACAAGCGGACGGACGCCTGGGGCGGCACGCCGGAGAAGCGCCGCCGGATGCCCGTCGAGATCGTGCGCCGCACCCGCGAGGCCGTCGGCGCCGACTTCATCATCTGCTACCGGATGTCGATGGCCGACTACGTCGACAATGGCCAGAGTTGGGACGAGATCGTCGCGCTGGCAACCGAAGTGGAGGCTGCGGGCGCCACCATCATCAACAGCGGCATCGGCTGGCACGAGGCCCGGGTGCCGACGATCGTCACGTCGGTGCCCAACAGCGCATTCGTCGACATCAGCAATGCGCTCGCCGAACACGTCCGCATTCCGGTGGTTGCGTCCAACCGGATCAACATGCCACAGTCCGCCGAACAGATCCTCGCCGACGGGCACGTGCAACTGATCTCCATGGCCCGCCCGCTGCTCAGCGACCCCGACTGGGTGAACAAGGCGACGGCCGACGCCGCCGCCGAGATCAACACCTGCATCGCGTGCAATCAAGCATGTCTCGACCATGCCTTCGTCCACAAGACGGTGTCGTGCCTGCTGAACCCACGGGCCGGCCACGAGACGAAACTCGTACTCGAGCCACCTCGCCGGATCAAGCGGGTGGCCGTCGTAGGCGCCGGGCCCGCGGGATTGTCCGCCGCGGTGACCGCCGCCGACCGTGGGCACGCGGTGACGCTGTTCGAGGCGGGCAACCTCATCGGCGGCCAATTCGACTTGGCCAGACGGATTCCCGGCAAGGAGGAGTTCAACGAGACCATCAGGTACTACACCCGCATGCTGGACAAGCACAGGGTGGACGTGCGGCTGAATACCCGCGCGGCCGTCGACGAACTGTCTGGGTTCGACGACGTCGTGCTGGCCACCGGAGTGACCCCGCGGATGCCCGACATCCCCGGCATCGACCACCCGATGGTGCTGTCGTACGCCGAGGCGATCCTGGGCAAGCCGATCGGCAAGTCCGTCGCGGTCGTCGGTGCGGGCGGCATCGGATTCGACGTCAGTGAGTTCCTGGTGGCTTCGCCGGCGGAGCTGGCAGACGGAATCAGGTCGCCTCAACATCTCAAGGAGTGGAAGGCCGAGTGGGGCGTGGCCGATCCCCAGGAGGCCCGTGGCGCGCTGACGACGCCGATCCCATTGCCACCTGCCCGTGAGGTGTATCTGCTGCAACGGACCAAGGGCCCGCAGGGCCGCGGGTTGGGCAAGACTTCGGGCTGGGTGCACCGCGCATCGCTGAAGGCCAAGGGCGTGCAGCAGCTTTCGGGAGTGAACTACGAACGCATCGACGACGCCGGACTGCACATCAGCTTCGGAGCTCAACGCGCCGATGCACGCGTGCTCGACGTCGACAACGTGATCATCTGCGCGGGCCAGGAGTCGGTGCGCGACCTCGAAGAGGCGTTGCGCCGCAACGGCATCGAGCCGCACGTCATCGGCGGCGCCGACGTCGCCGCTGAGGTCGACGCCAAGCGGGCCATCCGGCAAGGCACCGAACTCGCCGCGAAGCTCTGACCCCTTGCCCGCGAGCGTGCGTGTCCGTACACGACACGCCGAGTTCTACCGGCACTACGCGCACGCTCGCGACCCGGGCCTCACGCTCTGACGCGCCACCCAACGTGCGACCATGGCGAAAAGTCAGCCGAAGTGTCGCCACGGCCGCACGTTCGACGAACTAAGCCTGCTTGAGCGCCTCGATGTCGAGGGTGATGGTGACCTTGTCACCGACGACCGCACCGCCGGTCTCCAGCGGCATGTCGATGTCGATTCCGAAGTCCTTGCGGTTCAACACGACCGACGCCTCGAAGCCGGCGACCTGACCCTGACCCATGCCCGGGTTGACGCCGTTGAACTCCAGCACGAGCTGGATCGGCTTGGTGACGCCCTTCAGAGTGAAGTCACCGTCGAGCACGTAGCCGTCACCGTCGGCGCGCACGCCGGTCGAGACGAACGTCGCCGTCGGGTACTTCTGGGCGTGGAAGAAGTCTGCGGACTTCACGTGCTCGTCGCGCTGCTCGTTGCCGGTCCTGAGCGAATCGACCCCGATCTCGGCATTCACCGACGGGGTGCCGTCTTCGGCGACGACGATCGCGCCGCTGAACGTCTCGAAGTTGCCGCGAACCTTGCTCACCACCAAGTGGCGTACCGAAAAGCCGATCGACGAGTGGACGGGGTCGATGGCCCAGGTCCCGGTGCTCAGGTCGGTGGCTACTGCTGCGGTCATGTCAGTGTCTCCTTGGCTGCGGACGCCGACCCTCGCGGCGCCTCACCAAGTCTAAACGGACCACGGTCCGAATTTGTTCCGGACTACGGTCCGATTCTATTCGGTGGTGCCGGCCAACAGCGCAGTCAAGCGATCGATCGGCAGCCGGGGAGCGCGGTGACCGTCGCGTCCCACCATGTCCTCGTTGACCACCAACGAGTTGAGCACCGCCTCTTCCACGGCCTGGACGACCGCGGCATAGAAGGGATCCATCCGACCCCATGGAATGAAGGTCATCGTGCTGAATTCGTCGTCGGCGGGCGGGTCGACGGGGAAGCCACTGTGCAGACCGTCGGCGTCGGCCGTCGAGAAGGCCAGAAAGATGTCGCCGGAGAAATGGCTGCCCGTCGTACCCGTCCTGGCCAGCCCGAGCGGCACCCGGCGCGCGAGCGCCTTGCACTGCCCCGGAAGTAGCGGCGCGTCGGTCGCGACGACCGCGATCACCGAGCCCGCACCGGGCGGAGGCCGCGGGCCGAGGTCCGCCGCGAACCAATCCGAGTCGAGCGGATTGTCGTCGGCGAGCAACGCCCCGACATGTCGGCCTGCCACAGTCAGTTCACCGCGGGAGCCGAAGTTCGCCTGCACGAACGCGCCGACGGTAAAGGTGTGGGCGCCGTACGTCACGACCCTCGATGCAGTTCCGTTGCCGCCCTTGAACTCATAGCAGTTCATGCCCGTGCCGCCGCCGACCGAGCCTTCGGCCACCGGCCCTAGCGCGGCCGCGTCAAGTGCGGCTTCGACGTGCTCCGGCCGCACGTGCCCGCCGTTGATGTCGTTGAGGTAGCCGTCCCACGTCTCCGCGCAGACGGGCAGCAACCACTGGCGGGCCAGCCGCGGGTTGACCTTGTTGATCCAACTCGTGACGCCGGTGTGGCAGGCCCCGACGGCATGCGTATTCGACAGCACCACAGGCACATTGAAGGAGCCCGACTCCTCGATCCAGGTGGTGCCGGTCATCTCGCCGTTGCCGTTGAGCGAATACCAGCCCGCCGCACACGCTCGACCGACACCGTCCCGGCCACGAGGCAGGATCGCGGTGACGCCGGTGCGTACCGGGCCACGTCCGACCTCGAGTGGACCGTCGCCGTCGATCAGCGTGACCTCGCCGACCTCGACGGCGGGTACATCGGTGATCGCATTGAGCGGTCCCGGCTGGCCGGGCAGTGGGATCGCGAGCCCGCGGGCCCGCGGTTGCCCTTCGGCGGTGTGTGTCTGGGCTGAGGTCATACCACTAGGTTGCACGTCACCGTTCGGCGCTCAGCGGCCATCCCAGACGGCGTGTGCGCCGGAGTCACCGGCCCGCACCACCGCGACGATGGACGACACCCCGACCACGACGGCGAGCACCGCGACGACTACGGCGAGCACGGGCTTCGGCTCTGCCGAACGTGACTCGTGCCGGTGCTGTACGGCTTGAACGATCGCCACCACGAGCAGTCCGATGGCGAAGTACAGCATCCATTCGCCCCGCACCTGATGCGTGTCGAGGATCGCCGAGTGTTGCGGTCTCTGGTCGTACAGCCACTCGCCTGCCGAAATGGTCAACAGGGTCGACACCATTACTGCGACCCCGAACGCCAGTACCAGCCACACCAACCGTCGGCGCGCCGCCGGCCAAAGCGCACACAGGATTTCGAGCAGCGCGGTCAGCGGCGCGAGCACGACGATGGCGTGTACGAGCAGGGCATGGGCGGGTATTCCGGAAATCGTGGTCAAGGCGCACTCCTGGGCTGTGGATGGCGACAGTCACTTCCCTACACGCGCGAGCCTGGCACGAAGTTCACCTCGGCGCAGGGTTTTCGGCTGCGTGTCGGCGAGCGTGGGCAAACCCCCGAAGTACCACGGCGTGTCGGGTACCGACTCGCACGAAGACCCGACGAGCAGACGCAAAAGCCCCTCAAACCGGCGCGTTGAGGGGCTTTTGCGTCTGCTCGTGGGAAGGGGCGTGTCCCTAGGCGGCGAGTGGTGCGTACGTCGTGGTGCGCTGGCGCGCGGGGCGTCCGATGCCCTCGGCGATCGCGACGAGTTCCTCGACCGACTTCGCCGACCCGTTCTCGGAGCCCGCCATCCGCGAGATGGTCTCCTCCATGAGCGTGCCGCCGAGGTCGTTGGCGCCCCCGTTGAGCATCACCTGAGTGCGCTCGACTCCGAGCTTCACCCAGCTGGTCTGAATGTGGGGGATCCTGCCGTGCAACATGATCCGGGCGAGGGCGTGAACGGCGCGATTGTCGCGGTGCGTGGGCCCTGGGCGCGCTCCGCCTGCCAGATACAACGGCGAGCTCTGATGCACGAAGGGCAGGGGCACGAATTCGGTGAATCCACCCGTGCGATCTTGGATGTCGCGCAGCACGTTGAGATGGCCGACCCAGTGCCGCGGAGTGTCGACGTGGCCGTACATCATCGTCGAACTCGACCGCAGCCCGACCTCGTGCGCGGTGGTGATGACCTCGATCCAGGCCGACGTGGGCAGCTTGCCCTTGGTCAACACCCAGCGGACCTCGTCGTCGAGGATCTCGGCGGCGGTCCCGGGGATGGAGCCGAGCCCGGCCTCGCGCAGGCTGGTCAGCCATTCGCGAATGCTGGTGCCGCTCTTGGTGACACCGTTGGAGATCTCCATGGGCGAGAACGCGTGCACGTGCATCGACGGCACGCGCGCCTTGACCGCCCGCACCAGATCCGCATACCCGGTCACGGGGAGTTCGGGATCGATGCCGCCCTGCATGCAGACTTCGGTGGCCCCCGCGAGGTGCGCCTCGTAGGCCCGCTCGGCCACGTCGTCGGTGGACAGCGAGAACGCGTCGGCGTCACCCTTGCGCTGCGCGAACGCGCAGAACCGGCAGCCCGTGTAGCAGATGTTGGTGAAGTTGATGTTGCGGTTGACCACGAACGTCACGTCGTCGCCGACCGCGTCGCGGCGCAGCGAATCCGCCAGCGCCGTAACGGCTTCCAATGCGGGACCGTCGGCCGTCGCCAACGCGAGGTACTCGTCGTCGCTGCATCCGGCTGGGTTCTTCTCAGCCGAGCGCAGAGCCGCAAGCACGTCGGTGTCGATGCGGTCGGGGGCCCGCGCAGCGAGCTCGCCCACCTTCTCCCTGATCGACTCCCAGTCCCCGAACGCGCTGTCCAGATCGCTGCGGGTCTCGGTGAGCCTGCCCTCGGTGTCGATGGCGGTGTGCAGGTCGGTCCGACCAAGGGACTCAGCGGCCTCGTCGGGCTCCTGCCACGGTTGGCCCTCCGGATTGACGTCGAGCGCGAACCCCGTCTCGGGGTCGGCCAGGGCAGCAACGTGCGCGCGCACGCGCGGATCGATCCAGGCCGCGCCGGCCTGCACGTACTGAGGTTGCGCCGTCAGCCGCTGCACCAGGTCGTAGCCGGCCTCGGCGGTGACCTCGGCGAGTTCGTCCAACGCAGGCCACGGCCGCTCGGGATTGACGTGGTCCGGTGTCAGTGGCGACACGCCGCCCCAGTCGTCGACGCCCGCGCCGATGAGGGCCAGGCACTCGTCGCGCGAGACCAGGTTGGGCGGCGCTTGAATGCGCATCTTGGGTCCGAGCACCAGGCGGGTGACCGCGATGGTGGCCACGAAGTCGTCGATTCCGGTATCCGGAACGGACGACATTGCGGTGTGATCCTTGGCGCGGAAGTTCTGAACGATGACTTCCTGGACGTGCCCGAACTCCTTGTGCGAGCGCCGGATTGCGTGCATGGTCCCGGCGCGCTCGGTCAACGTCTCACCGATGCCGACCAGCAAGCCGGTGGTGAACGGGACGGCCAGCCGACCCGCGTCGTCCAGCGTGCGCAACCGCACCACCGGATCCTTGTCGGGGCTACCGTAGTGCGCAAGCCCCTTGGTCTCGAAGAGCCGACGCGACGTGGTCTCCAGCATCATGCCCATCGATGGCGCAACGGGTTTGAGCCGCGACAATTCCGACCAACTCATCACCCCGGGGTTCAGGTGGGGCAACAGCCCCGTCTCCTCGAGCACCCGGATGGCCATCGCGCGCACGTAGTCCAGCGTCGAGTCGTAGCCCCGCTCGTCGAGCCACTGCCGGGCTTCGGGCCAGCGCGCCTCCGGGCGGTCACCCAGGGTGAAAAGCGCTTCCTTGCAACCCAACTCGGCGCCGCGCCTGGCCACGTCCAGAATCTGGTCGGGCTCCATGAACATGCCCATACCCTCGGCGCGCAGCTTGCCCGGCACGGTGACGAAGGTGCAGTAATGGCAGGTATCGCGGCACAGGTGCGTTATGGGAATGAATACCTTGCGCGAGTAGCTGACCGGCAGCTTGCCCGTCGGACCGCGGCGCCCAGCCGCTTCCAGCCCGGCATCGCGCACCCTGGCAGCGCTGGCGCAGAGGTCCACGAGGTCGTTACCGCGGGCGGTCATGGCGAGCGCGGCTTCTTCGACGTTGAGCGCCACCCCGTCCCGTGCGCGCCGCAAGACCCGCCGCAGAGCGGCCGGACTGGGCACTTCAACGACTCCCGGGTCGCTCCGCTCCTGCCCTCCAGAAGACTTGGGCGAAATTACCGGGTCTGGCAGTGCGATGCCGCGTTGCGGGTTCAGAGCCACTCCCCTGTAACCCCGGCGTCGTCGAGAATCATCCGCGCGTCTCACAATCTGACACCTCTGCGCCTGGCATAGGGGTCACATTAGTCCCAGGGCGACGACACCGGTGCGCGCCAGCTCCCATAGTTGCCTTGACCCCGCCAAAGTTCACCAACAGCAGAAATGGTGCCGAGCATCGGAGGCGCAGTCCCTTGAACGTTTCGGTTCGCTCCTGCCTCACGGCAGGCATCGCCACGATCACCGCGGCTACCGTTGCGTTCGTGCTTTTGGTGGCCGAATCGACGGCACACTCGATGCCGCGCTCGGCTCCCACCGTCCGCACCGTATCGGCGCCCTTCGCGCTCACGGCGCAATCGAAGGCAGACCCGCCAAGTGGGGCCAAGGACCGCGGCCACCGGCGTGCAAAGGATGTCAAAGCGGGCGCGAAGGACTGATCGTCCGCGCCTGATTCCGCCAGAGCAAGAACGCGGGCGGGCCCGCGCCCAACACGACGAACAAGATGAACGGCAGCGGATTCTCACCGCCGAACACGACGTCGTCGCCAGGCCCTCCGAACGTCAGCGCGACGACGGTTGCCAGAAACGTCCACAGTGGCGCCCCCGCAAGCCGCGTCACCGAAGTCCACTGGAAAGTGGCCCACACCAGCGCGGCATTGAGCAATCCGCTGAGCAATGAACTGATGGGGAACGGCACACTACCCACGTAAAGCGGTAGGAACAGGGCGCCCACTACCGCTGAGAGCACGCCGTCGAACGCCAAGACCGCGATCAAGATGCGGCGTGCCCAAGGCACAGCACTGGGCTCAGAGGGCGAAGCGGTCAGGTTGGAATGCTGTCGAGCAGCGAGACGAGCGAACCGACTACCCACTGGAAGTTGTCCAAGCGGTCCTGCTGATGCTGCAAGTTGGGATCCAGATCCGGGTCCATTGCCAGCCCTTCCTCGCGGTGCTCGTCGACAGCAGCGTACCCCGGCCGCAGCTCGCTATCCCAGGTTCAACCCGGCGAGCAGATCCGTCTCCCATCCGCGCTCGTCACGGGCTCCTGCCGTCCCCGCCGCCAGCACGTAGTGTTCGCTGCCGTCGATGGGCAGCACGATGTCGTTGGACAGCGCACAAGCGCGTCCGCTCGCGTCCACACTGACCTGCGTAGCGTGCGCACGTAGCGCGGCGGCCTTCGTCGCACGTTGTTCGGGCGCCTCGACGACGGCGGTGATCTCGTCATCGGGATACAGGAAATCGAAACCCTCGGTGACGAGCTGCCAGGACGGCGGCAAGTCGACGTCCGCAAGCTCCGCGATGCCAGCCGCCATCGCGCTGCGCGCCATGACGGTCCAGTAGAACTTCGGCACCGACCATGACTCGCCCGGATAGCCGGAACCGCCCGCCGCGACAATGGCCGCCGTCGTCACCCTGTGCGCCTGGATGTGGTCGGGGTGTCCGTAGCCGCCGTTGGGGTCGTAGCTGACGACGACGTGGGGGCGCAGTTCGCGAATGATGGCGACGAGCGCGCCGACCGCCTCATCCGGATCGGCGTTGACGAAGCGCTGCCCATGCCGCCCCGGCGCAGCCTCCATGCCCGAGTCCCGCCAGTGGCCAGCTCCGCCGAGGAAGATCGGTTCGCCGATTCCCAATTCGCGTAGCGCCACGGACAGTTCACCGATGCGGTACCCGCCGAGCTGGTCTGCACCGTCGACGGCAAGCTGGGCCCAACGCTCACCGATCACCTCGCCCTCCTCACCGAGGGTGCAGGTGACGACGTGGACACGCGCACCGCGGGCGACGTAGTGCGCAATCGTGGCGCCGTTGGTCAGCGTTTCGTCATCCGGGTGAGCGTGGACGAACAACAACCGTGGAATGTCCATTGGCACAAGATAGATTCATCGCGTGGCGCGGCGCACCCTCGAGTACGCATGCGGGGTCGTGTTGGTTGGTCTGCTCGCCGGTGTCGCCGGTGCCGCCACCACTCTGTTGCTTCACTTCGTCGAACACCTCACCTACCACTATTCGTTCGGCACACTGCTCGGCGGGGTTGGCGGTAGCAGCCCGGTCCGCCGCGCACTCGGCCCGATGATCGGCGGCGTGTTGGCCGGGCTCGGTTGGTGGATGCTGCGGCGCAGGGCCGAAGTTCCGTCGCTCACGGAAACGATCGAAAAGCACCGTCCGATCCCCCGATGGCGCATGTCCCTCGATGCCGGGCTCCAGGTCTTGCTGGTGGGGTCGGGCGCGTCGCTCGGGCGCGAAGGCGCACCCCGGCAACTGGCCGCGGCGCTCGGTGATCTCGGCACGTCGCGCTGGGCGCTGACCGCACGCGATCGCGAAATCCTGCTGGCCTGCGCCGCGGGGGCAGGGCTGGGCGCCGTGTACAGCGTCCCGCTGGGCGGTGCACTGTTCGCCGTTCGGATAGTGCTGCGCACCTGGCATCCCCGCGCGGTCGGCACGGCGCTCATCACGTCGAGCCTCGCCGTCGCGGTATCGGCTCCCGTCACCCACTTGGAACACCCCCTCGCGTGGCCGGATCCTTCGCTGTCGTACTTCTTCGTCGGGTTGGCCCTCGTCATCGCCCCGCTCTCGGTGGTCATCGGGTTCGGCTTCGACAAATTGATGAAGCTGGCCCGCCCGAAGCCCCAGATTTCGTCGTGGACGCTGATCCCGACGATTGCCATCGCCGGGCTCGCGACCGGGATCGCGTCGATCTGGCGGCCCGAACTACCGGGCAACGGGCGCAGCATTCTGACGGTCAGCATCAACGCGGGCCTGACGCTGGGCGGGGCGGCCGTCATCCTCTTGCTCAAGCCCTTGCTGACGGCCCTCTTCCTGCGCGCAGGGGCCGTTGGCGGGATGATCACGCCCGCACTCGCTACCGGCGCGGCCGCCGGTTCGGTGGCCACGCTTGCCCTCAATCACCTCGCCGGCACCCACATCGAGGTCGCCGCGGCCTCGTTGACGTGTGCCGCGGGCGTGCTCGCCATCACGCAGCGCGCCCCGGCCTTCGCGGCGTTGTTCGTCTGGGAGCTGGCACGGCCGCCGTATTGGCTGTTGCTGGTCTTTCTGGTGGGCGCCTTTGCCGCACACGGCATCAGGCTGCTTGGCGAGCAGCATCGGGCCGAGCGATGAGATGTCGTTGCTTAAGCAAAGAAACCTGCCCGGTCGAGGGGCCCCGCGCTGGCTTGCCGACGCCGTGGACGCCGCCGATGACCCACCCGATTCAAACCTCGGCACGCAGGCTGCGGGGCCGGTTCCGGCAACCGAGTGGCAGCGGCGACGCTGCTGCTCCGCCTTTTCTAGCTACTGACCGGAAAGTTGACCCCGCCTGCCAGTTTCGGAACAACTGTTCACTGACGCCACTGCAACCGCAACGGGCGGCGCTGCAGTCAAGGCTGCGGTCGCCAACGTCAGTGCAGGCATCACGAAGGCCGTCAGCGGCGGCACCGGCAAGAGCAGCGCGAGCGCCGGGAGCAGCAGTGCTGGAAAGAGCTCCGGGAGCAGCAAGGGCTCAGACGGCGGCGGTCGCCACCGGAAGTAACCACTAATCCAATCGGCCCCCTCTTCAGCGCAGAAGAGGGGGCCGATTGCCGTGATCAGTGAGGGGTCTTGGCCCAGATGCCTGCATTCCCGACGATGCCGACCGGCACGGCCCCGGAGAGGTTCACGTTCTGCACGTTGGGACCCGCGGCCACGATGGTGGTGTCCTGGAGGATCGGCATGACGGTCGCCATGTTCCACAGTCTCGGCTCGACCGCCGTCAGCACCTCGGCGATGTCCTCGCTGCCGTCCAGGGCCGCGTCGATCTTCGGTTGGATGCTTCGATCACATATTCCGGTGAGGTTGCTCGGCGCCTGAACTAGCTCCCCGGTCTCGGACGCTGGCGCGGGCGGAACGTCCGTCGGCGGCGGCGGTTTCGACCGAGGGGCCGAACTCGTCGTTGTCGTCGTGGTCGTCGTGATGGACGTGGACGTCGGTGCCGGGGTGGCCGTCCCGACGGCCTCGGCCTCAAGCGCCGGGCAGCCGTAGCGCGACGCCAGCGCGGTCGCCAGATCGCCACCGGCCTGGTGCCAGCCCACGATGGCGTCCACCCGGTTCTGATCCAGCGCATCCCCGTAGAGCGCAGGAGGATCCAGCGCCAACACGGACGCCGAGATGCCGACGTTGCGCAACTGGTCTGCAGCGGTGTTCGCCACGGCCACCGCCGTCGGATCGTTGGACGCGACGCCGAGCACGAGCGTTAGCGGCTGCCCGTCCTTGCTGATCCGTCCGCGCGTGGCAGGCGGCTGGGGCATCGGCGACCCAGGCGCCGTCGATGGGGGCACCTGCTCGATGACGTACCCTTCGTCGCTCAGAAGTCCCAATGCCGCCTCCCGGGTGATCGCAGGCGGGGCGGTCGGAACGTAGCCGGGATCCGACGGCGAGCGCACCTGCGCCTGGGCCAGGGTCACCGTGTTGTCGCTGCCCGCCCCGACCGCTGCGAGCAAGTCGACATCGAGCAGTCCCATGATCGCCTTGCGCACTTGGGTATCCGCGAGTGCCGGTTGCTGCCCGCGCAGGGTCAACTGCAGCACCCGCGGCGTGGCGATGCGCTCCGTCCGCACATCAGGGATGGCGCCCAACTGTGCGAACGTCGCCTGACCACCGTGCACCTGCGCGACCTGGGTGTCCCCATTGCGCATCGAATCAGCCAGTGCAGCAGGCGATCCCGCGCGTCTGAACAGAATCTCGTCGGGCTGCGCCGGGACTGCCCAGTATCGGTCGTTGCGCGCCAGCAGGATCTCGTCGCGCTGAGGGTCGATGTTCTCAACGCGGAACTGGCCACCGGTGACGGGCAGCGACCGAACCAACCCGGACGAGAAGCCACCAGGCACGTCCTTGACGATGTGTGCAGGGAGCAAATCATTGAAGAGTTCACGCCATGCGGGATACGGCTGCGAGAAGGTGACCACCGCCGTCTTGCCGCCTTCGACGGACTGGACGCCCGTGATCAGGTCGTAACCCGCCGGATCGACCACCCCTGGCTCACCGACCATCTGCCGCCACAGGTACCAGTAGTCATCGGCACCGATCGGCGCGTTGTCGGTCCACTGCGCCTCTGGTCGGATCTTGTAGGTGACGGTGAAGGGATTCTGGTTGGTCACCTCGGCCGATTCCAGCAGCGTCGGGTCCAGCTCCCAGCGCGACCCGGTCGGCGAGCGGAAGTCGGGGATCGGCCGAAACGAACTCGGCAGCACTAGCGCCGAGATGGCCGCATTCACCGGCGACTGATCGGACAGCAGGTGAGCGTTGAAGCCTGGGCCGATGGAATCGATCGCCATGATGATCTGCATTGCCTTGGGCGGCGGCGGCGCGGCCACCACCGAGGTCTCCGTACTCTGCGGCGCGGGCGGCGGCTTCACCGTGCACGCGGTTGCCAAGCCCAACACCGAGAGCAACGCGACCGCGACGCCGCTGAGGCGTCGCAATGTCGTCGGCACGCCGTTCAGGGTATCGGGCGACCTAACCCCGGGCCTTCGCGCGAGCCTTCATCCGACCACGCACCGTGGCGTTCAGTTCGACCTTGCGCACCCGCACGATCTCTGGCGTGACTTCGACGCACTCGTCCTCGGCGCAGAACTCCATGGCCAGTTCGAGGCCCATCTCGAGGGGACGGGCCAGCGTCTCGAAGACATCGGCCGTCGCAGAACGCATATTGGTCAGCTTCTTCTCGCGGGTCGCGTTGACGTCGAGGTCCTCTGCACGCGGGTTGATGCCGACGACCTGGCCTTCGTAGGTGTCATGTCCCGGCTCGACGAAGAACTGGCCGCGGTCGGACAGCTGGGTCATGGCGAATGGCGTGATCTTGCCGGTTCGGTCCGAGACGAGCGATCCGGTGTGGCGCGCCCGGATCTCACCAGCCCACGGACGGTAACCGTCGAACACCGCGTTCGCGATCCCGGTGCCACGGGTCAGGGTCAGGAAGTCGGTGCGGAAGCCGATCAAGCCACGGCTGGGCACGATGAAGTCCATCCGGACCCAGCCCGCGGCGTGGTTGACCATGTCCTCCATGCGTGCCTTGCGCGCGGCCATGAGCTGGGTGATCGGGCCGACGAACTCGTCGGGGCAGTCGATGGTCATCGCCTCGAAGGGCTCGTGCAGCTTGCCGTCGATCGTTCTGGTGACCACCTGCGGCTTGCCGACCGTCAGCTCGAAGCCTTCGCGGCGCATCTGCTCGACGAGCACCGCAAGCGCGAGCTCGCCACGGCCCTGCACCTCCCACGCGTCGGGCCGGTCGATGTCGACGACCTTGATCGACACGTTGCCGACCAATTCGCTGTCAAGGCGGGATTTGACCATCCGCGCGGTGAGCTTGTGGCCGGACACCTTGCCTGCCAGCGGCGAGGTGTTGGTACCGATCGTGACGGAGATGGCGGGCTCGTCGACGGTGATGCGCGGCAGCGCGTGCGCGTGCTCGGTGTCGGCCAGCGTGTCGCCGATCATGATGTCCGGCAGGCCTGCGACGGCGACGATGTCGCCCGCGATGGCCTCATCCGTGGACGTACGTTCCACACCCTCGGTGACGAGCAGCTCGGTGATCTTCGCGTTCGTGATGACGGGATGTCCGTCGACCTCGCGCATCCAGGCGACCTGCTGACCCTTGCGGATCCGGCCCTTGTAGATGCGGATGAGTGCCAGTCGGCCGAGGAAGGCCGAGGCGTCCAGGTTGGTCACCAGCGCCTGCAACGGGGCCTCCGGATCACCCTGCGGCGGCGGAATGTGCTCGAGGAGCACGTCGAACAGCGGGTCGAGGTTCTCGCCTTCGGGGTTCTCGCCGTTGGCAGGCTCGGTGGTACTGGCGATGCCCGCACGGCCCGATGCGTACAGCGTCGGCAGTCCCAGCGCTTCCTCGGCCGCCTTCTGGGCCTCGGCGTCGAGGTCTGAAGCGACGTCGAGCAAGAGGTCGTGGCTTTCCGAGACGACCTCCGCGATGCGGGCGTCGGGGCGGTCGGTCTTGTTGACCACCAGGATCACCGGAAGGTGCGCGGACAGCGCCTTGCGCAGTACGAAGCGTGTCTGGGGCAGCGGGCCTTCGGACGCGTCGACCAGCAGCAGCACTCCGTCGACCATCGAGAGTCCGCGTTCCACCTCGCCGCCGAAATCCGCGTGACCAGGCGTATCGATGACGTTGATGACCGTCATGCTGCCGTCGGGGTGCTGGCGGTGCACCGCGGTGTTCTTCGCCAGGATGGTGATGCCCTTTTCCTTTTCGAGGTCACCGGAGTCCATCAGGCGTTCGATCGAGTCGTCGCCGCGGTGCGTCAGGGCACCGGATTGCCGCAACATTGCATCGACCAGGGTCGTCTTGCCATGGTCCACGTGCGCCACGATGGCTACGTTCCTGAAATCACTGGGCAGCTCCACGTCACAGATTGTCGCAGCGCGAGTAACCATTCGCGAAAACGGTGGACGGGTGTGGACGGGTTCGGAAGGAAGCGGAAGCGACAAGTGAAGTCCAGCAAGTTCGGCGGAATCCAACCGAAGAAGAAGTGCTGCCGCAGCAAACCGAGGTGCAAACGCTGCCCCGTCGTCCTCCACAAAGTCCGCAAGGCGGAGCTATCCGGGGTGCGTGGCAAGGCCCTCGAGAAGGTGTTCAAGCGCACACGAAAGTCGTGACTACCTCGATGAACATCGGCGTAGCGTGAAATTGTCAGTCGCTTGTTGGAGGTGTCGATCATGACATTTTACGAAGTGGGAACCATCGCTCTGGTAATGGTGCTGGCAGGCGCCGCGACCGCGGCAATCTACGTGGGCCTGCTGAATTGGATGGGTGCGTTCTACGTCGTGCGGTGTGCGGCATGTCACCACTTGACGACCTCGTCGGCGAACGCGGCGCGGGAATCGTGCCCGCATTGCCGCCACCCGGCCCTGTTCCACCCGGTGTATGCGGTCCGCCACCCGCGCAGCTCGTCTGGGGTGCGAGTGGTCGGCGACCGGCTGCGGTACTAGCCAGTCAGGGAAGCTCAAGGGCCCCCCGCTCGCGCAGCGCCGCGAACAGGTCGGGCAGCCAACCCCGATCGGCTGGCACCCAAGCGACGTCGTCGAGCCCGTCGGCCGTCACCCAGTCCAGCGCCCGGTGGTCACGAGCTTCGATGGTGCCGCCGGTCTGGGTGACGAGGTAGGCGCGCAGTGTCATCACGCCGGACAGCGCCACGTCATGACCGATGCGTGCACCGACGGCGACCTCGACGCCGAGTTCCTCGCGCAGTTCACGCGCCAACCCGGTCGCGTCGGATTCCCCGTCCGCCACCTTCCCGCCGGGCAACTCCCACAGACCTGCAAGTTCGGGCGGCCGGTCGCGTTGGGCGACGAGCAGCGCTCCGTCGGAGATCAGCGCTCCGGCGACCACGATCTGTTTCCGCGTTGGTTTCGACACTGCGGGCGAAGGTATACCTTCGGATCATGGCTGTGTTATCGAACCAGGAAGTGGATGCCGCGCTGCCAACTCTCAATGGCTGGGAGCACACCGACGGCGCATTGAAGAGGTCCAAGAAGTTTCCGGCGTTTCTCGATGGCATCGACGCCGTGCGTCGCGTCGGCGAGTACGCGGAAAGTCAGGACCATCATCCCGACATCGACATCCGTTGGCGAACAGTGACTTTCGTGCTAGTCACCCATTCCGAGGGTGGCATCACTCCGAAGGATCTGGAGATGGCGTCCGCGATCGATCGGATCGTCGGCGCAGAGTAGCGAGGTACCCGAGTGTGGCAAGCGCCGCCAGCACGTAAAGCGAGCCCACCCAGGCCAGGTACGAGTGGCCGCTCGACGTCCAACCCCGCGAGTCGGTGAACACCAGGATCCATGGCGGGCTGACGTATGCCAGCACGAACCACGCCCAGCCGACGGTGCGCGTGCGGACTCGCATGGGGCCGTGTACCAGCCACAGCACCAGGGGCAGCAGCCATACGTAGTGGTGGGTCCAGCTGATCGGAGAGCAGAGCAGGCCGAACAACATCACCACGAGCAGCCGGCCTAGCGCGTCATCGGAATCGATTGCCCGCCAAGCCAGCACGGTGAGCACTGCCGCCACGGCCATCGCCGCCAGAACCAGCGGGCCGTACCCCGCGTCGTGTCCAAGAAGGTAGCCGACCATGCCGCGCAGCGACTGGTTCATCGGCGACGAGACCTCACCTATCCGACCGGCGTCGCCGAGCAGATCGGTGAAGTAGTAGCGGCCCTGCGCACCGAGCGCCACCACGGACAGCGCGACGGTACCGAGGAACACGACCGCCGATGCGGCGGCGGCCCCCCAGCGGCGCGCACCGAGGAAGTACAGCCCCGTGACGGCAGGAGTCAGCTTGATGCCTGCCGCGACCCCGACCAAGACACCGGAGACCCACGGCCGCCTGCTGTGGCAGGCCCACAGCACCGCCAGCACTAGCAAGGCGCTGATCTGGCCCAGTTCGAAGACGTGGCGCATCGGCTCGAACCAGATCGCCAGCGCCGTCCACGTCATGGCCGATCGTCGGTCGAAGCGCCCGAGCAGCCGCAGTGTCACGACGACACAGCCGTAGAGCGTCGCAAAGATGCCGACCTGCCAACACAGCCCCACCATCGGAAAGGGCAGGAAGTGCAGCGGGTAGAACACCAACGCGGCGAACGGCGGGTACGTGAACTGCAGCGGCATCGGCGGCACCGGCGCGTGATAGACGAAGTCGTAGAGCCCGCCGTCGGCCAACGCCGCGGCACCGTCGACGTAGACGTGAAGGTCGATGAAGTTGGTGCCGTTGGGCCCCAGGTAGGTGAGCGCGATCCGCAGCACGACGCTCAGCAGAAGTAGGCAGGGCGCCACGGCCGCCCACCGGTTCGGCGGCGACTCGCTGGGGCGTAGCACGGGCTGGGCGATGCCCTGACTCTAGCGATCGGTAACCGTATGCCGTCCGATCCATCACGGTTCCATAAACGCCACACGTGTCACTTGAGTAACACCAGTAACTAGCTAGCGTCGCTCCCAGACGTGCCTCCAACGGATTGGGAAAACCATGCCTCTCGTCAGAAAAATCTTCGCCACCAGCATGATCGCGGCCGCATGCGCGCTGCCGGGCGCGCTGCTGTTCAGTTCGACGGCTTCCGCGGACCCCGCGCCAGCCCCTGTCGTGCCCGGCATGCCCAACATGCCGTTCCTGAGCGCGCTGTCGCCTGCCAGCGCGCCTGCGCTGCTGCAGGGCTTGGCCTCGGCGTTCGGCGCACCCGCGACCGCCGCGGCTCCCGCCGCTGCTGCGCCTGCGGCGACTGCCTCCGTCACGCTGCCCCAGGCGGCCGCCGCGCCTGCCGCTCCATTGGCCGCAGCTCCGCTGGTCGCGGCCGCGCCGCTGGCTGCCGCTCCCCTGACCGCTGCCGCTCCCCTGAACGCGACCGCTCCGCTGAACGTGACCGCTCCGGTTGCCGCCGCGGCGCCTGCACCGGCACAGGGCTTGATTCCCTCGGCCGAGGTGTCGCTTCCCCAGCTGCCGGGGTCGTCCCTGCCACTACCGCAGCAGCTCAACTTTCCCGGAGATCTGGCGTCGCTGATGCCGGCGGGCTCCCCACTGGCCGGACTGTTGCCGAAGGCGTCCACGCCCGCAGTGGCCGCCGTGCCAGCCGCCGTGGCGGCCGCACCCTTGGCGCCTGCGATCGCTGCTGCACCTGCCGCGGCGCTGGCCGCACCGGCGTCGGCGAGCGGTTTGAGCGGACTTGTCTCCGCGCTGCCATGAGCCGCACGTGACCGATCGCAAAACCATCACTGTGGGGAGAGTCATGTCACCGACGAAGACGCTGCTGGTCGCCTTGAGCGCGACGGCAGGCCTGATGTTCGGCGGTCAGCCGGTCGCAGCAGCCGAACCGCCACCGCCGCTGCCCTTGCCGATCAGTGGGCTGCAGGCGCCGGGATTGCCCGCGATGCAATCCCTTAGTCCGGCAATTCAACAGGCGGCGGCGAACCCGTCGAACGCCGCGTCGATGTTGATGGCCGCGGCAGCTGCCTTCGCGGGTAACTCCGCGACCCCGCCCGGCTCCCGGGACGTCGCTGCTGCCGTCAATCAGTTCGCGGCGGATCCCCAGGTCGCACACGTACCCGCGATCGGGGCCGTGCCTGGCACCGAGGCGCACCTCCCCATGGGCGTCGACCCGGCGCACGCGGCGGGCCCGGCTCCGGATGCGGTTCCCGAGGCCGCACAGGCCATCGCC
Organism: Mycobacterium sp.; assembly: GCA_025966225.1. Classification (GTDB taxonomy): domain Bacteria; phylum Actinomycetota; class Actinomycetes; order Mycobacteriales; family Mycobacteriaceae; genus Mycobacterium. The sequence goes on along the minus strand of JAOPVI010000381.1, from coordinate 8,773 downwards.
CCCGAGGCGGCACCCGCACCAGAGGCCGCACCCGCACCCGCACCGGACGCCGCACCCGCGCCTGACGCCGCCCCGGCGCCTGCACCCGACGCGGCCCCCGCTCCCGGGCCTGCACCCGGCTTCGGACCGGATTCACCTGTGACACAAGACTTCATGTATCCGTCGATCAGCAACGGATGCCTGTCGGACGGCGGAAACGTACTGGCGACCGCGATCTCCGTCGCGGGGCCGGCGAAGATCCCCGCGCCAGGGCCTGGCCCGGGACAGACGGCATACGTGTTCACCGCGATCGGTACCCCCGGCCCTGCGGACGTGCAGAAGCTGCCGCTGAACGTGACCTGGGTCAACCTGACGACGGGCAAGTCGGGCACCGCGACTCTCAAGCCGCAGTCCGACATCAACCCGGCTGGGCCGACGACGTTGACCGCCATCGCCGACACCGGCTCGGGCAGCGTCATGTCGACGATCTTCGGCCAGGTCACGACGACCGAGAAGCAGTGCCAGTTCATGCCCACCATCGGCTCGACGGTGGTTCCCGAAGTCAGCACTTAGGCCTAGCCGCGCAAGTGATGCCTAAAAGGCCATGAAGAGGATCATGTCCCGGTCGTATTCACGGCCGGGATGTGCCTCCGCCAGGTGCGCCTGAGCCTTCTCGACCAAATCGTTCTCGTCCTCGCCGGTGATCGCCTCGCCGCAGGGGCAGTTCAGATGTGTCTTCGCCATCCCTCAACGATCCCACACCAGCATGATGGCGGGTATGGAGCTATACGACGCGATGCGCACGACCGGCGCGGTCAGACAGTTCACCGGCGACCCACTGCCCGATGACGTGCTCGAGCGAATTCTGGACAATGCACGGTTCGCGCCGAGTGGCGGCAACCGGCAGGGCGTCCGCGTGATCGCGGTACGCGACGCGACCACCCGCCAGAAGCTGGCCGAATTGAGCGTGCCCGGGGCCAAGCGCTACCTCGCCCAGTCGGCCAACGGAGAGTCGCCATGGAATCCGCTGCATGCGCGCAGAGTCGACGACGCAACGGTGTCGGCGACGGATGGCAGCGCCATGGTGGCGTCGTTGCTCGCTGCCCAGGTGCTGCTGGTCATCTGTCTCGACCTCGGCGTGGTCGCGGCGACGGACCAGGACCTGGACCGCATCGGCGTGATTAGCGGAGCGTCGGTATATCCATTCGTGTGGAACGTCCTGCTGGCCGCGCGCAACGAAGGCTTCGGGGGCGTGCCAACCACGATGGCCGTCGCGCAGGAACCGGCGGTGCGAAGCCTGCTGAACATTCCCGACGAGTACGCGGTCGCCTCCGTGGTTCCGTTGGGCAAACCGGTACATCAGCCCACCAAGTTGAAACGAAAGCCGGTGCAGGACTTCGTCACCCGCGAACAGTTCGACGGCCCGGCGTTCTAGCGTCCGGCCAGCTACGTCGCGGCCTTCGCCTTCGCTGCCGCCTTGGCTTGCTTCTTGAACGACCGCACCTTCTCCAACGACCCGCCGTCGACGACGTCGGCCACCGACATGTGGGTGCCCGCCTTGCCGTAGTTGCCCGCGGCCGCTCGCCAACCCTGGGGCGTCACGCCGTACTGCTTGCCGAGCAGTGCGACGAAGATCTTGGCCTTCTGCTCACCGAAGCCAGGCAGCGCCTTGAGCCGCCGCAACAGTTCGGGCCCGTCGGGGTCACCGACGGTCCAGATCCCGGCGGCGTTGCCCGCGTAGTCGTCGACGATCGCCTGCGCCAGCGTCTGGAGCCGCTTGCCCATGGACCCTGGAAACCTGTGCACGGCAGGACGTTCCGAACACAGCGCGATGAAGGCGTCTGGGTCGTACCCGGCGATCAGGTCGGGTTCGAGGGCGCCGAGGCGATCCGCGAGCTTCTTGGGCCCAGCGAACGCGACCTCCATCGGTATCTGCTGGTCCAGCATCATGCCCACCAGTAGCGCAAAGGGATTCGACTCGAGCAGCGCATCGGCCGCCTGATCTTGAACGAGCTGGATCCTGGCCATTCGGACAGTCTAGTGCGAACGCCCACACCTGTGATCTGGCCCTCACTATGCTGTGAGCCACGACAACTACACATCGAGATCAGGAGCAGCGGTGCCCGACACCAGCAAAACACCACCCGAGGCCGCCTCGTCGACCGACGCGATCTATCTGGCCGTACAGTCCAGCCCCGATTTCCAGGAACTACGAACACGATTGCGCCGCTTCGTCTTTCCCATGACGGCATTCTTCCTCGTCTGGTACGGCATCTACGTTGCGCTCGGCGCGTACGCCCACGACTTCATGGCGACTCCGGTGTGGGGCAACATCAACGCCGGCCTGTTGATCGGGCTCGGCCAGTTCCTCACCACCTTCGTCATCACCGGCTTGTACGTCCGATTCGCAAACCGCGAGCTCGACCCGCGCGCCACTGAGCTTCGGGCCAGGGTCGAGGCCGAGTTGGAGGCCACCAAGTGAAGTTCTTGGCCGCAAGCTCGACCGTCGGAAATCCGCTCGCCAACATCGCCATCTTCGCGGTGTTCGTCCTCGTCACGCTGTTCGTCGTCATCCGCGCCAGCCGCAACAGCCGCAGCGCGGACCAGTTCTTCACCGGAGGCCGCGCCTTCTCCGGCCCGCAGAACGGCATCGCCATCGCAGGCGACTACCTGTCTGCCGCCAGCTTCCTTGGCATCGCCGGGGCCATCGCGGTCTACGGCTACGACGGCTTCCTCTACTCATCGGCTTTCTCGTCGCGTGGCTGGTCGCACTGCTGCTGGTAGCCGAATTGCTGCGTAACACAGGCAAGTTCACGATGGCAGACGTACTCAGCTTCCGACTGAAGCAGCGGCCGGTGCGCCTTGCCGCGGCGACGTCGACGCTGACGGTATCCCTGTTCTACCTGCTCGCCCAGATGGCAGGCGCTGGCGGACTCGTTGCGCTTCTGCTCGACGTCACCGACAAGTTCTGGCAGGGCGTCGTCATCGCCGTCGTCGGAGTCCTGATGATCGTCTACGTGCTCGTCGGCGGGATGAAGGGCACGACGTGGGTTCAGATCATCAAGGCCGTGCTCCTGATCACCGGCGCAGGCGTGATGACGGTCATCGTGCTCGTCAAGTTCGGCCTCAACTTCTCCGATCTGCTCGGCTCGGCTCAGCAAGCCGTCACCCACAGCCAGACCAAGGGAGTCGCCGCTCGAGACGTGCTCGCCCCTGGGGCGAAGTACGGCGTCTCCTCGACGTCCCAGCTCGACTTCGTGTCGCTGGCCCTGGCCCTCGTACTCGGTACCGCCGGACTTCCCCACGTGCTGATGCGGTTCTACACCGTCCCCACGGCGAAGGAAGCCCGCCGTTCGGTGGTGTGGGCCATCGGGCTCATCGGCGCGTTCTACTTGTTCACGCTCGTACTCGGTTACGGCGCAGCGGCTCTCGTCGGACCCGATCGCATTCTGGCGGCAGCGGGCAAGGAGAATTCCGCGGCCCCGCTGCTGGCGTTCGAGTTGGGCGGGGTCGTGCTGTTGGCCGTCATCTCCGCGGTGGCCTTCGCCACGATCCTCGCCGTCGTCGCGGGGTTGACCATCACCGCGTCGGCGTCGTTTGCACACGACGTCTACGCGAGCGTGATCAAGAAGAATCAGGTGAGCGAGGACGAACAGGTCCGGGTGTCCCGCATCACCGCGGTGGTACTCGGCGTGGTCGCCATCGGGTTGGGCATCCTGGCCAACGGGCAGAACGTTGCGTTCCTGGTGGCCCTGGCGTTCGCGCTCGCGGCCGCCGCGAATCTGCCGACCATCCTGTACTCGCTGTACTGGCGCCGATTCAACACCCGCGGGGCGCTGTGGAGCATGTACGGCGGCCTGATCTCGACGCTGGTCCTGATCGTCTTCTCGCCAGCCGTGTCCGGCAGTACGACCGCGATGATCCCCGGCGCCGACTTCGCCTGGTTCCCCTTGTCCAACCCGGGCATCGTGTCCATCCCCCTGGCCTTCCTGCTCGGAATCGTGGGAACGCTGACGTCATCGGACCGCGGCGACGCCGCCCTCAACGCGGAAATGGAAGTGCGTTCGCTCACCGGCGTTGGCGCGGAAAAGGCGGTCAACCACTAAGGGCACCACTCGGTAAAAGAACGGAATGCCACCGCCGACCAGAACCGGGTAGACCCGGGCACGGTATTCGTCTATCAATCCCAACGCGGCTGCCTCGGTGGCGAGCGCCGCGCCGCCGATCGCGATGTCACCCTTCCCCGGCTCGGCGCGCAGCCGCTCGATCTCCTCGGCCACGCCGTCCGAAGCTAGGCGGGCATGACCCTGCACCGCCGGACGCCGCAGAACTCATCGCGGCTCGCGAATCCGCTCAGCTTTCCCGCCTCACGCGAAGATCATCAACAAGGGCAGGCGATCTTTCAAGACGCGGCCCGGGATGCGTGCCGCCGCAGACGGTGTTGGCTAGGGGCATGTCGGAAACTTCACGACCAGCCCGTCGCCGTGCCCATGGCTCAGCGCTGCTGACCTACGCGTTCGCAGCGATCATGGTGGGTACGACGCTGCCGACGCCGATGTACGCGCTGTATGCCGACCGCATGCACTTCGCCGTGCTGACGACGACCGTGATCTTCGCGAGCTACGCGGCCGGGGTGCTCATCGCGTTGCTGGTCTTCGGCAGGTGGTCCGACGCGGTGGGTCGACGGCCGGTGCTGCTGGCCGGCGCGGTCTTCGCCGTGGCCAGCGCGGCCGTGTTCCTGCTGGCCGACGACGTCCCGCTGCTGCTTGTCGGCCGACTGCTCTCCGGATTCTCGGCGGGCATCTTCACGGGCACCGCGACGGCGGCCGTCGTCGAAGCGGCGCCGCCGGAACGGCGCGATCGGGCCGCCGTCATGGCCACGATCGCCAACGTCGGCGGGCTCGGCCTCGGACCACTGCTGGCCGGGGTCCTGGTGCAGTACGCCCCGCATCCGCTGCAGTTGTCCTTCGTCGTGCACATCGTGCTGGTGATCTTGGCGATAGCCGCAGTGCTGATCGCCCCTGAGACGTCTGCGTGCACCGGACGTATTGGGCTACAGCGGCTGTCGGTACCCGCCGAGGTCCGGCCCGTGTTCATGACGGCAGCGACGGCAGCGTTCGCCGGCTTTGCCGTCATGGGGCTCTTCACTGCGGTAGCACCGTCGTTCGTCTCCGGGGTCATCGGCATCTCCAACCACGCGGTGGCAGGCGCAATGGCGAGTTCCATCTTCGCCGCATCGGCGATCTCACAGCTGTTGGCCCGACGCATCGCACCAGCTCGCGCCGTGGCCGTCGGCTGTGCGATCCTCGCGGTCGGGATGGCGATGCTCGCTGTTGCACTGCACCTTTCGTCCTTGTCGGGGTTGATCGTCGCGGCCGTCGTGGCGGGCGTCGGACAGGGCATCAGCTTCAGCCGCGGGCTTGCTGCCGTCGCCGAACTCACGCCCGCCGACCGAAGGGCCGAGGTGAGCTCCACCTACTTCGTCGTGGCCTACGTGGCGATCTCGCTGCCCGTCGTCGGCGAGGGGTTGGCTGCCCAGCACTGGGGGTTGCGCACCGCCGGAGTCAGTTTCGCGGTTGCGATCGCCGTGCTCGCCGTGGTCTGCCTCGCCGCGATCCTGGTGCAGGAGGCGGGAAGTCGGCGGCGAAATTTGAGTGCTTCTACCTAGGCCATGCGGGATTAGATTCGGCCCATGACCGTCTCTTTGGGAACGTCTCGCATCTTCCCCACCGCCGCCGAGCTTGAAGCCAGCACCCACCCGACCGGGACCGGGCGATCGACGTCATCCGGATCGCGGCGCTGGTCGGCGTCGTCGCTGGTCACACCATCATGGCGACGAGCATGATCGACCACGGCGTCTTCCTCTGGGGCAACCTGCTGACCACCTCGCTCGTGTTCCAGGCGCTGACGTGGGTGTTCCAGATCATGCCGCTGTTCTTCTTCGCGGGGGTGGCGGCATCGGTCAATTCGTATCGTCCCGGCGCTGGGGGTCCCCCCGCTTGCGGGCAGGAGCGAAGCGACCAGGGATTTGATAGCGGCGGGCAGGAGCGAAGCGACCAGGGAATTGATAGCGGCGGGAGCTGGGGCGGCTGGCTGTTGAAGCGGTGCACCCGGCTGTACCGCCCAGTGTTCTACTATCTGGCATTCTGGGGCGTCGCACTGGTGGGGCTGAAGCACGTGCTGCCCCAACACGTCTACGAGCCGGTCGCGGGCATTTCGGTTCAGCTGCTCTGGTTCTTGGGGGCCTATGTTCTGGTGCTCGCCGCGGTGCCGCTGCTGACCCGCATCACTTCCCTACCCCGCCTGATCGCGGCCGTCGGGGTGATCTATGCCGTCGTCGCAATCGTCGACTACCTCCGCGTGACCGACCCCGGCTGGACTGCGCTGTCATACGTCAACTTCACCGCCTGGCTCGTCCCCGGGATGTTCGGAGTGGCCTACCGACGCGGACTGCTCGGCACCAGGGCGTCGTTGCGCCTTGGCGTCGTGATGTTGGGAGTGAACGTCGCGCTGTACCTGTTCGGGCCGTACCAGCTGAGTTTGGTCGGCATCGACGCCGAAGGACTGCGGAACATGACACCGCCGTCGCTACTCTTGGCCGGGCACGCGATCATGCTGTGCGCGTTCGCGATCGGTGCCGCGCCCGCGATCGCTCGTTGGGCTGGGCGGCCTCGCGTCTGGCGCCTTGCGGTCATCGGCAATACCGGGGCGATGACGCTCTACCTGTGGCACATGCCGGTGCTGCTTGGCATGCACCTGGTGTTCGACCAGCTCGGCCTGCAGCGCTTCCCGGGTCAGCCGCACCTCGTCGTGCTCGCCATCGTCCAGGTCGCGCTCATGGCGCTCCTGGTGTCCGTCACCTTCGTGGCGCTTCGTCCGCTCGAGAACAATCCGCTGCCGCTGTGGGACGGCGGCCACGTCGGAGCGCCCGGCGCCCGCAGCGCCGCCGTTGGCGCACTGCTCTGCGTCGCTGGAGCAGCCACGCTGGCCTCCTGCGCCTGGGGGCTCAAGGATCAGGGGCTGTGGTGCGTCGCGATCATCTTGACCAGCCTGGTCGGGGCACGACTGCTCGCGACCGCCGCGCAACCATTGACATAGCGCCGAGGGGCCGAGGCCACTTCCTCGCTGCTAGCGCTATCTGGATGGCAGTGGCGGCTAGCCGCTCTTGCGGCGGAACTCGCGATGACTCTCCGCCGGACCCGTTGAGCGCGGGCCGTGCTTGCGGCCACCGTCCTTGTGTGCGGTGCCGCCACCGGCGGTGGCCTTCTTGCGTTCCAGCGCTTCGCGGAACTTGCGCTTGTTCTCGTCCTCAGGTTCATCGGCCATGACGCCCACGGTAGCGCGCGACAAGGGGTTCGGTCGCTTTTACCGCACGCCTGGTGGCAGCCCGTACAGGTGACCGATCGGCATGGTCAACACCACCCGGCGGTCCTGAACCATCGCCCGGCGATATTCGTCCCAGTCGGCGTGCTCACCGGCGATGTTGCGGTACAAGGCAATCAGCGCCTCGACGGTGTCGTCGTGCGGAGTGGCCGCGGGCGGACTGAGGATGGCGTCCCCTTCCGCGACGGCGTAGGCCCAGCCGTCGTCGGACCTGACGTAGACCGACGCCCGCGCGTCGCGGCGCAGATTGCGGGTCTTGGCCCGCGGCTCGGTGACCGACACTTGGATGGCGACGTTGCGGGGATCGAAGTGATAGGACACATTCGACAGCTGTGGCCGACCGTCACGCTTGATGGTGGCCAGCACCCCGAGCGAGTTGCCACTGATCAAGGCCAACAACTTGTCGTCGAACACCTGACGGGTCATGTCCGCAAGCGTACGGGGGTCGACGGTGTAGGCGGCCGCGTTCGGCCGTCAGCTCCCTACCATGGGGCCCATGACCGTGATCGACGGAAACACCCTGGAAGGCGTATCGGCGACGACGCTGTGGACCCTGCACAGCCGCGCCACCGAAGCCAAGCGCTCCGACGACGTGACCTGGTACTCCATCGACCTGCCTCCGGTGATGGAGCTGCGCCGACGCCTGCTGCCTCGCGACGACCGCATCGTCGAGTTGGCGGAGTCCGCGCTCGACCGCCGCTGGATGGACCGCGTCGATTCCTCGCACGGCACGTTCATCACCGCCGAGGGGCTGCTGATGTACCTGGAGCCCGAAGACGCGCTGAGCTTGATCCGCGACTGCGCGGCGCGCTTCCCGGGTGGGCAGATGATGTTCGACTCGATACCGCGTTTCTTCAGCCAGCGCACGCTGAAGGGGTTCAAGTTGTCGGATCGGTACATCGCGCCACCGATGCCGTTCAGCCTCTCCGCGCACGAGGGACTGGCCATGGCAGGCACCATCCCCGGGGTGCGCGTCGCGCGCGACGTTCCGCTGGCGCCGGGTCGAGGAATATGGCGGTTCATGAGTTGGAAACCGTTGGATCGCATAGGTTTCGTGCGACGGAACCGACCCAGCATGACGCTGCTGGAGTTCGGATGACGCGCTATGCCGCACTGATGCGCGGGGTGAACGTGGGTGGGGTGAACATCAAGATGGCCGATGTGGCCAAGGCCTTGACCGACGCCGGATTCACCGATGTGAAGACGATTCTGGCCAGCGGCAACGTCTTGCTGAGCAGCCGGACCGGGGTGGCGAAGGTGCGCACCGCCGCAGAGGCCGCGTTGCGTGCCGCCTTCGGGTACGACGCCTGGGTGCTGGCGTACGAACTCGAGACGGTGCGGGCGATCTCGGAGGCATTTCCGTTCGAGCGCGAGGTCGAAGGACACCACTCCTACGTCACCTTCGTCACCG
>JAOPVI010000365.1 GCA_025966225.1 Mycobacterium sp. | reverse complement strand
CCCTCTTTGTCAGGCTGGTTGTGAGTCAGTTTTAGGCCAGTGTGGGGGTGGGTTTGTGTCGATCAGTCCGGGGTTCACGTCCGCGGAGATTCGTGAGTTCGTCGTTGAGTATCACCTGCGGCCTCATGGACAGAAGGGGTCGTGGCGTGCTGCTCAGGGGGTGTCCGTCCGTCAGTTGAGGCGGTGGGAGGCGACGGTGTTCGCCGGTGATCTCGACCGGGGCTTGATTCCGCGAGAAGGTGATGGGATGACGGTTCCCCCGGCGAAACGCACGGCGTTGGCGATGGCGCAGACGGCTAAGCAGGAGCGCGACGAGGCCGAGATGGCTCGGCTGCAGGCGCGGGTCCGCGAGCTCGAGGCGACCAACGAGGCACTGGGAAAAGCTATCGGGCTCTTGCACGAGATGAACGCAGACGAGCCCGACGCAATCCCAACGACCAGCGATCCCAGCGATTCATCGACCTCGAGAACGAACTCGTCGCCGAGCTGACCGCGGCGATCGGATCACAGCGTCGAGCGCTGGCGGTGATCGAGTTGTCGCGCTCGACGTGGCATTACCGATCCACGCCTCGGGCGAAGGTCGCCGATCCGCTACCGCACAACGCCCGCGCCTACCCCTCGCGCATCCCGGAAGCCGACCGCGCGGCGATCAGGGTCAAGATCCTGGCCGGCTGGCAGGCGGGGACCTCGGTCGATCACGCGTTCGCCTCGGCCTGGGATGAGGGCGTGATGCTGGCCTCGCGGCGTTCGTGGTGGCGGATCGCAGCAGCGATCGCCGATCAAAGCACCCGCCCGGTCGCACCGACTCGGTCGACGAATAGGGCGCCTCGTCCGGTTCCGGTGCTCAAAGCTACAGGACCGCAACAGATCTGGAGCTGGGACATCACCGACCTGCGCACCCCATGGCGAGGTGTGGCGTTCAAGGCGTACTCGATCATCGACATCTACTCCCGCAAGATCGTGGGCTGGCGCGTCGAGGAACGCGAGTCCGATGCCCTCGCCGTGGCCATGTTCGACGACGCGTTCGCCAACTACGGGCCACCCGCGGTCGTGCACGCCGATTCCGGGCCGGCGATGCGCTCCACGGTCCTCAAGGACCGCCTCGCCGACCTCGGCGTGGCCCAGACCCACAACCGGCCGCGTGTCAGCAATGACAACCCGTTCTCCGAATCAGAGTTCCGCACCATGAAGTACCGGCCCAACTATCCCGGCGTCTTCACCGACCTCCAAGCCGCACGGGCCTGGGTCAGCACATACGCGTCCTGGTACAACCAGCACCACCGCCACAGCGGCATCGCGCTGTTCACCCCAGCCGAGGTCCACAACGGAGCATGGATGCAGCAGTGGCAACGACGAGACCACGTCCACCAGGCCTACTACCGCACCCACCCCGAACGATTCCGCCACCGCCCCAACACCCACAGTCCCAGCCCAATCGTCGGCATCAACCTACCCACCGAAACCGAACCCGACCGACTCCACGCAGCTTGACAACGCCCGTGAGCGACGGTTTGCGCGCCGAAACCGCTAGACGACCTTGGTCTCGCCGTAATAGGCCACGATCGCATCGGACATCTTCGTCGAGCGGGTCAGGAACGCGTACGACCGGATGAACGACTGGCCCACACAGCCGTCGATCTTGACGTGGAAGTTGCTGATCATCACCCAGGGGTCGAAGCCCTCGTACTGCTTCTTGGTGACCGGAACGATGTTGATGATGCCGGGCTTCATCGAGACGACGACGCCACCGGTCACGGGCGTCGATAGCACCGGCAGCAGGCCCTCTGGAAGTGGCGACGCCACGTCAATGCCGCCAAGCCCCACCGACGGCGTGATGCCCATGGTGCCCGTCAGCGAGACGCCGTTCGACGTACTCATGTCGATTCCGCACCCGATCTGGTAGCCGACTTCCATGGTCCCTGCGGGGGTTTCGGGATCGTCGGGTCCGCGAAGTGTGCCGTCGTACATGCCGCCGACGACGTACTCACGCGTTGACACCGCGGTTGTCAGCGGGGCGTTGGCCATCTGCGTCTCGTCCTTCGCGGACAACGACAGTGTCCAGCCGTCGGGCGTGTCGATGGTCTGAGGCGGGGGTGACGGGACGCGGCCGTCGTCGGCAGGCGCTGCTTGCGCCGCGACGGGTTCTACGACTGGTGACGGTTCTGGGTCCGCCAGGGCCGCCGGGGCGCTCAGCGCGCCGACCACCGCGCACGTCGCGAGGAGGGCGAAGCTGCGAATCGGCATGAAGAATCCCCCCGGCGTTCTTCGGAAGATATCCCCGAAATCGGCCGCGCCCGGTAGACACCCCTGACGTGAAATGTTGCGAAACGACGTCGATCAGATCGGCAACCGCAGCACGTATCCCGCCTCGAGCGCCACCCACAACGCGCCGTCGGGACCGATGGCCAGCCCGTGCGGCTCGCTACCTGCGGGAAGGTCGATGGTCTCGACGTCGCCATCGGCGCTCACCCTGGCGAGCTGATCGGCCCCCCACAGGCTGACCCACACCCCGCCGGTCGGGTCCGCGACCACCGCATGAGGCTTGCCCGGCATGTCGATTTCCTGGATGGCGTCGTTCATCGGAATCCGCCCGAGCCGCTCGGCGCGCACTTCCGTGAACCACACCGCGTCGTCGTGCGTCGCGGCGATGCCGACGGGCCCGGCGTTCGGCGTCGGCACCGTTCGCATCGTGACGCCGCCCGATGGATCCAGCCGGCCGATCGCGTTGGCCTGGTTCAGCGTGAACCACAATGCTCCGTCGGGCCCCGCAGCGATCATCGACGGCATCCCACCCACGACGGCCTCCTCGGAGACCACACCGTCGACGGTGATCCGGCCGATGCGTCCAGAGCTCATCGCCGTGAACCAGAGCGCACCGCCCGGACCGGCGGTCAGACCGAACGGCGCACTGCCGCTGGGCAATTCGTATGCCGTGAGCTCGCCATCGGTGGTGATGCGGCCGATGCGGTCGTCACCGGCCCTGGTGAACCACAACGCTCCGTCGGGCCCTGCGGTGATGAGCGACGGCTTGGCCTCCTGCGCGACGGGATATACCGCGAGCGCCCCGTCGGGGCCGACGCGCGCGATCGCGCCGCCGTGGACGAGGGTGACCCACATCGCGCCGTCGGGCCCTGCCGTCAGCGCGTAGGGGCGGCCGTCGACGGCGACTTCGAGGATGCGACTCACGCGAGTGTGACGAGCCCCAACTCGTTGTCGGCCGCCAACAGCGGATGGTGCGGCAGCACGCGAACGGTGTACCCGACGGGTCCGGCCACCGGAAGCGGCGTCCTCGTCGAGAACACCTCGTTGCCGCCGTCGGACGTCCCGGTGTGCGTCATGGGCACGGTCTGGGGTTCCAGCAGGGCATCGCTGGCATCCACCCGGCCGACGACCGCCTGCACCACCACCTCGTCGGCGTGGAGTCCCGCCAGGTAGACCGTCGCCGTCAGGGTCAACTCCGATCCGAGCAGCGGGGTGTCCGGAAGCCCGTAGCTGTCGACATCGGTGATCTGGATCTTGGGCCACGCATCCTTGGCCCGCTCGCAGTAGCCGGCGAGTTGGCGGGCGGCGCCGAACGGCACCCCGTCGACCGGCTCGATGGTGCGATGCAGCGACTGTGCGGCAGGCGCGTAGTACTTCTCGGTGTA
>JAOPVI010000355.1 GCA_025966225.1 Mycobacterium sp. | reverse complement strand
CAGGCCCGCTGCGGCGAACATGGGCGGATCTTTCAACGGATTGTCGGTCCCTTCGGACACCGACAAGACGACGACCTTGCTGAGCTCGCCGAGAACGAAGAGAGCCGGGCAGACCAGATTTCCAACGGTCACGATGAACAGCAAAGAGTCGTCGTCGGGCTCGAGCGTGTGCAGTGCACGTTCGATCATCTCGGCGTCCAGGTGGCATCCTGCGCCTGTGTTGACTTGAACCGCCCGTGCCCCCGCGGCGGTGATCCGATCGGCGTCGAGCAGCGTCTCCTGATCGCCCTCGATCACCGAAACTCGACGCTGCGAGCTAAGTCGGCGGATGGTGTGCTCGAGCAGGGTGGTCTTGCCCGCGCCTGGTGAGCTGGTGACGTTGAACGCGAGAATCCTGCGGTCTGCCAGCCACTGCCGGTTCTGTTCGGCCAGCACGTCGTTCTTTGCGAGCACCTTCTGTTCCAGGGTGATGGTCTCGGTGCGTGGCTTCTCGTGACTGTGTGAATGGTCGTGATCGTGGGAGTGGCCGTGTGGGTGCGCATGGCCGGCCAGCGTGATGACCGCACCGTCGTCGCCACAGCCGCAGGTAGCACACATATCAGCTCACTTCCATCGAGAGGATCTTGAGGTCCCGGCCCGCCAGCACCTCGACATCGGCACTGCCGCAAGGGCATAGGAGAATCGGGTCCGACAACTCGAAGTGCGCATCGCAGCTTCGGCACTGGGCCGCGCCGGGGCGAACGTCGATGTCCAGCCGTGCTCCATCGGCGACGGTGCCCTCGACCGCCATCTCGAAGCAGAAGGTCATGGCGTCGGGGACGACCGCGCACAAGGCGCCGACCTCGACCTTCACGCTGTACACACGACGGCCGGCGGCATGTTCGCACACCGCATCGACGACACTCTGCGTCAACGCCATCTCGTGCATGCTGCCCCGCTCCAGGCCGGATCACCCCACCATAGGTCTGGATTCGGCGAGGCGTCTAGCGTTCAGAATTCGCCGTCGCGGTGAAAACCCGGCTGAGGAACTCGAGTTGGTCCACGTTCCGCACGGGACGGTAGGAGGGTAGCCGCAGCATCGGTCGTGCCGGAATCGTTGCGCCACAAAGGCTTGGTGAAACCATCGCCTCGAGACCGGTTTGGCGTCGGGAGCGGTCATTGCGCGGGGTTAGCTCGGCCCGGTTCGCCCGTCGATGCGCCGAACCCCCGGTAGTCGAAGATGGCGCCGCGGTAGCCGTGCGCGCCATGGCGATGCACCACACGTCGTGGTCCGGGGCGACACGCGGCGTGTCAAGCTTGAATCGAACAGGTGTTCGGCTACTGTGGGTGGTGTTCGACGGCGAAACCCTGGTCAGGCCCACTTGTCGGTGGGAGCCCCTAGCGTCACGGCCAACTGATCGAACACCGATCAACCGAACAGCTGGACATCACAGAGGGATGGAGACCCACATCATGGCACAAGCCCCAGATCGCGAGAAGGCCCTCGAGCTTGCACTCGCGCAGATCGAGAAGAATCACGGCAAGGGTTCGGTGATGCGACTCGGGGACGAGGTGCGGGTACCGATCTCAGTCATCCCGACGGGGTCGATCGCCCTTGACGTGGCGCTCGGAATCGGCGGGCTGCCGCGTGGCCGGATCGTCGAAATCTACGGTCCGGAGTCCTCGGGTAAGACCACCGTCGCCTTGCACGCGGTCGCCAATGCGCAGGCGGCCGGCGGGATCGCGGCGTTCATCGACGCCGAACACGCGTTGGATCCCGACTACGCCAAGAAGCTCGGTGTGGACACCGACTCGCTGCTGGTGTCTCAGCCCGACACCGGTGAGCAGGCGCTCGAGATCGCCGACATGCTGATCCGGTCCGGCGCCCTTGACATCCTGGTCATCGACTCGGTGGCCGCGCTGGTACCGCGGGCCGAGATCGAGGGCGAGATGGGCGACAGCCACGTCGGCCTGCAGGCCCGGCTGATGAGCCAGGCGCTGCGCAAGATCACCGGTGCCTTGAGCAACTCGGGCACCACCGCGATCTTCATCAACCAGCTCCGCGAAAAAATCGGAGTGATGTTCGGCTCGCCCGAAACGACAACGGGTGGAAAGGCGTTGAAGTTCTACGCCTCGATCCGCCTGGACGTGCGGCGCATCGAGACGCTCAAGGACGGAACCGACGCGGTCGGCAACCGCACCCGCTGCAAGGTCGTCAAGAACAAGATGGCGCCGCCGTTCAAGCAGGCCGAGTTCGACATCCTCTACGGCAGGGGCATCTCCAAGGAGGGCTCGCTCATCGACATGGGTGTGGAGCACGGCTTCGTCCGCAAGTCCGGCTCCTGGTTCACCTACGAGGGTGAGCAACTGGGCCAGGGCAAGGAGAACGCTCGCAACTTCCTGATCGAGAACCCCGAGGTGGCCGCCGAGATCGAGAAGAAGATCAAGGAGAAGCTCGGCATCGGTGCCGTGTTGACCGACGACGTCAGCAGCAATGTCGAACCCCTGCCCGCCCCAGTCGACTTCTGAGTCGCAGGAGGAGCAGGCGCGGAATCTCTGTCTGCGTCTGCTCACCGCCCGGGCCCGTACCCGGTCCGAGCTGGCCGCTCAGCTGACCAAGCGAGGTTACCCCGATGACGTCGGTGAGCGGGTGCTCGACCGACTGGCCGACGTCGGCCTCGTCGACGACCGGGACTTCGCCGAACAGTGGGTGCGCTCGCGGCGAATCAACGCCGGAAAGGGCAAGCGGGCCTTGGCTTCCGAATTGCGAACCAAGGGCATCGACGACGAATTGATCGCCGACGCGCTTGCCGACATCGACGCCAGCGCCGAGCGAACCCGGGCCGAGCAACTGGTCGCCGACAAGCTACGTCGCGAGCGGTTGTCCGATGACACCGACGACACCAAGGTGGCGCGTCGGTTGGTCGCCATGCTGGCCCGCCGCGGCTACGGCCAGTCGATGGCGTTCGACGTGGTCAAGGTGGCGTTGGCCGGCGAGCGGGAGCGCAGGCGCGTCTAGGAATCGAAGTCGGCGGACGGGCTCACGGACCGCTGCCCGCCGTCGAGGCCAAGCTTCACGAACTGGCCGCACTCCAACGTGGACTTAAATCGTGCCGCCCGCGCCTGCACCGAAGGCGCCCTGCGTCACGGGTGCAATGTGCATCGGCTCCGGACCCTTGCTCGAGCGTCGCATCCGGCCCTCCAGCCATGTGGCGAAGTAGGACAGCGTGAAGTTCACGGTGATCATCAAGAGCGCGATGACGATCAGGGCGGGAACGTAGTTGCCGTAGGCCGATCCGACCTGCGTGCCTTGCCGCACCATCTCCAGGAACGTGATCTGGTAACCGATGGCGGTGTCCTTGAGCACCACCACCATCTGAGAGACCAGCACCGGCAACATCGAGGTGATGGCCTGGGGGAGCAGGACCGACCGCATGGTCTGGCCCCAGCGCATCCCCAGCGCCTCGGCGGCCTCGGACTGTCCGCGGGGCAGCGCGTTCACGCCGGCACGGACGATCTCGGCGATGACCGCCCCGTTGTACAGCGTCAGGCCCGTGATGACGCCCGCCAGCGCAAGGTGTTTGGAGGGAAAGACGTCGT
>JAOPVI010000354.1 GCA_025966225.1 Mycobacterium sp. | reverse complement strand
GTAACGCCGAATGTGCCACTGGGCGGCCACATCCCGCGGGATCGCGTAAGTCGCTGCGGCAGGAGGCAGGTCGTGGAAGTACGCCGTGTCGAACACCGCGACGTGCGGAACGTTCGGCAGCACCTTGCGCGCCACCTCGATGCCAAGGATCGCGGGCGGGTTGTGAAGCGGTGCGAGCGGTGACAGCGCCTCGAGCGTCGCGATCATGGCATCGTCGATCATGGTCGGCCGGTACAGGTTTGGGCCGCCGTGCACGACCCGGTGTCCGACCGCGACCAGGTCGAGTGCATCGAGGTCGCAGCCCGACTCCGCGAGTGCGACGAACGCCGCGCGCAGCGCAGCCTCGTGGTCGGCGATCTCGCCCTGACCGATGCGTTCGACGATGCCGTCCGCGAGTTGGCGCCCCGAATCCGGTTCGACGACAGCGTATTTCAGCGAGGATGAGCCGCAGTTCAGCACCAGCACGCTACGTGTCATTTGTCCTGCGCCTGGATCGCGGTAATGGCCACGGTGTTCACGATGTCTTCGACGAGTGCTCCCCGGGATAGGTCGTTGACTGGTTTGTTGAGCCCTTGAAGCACGGGCCCGATCGCGATGGCGCCCGCACTGCGCTGAACGGCCTTGTACGTGTTGTTGCCGGTGTTCAGGTCCGGGAAGATCAGCACGGTGGCGCGGCCAGCGACCTTCGACTCGGGCATCTTGGTGGCCGCCACCGAGGGTTCGACCGCCGCGTCGTACTGAATGGGCCCCTCGACGAGTAGCGATGGTGCTCGCTCCCGCACGAGTTCCGTTGCCGCTCTGACCTTGTCGACGTCGGCCCCGGTTCCCGACGTCCCCGTCGAGTACGAGAGCATCGCCACCCGCGGTTCGATGCCGAACTGAGCGGCGGTACGCGCCGACGAGATCGCGATGTCCGCCAGCTGTTCCGAGGTCGGGTCCGGCACGATCGCACAGTCGCCGTACGCCAGCACCTGATCGGCCAGGCACATCAGGAAGATGCTGGACACCGTCGCAACATCGGGCAACGTCTTGATGATCTCGAACGCCGGGCGGACGGTGTGCGCGGTGGTGTGGCGCGCACCAGACACCATGCCGTCGACCATGTCATTGTGTACGAGCATGGTGCCGAAATACGAGACGTCGTGGATGATCTCGCGCGCCTGCTCGAAGGTGACGCCCTTGCGCTTGCGCAACTCCGCGTACTGTTCGGCGAACTGATCGCACAGCTCGCTGGTCTTCGGGTTCAACACCACGGCGTCGGACAGGTCGACACCGAGCTCGGCGGCGCGGGCCCGGACCTCCGGCTCATCGCCAAGGATGGTGAGCTCGGCCACCGAGCGCTGCAACAGCCGCCCGGCCGCCTTGAGAATGCGGTCGTCGTCACCTTCCGGCAGCACGATGCGCCTGCGGTCCGAGCGCGCCCGGTCCAACAGTTGATAGGTGAACATCTGCGGCGTGACGACGGACGGGATCGGAATCGACAGTTGTGCAATGAGATCGGCGATGTCGACGTACTTGTCCATCAACTCGAGCGCGGTGTCGATCTTGCGCTGCGACTTCGTCGTCACCCGCCCCCGCGTCTGCGAGACGGCGCGCGCGGTGTCATAGGTGCCGAGGTCGGTGGCGACGATCGGAAGCCGCAGCCCCAGCCCCGTGACCAGCTTTGCGATCGACGGGTGCAGCGGAAGCCCGCCGTTGAGGATGAGGCAGGACAGCGACGGAAAGCCCTCCGCGGCATGGGCACTCGCCATGGCAAGCACGACGTCGGACCGGTCGCCAGGGGTGATCACGGCCATGCCCTCGACCAACCGCTCCAGCACGTGCTCGGCGGTCATGCCTGCGACCAGCACACCGAGCGCCTCGCGGCTCAACAAGTCCTCGTCGCCGCTGATGACCGTCCCGTGCACCGCGTCGCGGAGCTCGGCGACCGACGGGGCCATCAGGAGCGGCTCCTCTGGCAGCACGTAGCACTTGATGCCGTCCGGGCCGACGCGCCGTAGCGCCGCGGCGACGGCGTCGAGTTCGGCTGGAGCGCAGCGGTTGGCCACCACCGCGGCTGTGTGGGCATGCTGGCCCGCAATCTCCGCCAGGCACAGTTCGACGACGTGCGCTACGTCTTCGGGCGTCCGGTCGGCGGCCCGCACCGCCAGCACCACTGGCGCGCCGAGATTTACGGCGATGCGTGCGTTGACGGACAACTCGCTCGGTGATGCGACGTCGGTGTAGTCGCTTCCGACGATCAGCACGGCGTCGCACCGTTGCGCCACCTGGTGGTAGCGATCCACGATGTCGGCGAGCGCTGAGTCGGGGTCGTCGTGCAGCTGCTGATACCCGACGCCGACGCACTCCTCGTAGCTGAGCCCGGCCGTGGTGTGGGGGAGCAGGAGTTCGAGGATGTAGTCGCGTTCTTCACCCATTCTGGTGATCGGGCGGAACACGCCCACCCTCGCGACGGTGGCCGCGAGCCGATGCAGGATTCCCAGCGCGATGGTCGACTTGCCGGTGTCGCCCTCAGGCGACGCAACGTAGATTGCTACCGCGGTGCCTGAGCTCACCCGGACCAGCTTTCCCTACCCGACCCGGCGCCGCCAAAAGTCGAACCGATCCCGCCCCGGTGCGAATCCGGCCGACTCGACGACGTCGACCGCCACGTCGAACTTGTCGCCCACCCGGAAGGCCTGATGGGCATCGCTGCCGAAGGAGACCGCGTCCCCGCCCTCCTGCCACCACCACCTGATCAACTCCGCGGAGGCGAGCGGGCTGGAGGTGTTGAGCTCGAGGGCCCGACCGGAGGATGCGAGCTCACGGAACACCGCGCGATAGCCGTCCTCGAAATCAGCTTCCCGATAGGCTCCCGCCCGGGCTGCCGGCCAGTATCGGCGCGGATAGTCGCAGTGCGCGAGCACGTTGAACACCGAGGAACTGCCGACGAGCACCACCATGTCCTGCAGGTACTGCCGCATCAGTTCATGAGGATCGATGGCACGGAAGAGGCTGGCGTCGACGTATTCCAGGCGGCCGTCGAACTCCACCGCGTGGAGGCTGCCAAGCACCCGTTCGAAGTCGCCTGCGGCGAGTACGCCCGCCACGCTGGCCGCGAACAGATGCGGCTCTCCCGCCTCGATTCCGGACTGGATGCGAAGCTCTGGAAACTTTTCCCGGCACCGCGCGATGTCGGCCATGTAGCCCGCGATGTCCACCGGGGCCACGCGCAGACGCGCGCCGACCTCATCGGGTGAGTGCAACCCGACGGCGTCGCCTTCACCCCACGTCGTGAAGTCGACGTGTTCGGTGAACGCCAGCCCTGGCAAGCCGAGTTCGAGGGCCCGGGCACACGCCAGCTCCATGGTCGACGAGTCCGAGGTGTCCCATGACCAGCGGGTGTGTACGTGGTTGTCGGCAGGAAGCATCGTCATGTGCCGCAACGCGTTACGCGCAGCTGCGGCGTCAGCCCAGCTTGCGCAGCCGCGGCTCCAGATCCCGTTGGAACAGTTCCAGGAAGCGGCGCTGGTCGTGTCCGGGAGCGTGGAACACCAGGTGGTTCAGGCCCCAGTCGACGTAATCCTTGACCTTCGCGACGGCCTCGTCGGGGTCGGACGCGACGATCCAGCGCTTGGCCACCTGCTCGATGGGCAGCGCGTCGGCGGCCTTCTCCATCTCGATCGGGTCGTGAATGCTCGTCTTCTGCTCGGCGGTCAGTGACAGCGGCGCCCAGAATCGGGTG
Source organism: Mycobacterium sp. (assembly GCA_025966225.1). Lineage (GTDB taxonomy): Bacteria > Actinomycetota > Actinomycetes > Mycobacteriales > Mycobacteriaceae > Mycobacterium. The sequence continues at coordinate 587 of JAOPVI010000354.1, read as the reverse complement.
TTCTCCAGGGCCAGCTTCGGGTCCGGATCGTAGGAGATCTTGATCTCGATCATCCGGTCCACGTCGTCGGGGTCCTTGCCCGCGGCCTCCGCACCCTCCCGCATGGCGGGGATGAGCTTGTCCTTATAGAGCTCTTCACCCTTGCCGGAGGTGCAGATGAAGCCGTCACCCGCACGGCCGGCGTACTTGGCCACCTGCGGGCCGCCCGCGGCGATGTAGATCGGGATGCCGCCCTCGGGCACGTCGTAGATCGAGGCGCCCTTGGTCTTGTAGTACTCGCCCTCGAAGTCGACCCGGTCGCCGAGCCACAGCTCGCGCATCAGTCGCACCGCCTCGCGCAGCCGCGCGTAGCGCTCCTTGAACTCGGGCCATTCGCCCTCGTATCCGGTGGCGATCTCGTTGAGCGACTCCCCGGTCCCGACACCCAGGAAGATCCGATCCGGGTACAGACACCCCATCGTGGCGAACGCCTGCGCGATGACGGCCGGGTTGTACCGGAACGTCGGGGTCAGCACCGATGTGCCAAGGATCAGGCGCTCGGTGCGTTCGCCCACCGCCGTCATCCACGCCAGCGAGAACGGTGCATG
>JAOPVI010000342.1 GCA_025966225.1 Mycobacterium sp. | reverse complement strand
TCTTGTACTGCTTCTCGATCTCCTTGGACACCTCGGCGTCCTCGTTGGGCAGCGCCCGCGGCAGGAACTCGACGATCGTGACGTCGACGCCGTAGTTGCTCATGACGTAGGCGAACTCCATGCCGATGGCGCCCGCGCCCGCGATGACGATCGAACCCGGCAGATCCCGAGACAGGATCTGCTCTTCGTAGGTGACCACGTTCTCCGACAGCGACGTGCCTGGGACCAGTCGGGTGCTGCTGCCGGTCGCGATGATCGCGTTGTCGAAGGTGAGTTTCACCGGACTTTCAGCGCCGCCATCCACCAACTCCACCGACATGGTGTTGGCGTCGGTGAACGTCCCGCGGCCGTGAATCTCGGTGATCTTGTTCTTCTTCATCAGGAAGTGCACGCCCGCGACGCGACCCTCCGCGACCTTGCGGCTGCGGTCGAACGCGATGCCGTAGTCGAACGAGGCCTCACCACCGATGCCGAACAGCTTGGCTTCCTTGGTGAAGATGTGCGCCAACTCCGCGTTGCGCAGCAGCGCCTTCGACGGGATGCAGCCAACGTTGAGGCACACCCCGCCCCAGTACTTCGGCTCGACGATGGCGGTGTTCAGCCCGAGTTGGGCCGCGCGAATGGCCGCAACGTAACCGCCGGGGCCTGCACCAAGTACGACGACGTCATAGTGAGTCACGCGACCAGCCTAATGGTCGCGCCCGACGGCTCCTAGGCCTGCACCTGCGCCGTCCGGACCGCCGGGATGGGGCATGCGTCGCTGGCCTCCGCGACGATGTGGGTGCCGATGTCCCGCGGCCGTTCGCCGCGCTCGAACCGCGATCCAGTCAGGGGCGGGTCCTCGTCGAGCAGCCGGTTCTCGGCTTCGGTGTACGCGCGTCCACGAGACAGGAACCGCATGCCCTCCGGAGTTTCGAGGCTGAAGCCGCCGCCGCGACCGGGCACCACGTCGATGACCAGTTGGGTGTGCTTCCACGCCTCGAACTGACTGCCGGAGATCCACACCGGCACCCCATCGCCGACGTCGAGGATCGACAACAGGATGTCACGGTCGCCGACGATGAACTCGCCATCGGGATAACACATCGGCGAGGAGCCGTCGCAGCAACCGCCCGACTGGTGAAACATCAACGCGCCGTGCTGGTTCTGAAGCGTGCGCAGTAGCTCGGCAGCCGCCTCGGTGATCAGCGCCCGGGACGGTGCTGCGCTCGTCGGTTCCTCGCGCAAGCGCTCGTCAGCGGTCATCTAGAAGAACCCCTGGGCCTTGTTGTTGTACGACACCAGCAGGTTCTTGGTCTGCTGGTAGTGGTCGAGCATCATCTTGTGGTTCTCGCGGCCGATGCCGGACTGCTTGTAGCCGCCGAACGCCGCGTGCGCGGGATACACGTGGTAGCAGTTGGTCCACACTCGGCCGGCCTTGATGTCGCGGCCCGCGCGGTAGGCGGTGTTGCCGTCGCGGCTCCACACCCCCGCACCCAATCCGTAGAGCGTGTCGTTCGCCATCGCCATGGCGTCGTCGTAGTCCTTGAACGACGTGACGGCGACGACGGGCCCGAAGATCTCCTCCTGGAAGATCCGCATCTTGTTGTTGCCCTCGAAGATGGTGGGCTGTACGTAGTAGCCACCGTTCAGGTCGCCCCCGAGCTCGGCACGCTCCCCGCCCGTGACGACGCGGGCGCCTTCATCCTTGCCGACCTCGATGTAGGACAACACCTTCTCGAGTTGATCGTTGGACGCCTGCGAACCGATCATGGTCTCGGTGTTCAGCGGGTCGCCCTGCCGCACGGCCTTGGTACGGATTGCGGCGAGCTCGAGGAACTCGTCGTAGATGTCGGCCTGGATCAACGACCGCGAGGGGCAGGTGCAGTCCTCGCCCTGGTTGAGGGCGAACATCGTGAAGCCCTCGAGTGCCTTGTCCTGGTAGTCGTCGTTGGCGGACATGACGTCGGAGAAGAAGATGTTGGGGCTCTTGCCGCCGAGCTCCAGCGTGACGGGGATCAGGTTCTGCGACGCGTACTGCATGATCAGCCGGCCCGTAGTGGTCTCGCCGGTGAACGCGATCTTGGCGATGCGGTTGCTGGAGGCCAGCGGCTTACCCGCTTCTACGCCAAATCCGTTGACCACGTTGACGACCCCGGCGGGCAGCAGATCCCCGATCAACGACATCAGGTACAGGATCGAGGCAGGCGTCTGCTCAGCCGGCTTGAGCACCACGGCGTTGCCGGCGGCCAATGCGGGAGCCAACTTCCACGTCGCCATCAGGATCGGGAAGTTCCACGGAATGATCTGCCCGACCACGCCCAACGGCTCGTGGAAGTGATAGGCGACGGTGTCCTCGTCGATTTGGGACAGCGAACCCTCCTGCGCCCGGATGGCCCCTGCGAAGTAACGGAAGTGATCGACGGCCAACGGGATGTCGGCGGCGAGCGTCTCGCGGATGGGCTTGCCGTTGTCCCACGCCTCCGCCAGCGCGATCGACTCGAGATTGGCCTCGATGCGATCGGCGATCTTGTTCAGGATGTTCGCGCGCTCGGCGGGCGCGGTCTTGCCCCACGCGGTCGCCGCCCCGTGTGCCGCGTCCAGCGCCTTGTCGATGTCGGCTTCGCCTGAGCGCGGAATCTCGCAAAACGACTGCCCCGTGACCGGCGTCGGGTTCTCGAAGTATTCTCCGCCCGTAGGCGGTATCCACTCCCCACCGATGAAGTTGCCGTATCGCGACTCGAAGGTCATCAATGCGTCTGCGGTACCGGGGCGGGAAAATACGGTCATTGCGAGACTCCGTCGGCTCAGGATCGGCTGGTCCGGTCATCGAAAGGTGTTACATGGCTCACACTACGCCCGACGTTCACAGCGTTTCCTCGGACCAGGATCCCTTCCTCTGGCTTGAAGAAGTCACCGGCGACGAGGCGCTCGATTGGGTACGTAGCCACAATGAGCCGACGGTCAAGGCGCTCGGTGGGGAGCGGTTCGACCAGATGCGTGCGGAGGCGCTCGAGGTGCTCGACACCGACAGCCGCATCCCCTACACCAGGCGCCGCGGCGATCACCTCTACAACTTCTGGCGCGACGCGGCCAACCCGCGCGGGCTGTGGCAGCGCACGACGCTGGAGAGCTACCGCACCGATGCCCCCGACTGGGACGTCGTGCTCGACCTGGACGCCTTGGCCGCCGCCGAGAGCGAGAACTGGGTGTGGGGCGGCGCCGACGTCATCTACCCGGAACGCACGCGCGCGATGATCACGCTGTCCCGCGGCGGGTCGGATGCCGCGGTGGTACGCGAATTCGACATGGAGACAAGGCAGTTCATCGCCGACGGGTTCGAGCTACCTGAAGCGAAGTCCTCCACGTCGTGGGAGGACGAAGACACCCTGATCGTGTGCACCGACTTCGGCGACGGCTCGATGACCGAGTCCGGGTACCCACGCATCGCCAAGCGCTGGCGGCGCGGGCAACCGCTGCAACAGGCCGAGCAGATCTACGCGGCCGAACCGACCGACATCCGCGTCATCGCAAGCGTCGACCGAACCCCCGGCTACGAGCACTTCCGGCTGGGCAGGTACACCGACTTCTACAATCGGATTCGGTACGAGGTCCGGGACGGCGAACTGATCCTCATCGACGCACCAACCGATTCGAGCATCTCCCTTCACCGCGACTGGATGCTCATCGAGCTGCGCACCGACTGGACCATCGGGGCCACCACCTACCCGGCCGGTGCATTGCTGGCGACAAACTTCGACGACTTCCTCTCCGGAACGGGGAAGCTCGCCGTCGTCTTCGCACCCGATGACCACACGTCCCTGAGCCACTACGGCTGGACCTTGGACAAGCTGGTGCTGGTGACCCTGCGCGACGTGGCCAGCCAGGTGGAGATCGTCACTCCTGGTTCGTGGAAATCCGAAGCAGCCCAAGGTATTCCACCGTCGACCGCGACGATGGTCGTCGACATCGACGACGAGGGCGACGAGGTCTTCTACGACTCCAGCGGATTCACCAGCCCGTCGCGGCTGCTGCGCGGCACCGCCGGTGGCGCCCTGGAGCAACTGAAGTCGGCGCCCGCGTTCTTCGACGCCAATGGCATCGACGTCGCACAGCACTTCGCGACGTCGGCCGACGGCACCGCCATCCCCTACTTCGTCGTCGGGCCCGCCAGCAATTTAGGGGGTTCCGAGCCCGCGCCCACGATGCTCTACGGCTACGGCGGCTTTCAGAATGCGATGACGCCCGGCTACGGCGGTGTCGTCGGGCGATCGTGGCTGGCCCGCGGCGGGACCTACGTGCTGGCGAACATCCGCGGCGGCGGTGAATACGGACCCAACTGGCACACGCAGACGCTGCGGGAAGGCCGCCACCTGGTCCACGAGGACTTCGCCGCCGTGGCAGCCGATCTCGTCGGCCGTGGCATCACGACGGTCGACCGACTCGGGGCTCAGGGCGGCAGCAACGGCGGTCTGCTGATCGGCATCATGCTGACGAAGTACCCCGAGCTGTTCGGGGCACTGGTATGCAGCGTTCCGCTGCTCGACATGCGCCGCTTCCACCTGCTGCTGGCGGGTGCGTCGTGGGTGGCCGAGTACGGCGATCCCGACAACCCGGACGACTGGGCGTTCATCTCGAAATACTCGCCGTACCAGAACATCTCGGCATCTCGTCAGTACCCACCCGTGCTGTTCACCACGTCGACCCGCGACGACCGGGTGCATCCCGGGCATGCCCGCAAGATGGCCGCGGCGCTCGAAGAACTCGGTCACCGCGTGTACTACTACGAGAACATCGAGGGGGGCCACGGCGGCGCCGCCGACAACTCCCAGGCCGCGTTCAAGGCCGCGTTGACCTACGAGTTCCTCTGGCAGATGCTCGGGGGCTAGCTCGGGGCGGGGGCTTGGAGAACGCCGTGTCCTGAACGTCAGCGGGAGTGAGTGGCATCGGTACCTCGTCGTCGAGCTCGACATGTAGGTGGCCTTCGCCAGCGTAACGCTGCGGCCGCCGCCCGACAGTGCACTTCCGGCCAATTCACCTGGGCCACTTGGGTTTCAGAAACAACAACTACCTCAATAATCCCTTGGAGTTCTCTTCGGATTTCCGTCGCGAAGTTCTTAAACTTCGAATGTATGTTCGAATCATGTCGGAGGCGGACGTGGACGAGGGCATCACGATGATGCGCGCCGGGTACGCCAAACTCGCCGCCGCCGGTCTAGACGAACTGCCCCTGCCCAAGATGCTGGCCCTGGCCGACGAACTGCAGACCTTGACCTGCCAACTGCCCACCC
>JAOPVI010000333.1 GCA_025966225.1 Mycobacterium sp. | reverse complement strand
CCTTCTGGAATTCATCGGCGAGATAGCTGACGAGACGCATATCGAAGTCTTCGCCGCCGAGGAAGGTGTCGCCATTGGTCGACTTCACCTCGAAAACGCCATCCCCGATCTCAAGGACCGAAACGTCGAATGTGCCACCGCCGAGGTCATAAACCGCAATCTTGCTCTGCTTCTGCTTGTCGAGGCCGTAGGCCAGCGCCGCGGCGGTGGGCGAGGAAGGCACCGACCCCGACGGCCAACCAGTCGCGGCGCTTGGCGGGCTGGACGACGGCACCGAGCGCGGACACCGCGAGCCAGCCGATGCTGTGCTCGCCGAAGTGGGAAAGCGCCCGCGCCCCCGCCAACACGCCGGGCTTGTCCGCGAGCGTCGCCTGAACCGCGACCAGCGCCTGGACTTCACCCGTCGCTTCACTCGCCCGAGAAGACACGTTCCCAGCTCTCTGCGCTCGTCAGCTCGGATGCGGCCGCGCGGTAGCGCCCGCGCATGGCGTCGAACTCCTGGCTGAGTTCGCGCTGCAATGCCCGTGATTCGCGCAGCAGGGCGACCATCTTCTTGCGGTCGCGCTGGCGGTAGACCACACCGCGCCCGTCGGCGGTGGTGACGGTGACCCCGTCGACCCGGCCGAGGCTGAACCAGCGGGCCTCTACCGGCGGGTAGTTGGCTTGTGGCACCTGGTGGTGACGCGGGTCGGCGGCCCGCAGGTTGTTGGCCAACACGGCGGCCAGGACCTTCGCCTTGGCCACTGGACCCTTGGGCTCGTTGACCCCGAGTTCGGTGGCCTCACCGCTGGTGCGGGGCAGCGTGGTGGCCGAGTCCAACACGACGGCGTCGGGGAATTCCTTGCGGATAGCCGCCACCTTGCCAAGCGCAGTCGGGAGGATCGCCCGGATGTGTTCGGGGCCGCGCAGGAAATCCCGCATCGCTTCGTTCTGGATCGCTACCGTCGAATACTCAAGGCAGATAAGGTGTTTGGCGGTGGCCTTGGTCATCGACCGCAAGATTCCATCGATGGGACCGTCGTGATGAATGGCGGCGACCACCAGCCGGTTGCGCAGGTGGAAGTAGGCCTGCCAGTCGATCGCGTCGTCCTTGTCACTCCACGCCATGTGCCAGATCGCGATTCCGGGGACGGTGGCGGTGGGGAATCCAGCCTTGCCGGCCCGCAATGCGAACTCCCAGTCGTCCCATTTGATGAACAGCGGCATGGGCAACCCGACCGCCTCGGCGCAGGCCCGCGGGATCATGCACATCCACCAGCCGTTGCCATCGACGTCGATGCGCCGGTGCAGGTTCTTGGACTTGATGCGGTCCCTCAGCGGGTACTTCGCAAAGTCGTGGTCGTATTCGACGAACGGGGCCGACGTCCACATGAAGCTGTGGTGGTCGATGACCTCACCCATGCAGTGCAGGTGGCTGCGGTCCTGCAGGTTCAGCATCTGCCCGCCGACCAACATCGGGGTCTTGGCGAACCGAGACATCGCAAGCGCGCGCAGGATGGAGTCCGGTTCGATGAAGATGTCGTCGTCCATGTACAGCACGTATGGACTGTCGGTGCGGCGCAGCGCCTCGTACATGATGCGCGAGTAGCCACCGGACCCGCCGAGGTTGGGTTGCTCGAAAAGGTGGAAACGGTCGCCGAGCGCTGCGGCGGCCTCGGTGAAGCCCGGTTCGTCACTGACGCGGCGGGTGCCTTGGTCAGGCATCATCACGGCGTCGATGACCTGGTCGACCAATGGATCGGAGGTCAACGCGCGCAACGCATTCACCGCATCCATCGGGCGATTGAAGGTCGGGATGCCAACGGTGATGCGGTTGGAGTCAGGCCCTGCGGGCGGGTCGACCGAGGTGTACCAGCCCGCCGCGAGCACCTCGATGTCGATGTCGGAGGTGATGTCGAACCAGATCCAGCCGCCGTCCTCGAACGGCCCGAGGTCGACCTCGAACTCGACGACGCCGCGGTTGTCGTCGTCGAGGTACACCAGCCCGCCCTCGATCCCGATCCGGGAACCGTCGCTCTTGGAGCGGTAGACGTCGACGCGGCACGCCACCCGGTCGGGTCGGGTCTGTCCCCTGCTGGCGTCGCCGCGCACCTCGACCCGCAGCACCACCGACGTCAGGACCGACCAGCGCCGCCAGTACGACGCGGCGAAACCGTTGAAGTAGGTCTCGAAACTGACTTCGGACTCGGCCCCGAGTAGCACCGAGGTCCTGGTCGGCGCATGGGCGCGGCGCGAGTTGGAGGCCGATTCGATCAGGTACAGCGAGCGCACGTCGAGCGGTTCGCCCGCGCGCGGCAAGATGACCCGCTGAAGCAGGTTGGTGGCCTTCGACGTAGGGGCCGCGGCGGCCGCATCGTCGACGTCGGGAGTTGCCGCGGTCACGCTCACGACTTGTCCCCCTCCAGCGCGACACCGTCGCGCAGATGCGGCAACAGGGTGTTGTCGTACATGTTCAGCGCACTCGCGATCGCCATGTGCATGTCCAGGTACTGATAAGTGCCCAGTCTGCCGCCGAAGAGCACCTTGGCCGACGCGGTCTCTGCCTTGGCGCGCTCCCGGTAGGCCGCCAGCAGCGCCCGGTCTGCATCGGTGTTGATCGGGTAGTAGGGCTCGTCGTCGTCGGCGGCGAACCGCGAGTACTCCCGCATGATCACCGTCTTGTCCGTCGGGTACTCCCGCTCGGGGTGGAAGTGGCGGAACTCGTGGATCCGGGTGTACGGCACATCCGGATCGTTGTAGTTCATCACCGGGGTGCCCTGATAGTCGCCCGTTTCGAGCACTTCGACTTCGAAGTCGAGTGTGCGCCAGCCGAGTTGGCCCTCGGAATAGTCGAAGTACCGGTCCAGCGGGCCGGTATAGACGACCGGGGCATCCGGATGCGCGGCGCGGAGTTCTTGGCGGACGTCGAACCAGTCGGTGTCCAGCCGGACCTCGATGCGGTCGTCGGCGGCCATCTTCTCCAGCCACGCGGTGTAACCGTCGACGGGCAGGCCCTCGTAGGTGTCGTTGAAGTAGCGGTTGTCGAAGGTGTAGCGGACCGGAAGCCGGGCGATGTTTGCCGCGGGCAGTTCCTTGGGGTCGGTCTGCCACTGCTTGGCCGTGTAGCCCTTCACGAACGCCTCGTAGAGCGGGCGGCCGATCAGCGAGATGGCCTTCTCCTCGAAATTTGCGGCGTCGATCGCTGATATTTCACTGGCCTGCTCGGCGATCAGGGCACGGGCCTCGTCAGGCGTGAAGTACTTGCCGAAGAACTGCGACACGAGGCCGAGCCCCATCGGGAACTGGTAGGACTGCCCGTCGTACATCGCGAAGACGCGGTGCTGATAGCCGGTGAAGTCGGTGAACTGCCTGACGTAGTCCCACACCCGCTTGTTCGAGGTGTGAAAGAGGTGAGCACCGTACTTGTGGATCTCGATGCCGGTCTCTGGCTCCGGCTCGGAGTACGCATTTCCGCCGATGTGGGGCCTGCGGTCGAGCACGAGCACGCGCTTGTCTAGCTGCGTGGCCACGCGTTCGGCGATCGTCAGGCCGAAGAATCCGGAACCGACGACTAATAGGTCGAATCGGTCGGCGGCCTTGAGCGCAGCGACCGGGGCATCAGCGGAGGTCATCGGCAGCAAGGGTATCCGACGGGAAGGTCCCGCCCCGAATGCGAGGTCGGCCGGTCGCTCACGGCTCGCAGGTCGCAATTCGCTCACAATTCCGCATCGCCACTCCAGTCTCACCAATCACATACGTACCATCGACCACGTCGGTATTGACGGTTTGGAGCCTCCACTTCGTCCCGCCGGCGAGCACTAACTACACCAGCACATTTCACAAGTAGTTGATTAGACGCAGACATCGAATGGAGACTTCCGTGCCGAACCGACGTCGACGCAAGCTCTCGACAGCCATGAGCGCAGTCGCCGCCCTGGCCGTCGCGAGTCCAGTTGCAGTGGTGGCCCTGAGCCAATCGTCCACGAGTACCAACGCAGGTCCCGAGCACCGCGAGTTCACTCAGGCCGCGATGGTCACCGACCTGCCGAATGAACTGATCGGCGCCTTGACACAGGGCCTTTCCCAGTTCGGCGTGAACCTGCCGCCGATGCCCACCAGCCTCCTGACGGGGTCCGCGCCCGCTTCTTCGCCGGTCCTCACCTCGCCAGGCTTGACCGCGCCAGGGCTCACCTCGCCGGGCCTGACCGCGCCAGGGTTGGCCTCGCCAGGGCTGACCTCGCCGGGCCTGACCTCGCCGGGCTTGACGACACCGGGGCTGACAACTCCGGGGCTGACGGCACCAGGGGCGGCGGGCTTGACGACACCTGGGCTGGGCGACACCTCGCTGACCAACCCGGCGCTCTCGAATCCAGCGCTGACCAGCCCCGCAGGCGCGGTACCCGGATTGACCACTCCGGCCGGCCTGCCCGGCGGACTGACCACTCCGGCCGGCCTGCCCGGCGGACTGACCAGCCCTACCGGCCTGCCAGGCGAAGTGCCGATCTCGGCTCCCGTCGGACTCGACCCCTCATCCGGAACGTATCCGCTCCTCGGCGACCCGTCGCTCGGGGCATCGCCCCTCGGCGCCGGCGGTGGCGGTGGCGGCGGTAGCGGAGGGTTGCTCGGCGATCTTGGCAGCGCGGCGCAGACGCTCGGCGCCGGCCAGGCCATCGACCTGCTCAAGGGCATGGTCATGCCCGCGATCATGGGCGCCATCCAGTCGGGTGCACCGGCGGCGGCCGCACCGGCGGCAGCCGCGGCGGTTCCTGCTGCGGCAGCCGCAGCGCTCCCCCACTAGGTCCTGCTGCAGAACGGCACCGCAGAAGTCCGCACTGAGCTCTGCGGTGCCGTCGCAGGCCCGTTGTCGCCCTGGCCAGTTTTGACCGAGAGGTTTCCCGTGTCGAAACACGGGTAACTCCTGTCCCATACGTAACATCAGGCGGTGCCGTTTCGTCACCCTGCACCGCTGATGTTCTCTGCCGTCGCGGCGACGGTAGTGATGTTGCCGTGGGCCGTGAACGGCCTCCCGCCCGAACGTGGCGCCCAACAACGGGTGGACACCACACCGCTCATCGTCGAACGCCCACTCGCAGGCATCGGCGGCGGTGAGACGATCCGCGACGTACATCAGGACACCCCCTTCTCGATGGTCGCGCTGACCGCCACCGACCTGTCCGGGACCGAAGCCCGGGTGCGTGCCAAGAAATCCGACGGCTCATGGGGCCGGTGGTACGAAGCGGAGACGCTCGAGGGCGGCGACCCCTCCTCCCCAAGGAACGGCACCGACCCGGTGTTCGTCGGCCGCACCACCGACATCCAACTCGCCATCCGCAGACCCGCAGACGCACCGCAGGCGTTGCCGCCTCCACCGGCTCGTGCCGCGAAGCCTGAACTCGGGTACGTGCCGGCCAACGTCGAACAAGCCCTCGGTCAGCACTTCAACGCCGTGTTGATCAGCCCACCCGAAGCGCCGGCAGGCGATCAGATGCCGCCCCCGGAGGCGGTATCCGCACCGGGTCAGCCGCCCGCCATCATCGGCCGCGCCCAATGGGGCGCGGACGAATCGATGCGCTGCGGAAACACCGTCTACGACAATGGTATTCGCGCCGCGATCGTGCACCATACTGCTGGCAGCAATGACTACACGCCGGAGGATTCAGCTGGAATCGTCCGGTCGATCTACGAGTACCACACCCGCACGCTCGGCTGGTGCGACATCGCCTACAACGCACTGGTCGACAAGTTCGGGCAGGTGTTCGAGGGGCGCGCGGGCGGCATCACCCGGCCCGTCGAGGGTTCCCACACCGGCGGGTTCAACGAGAACACCTGGGGCGTCGCGATGCTCGGGGACTTCGACACCGTCCCACCGACGCCCATCCAGCTGCGCACCATGGGTCGGCTGATCGGTTGGCGACTCGGACTGGACCACGTGAACCCCCTGGGCGTCGTCTCGCTAGCGTCAGCGGGCTCCAAGTACACGTTCTTCCCGACCGGCGCCGTCGCGACCCTGCCGACGATCTTCACCCACCGCGACGTCGGAATCACCGACTGCCCCGGCAACGCCGCGTATGCGGCGATGCCCGAACTCCGGGACATCGCAGCACATTTCAACGATCCGTTCGGACCCAAGGACCTGGCCGACTCGCTCCGCGGCGGGGCCATCTACGGAAAGTGGACGGCGATGGGCGGAAAGTCCAGCGCCTTGGGTGCGCCGACCTCACCAGAGGGGTCCGGCGAAGGGTCGGCGCGGTACGTCACCTTCGACCGCGGCGTGGTCTACTGGTCGCCCGCAAGCGGTGCCGAACCGGTCACCGGGGCGATCTACGAGGCCTGGGGCAACCTGGGTTTCGAACGCGGCGCACTTGGCCTGCCGACCAGCGGCGAGATCCAGGAACCGCAGTGGATCGTCCAGAACTTCCAGCACGGCACGTTGAACTTCGACCGGGAGAAGGGCACCGTCACCCGGGTCATCGACGGGGTCCCGCTCGAGCTACCGCCGTCCACGTCCGGTCCGGCACCGGTCCAGCTGGAGCGCTTCACCCCCATCGCCCAGTAGTCCTCGCCGGTACTTACAGCCACCAACGTTCCAGGACGCGGGCCAGCCCGTCGTCGGTGTTCGGTGTCGTCACCTCGTCGGCCGCCTCGATCACCTCGGGATGCGCGTTGCCCATCGCGACACCGAGCCCGGCCCACGAGATCATCGGGACGTCGTTCGGCATGTCACCGAAGGCCACCACGTCCTCGGCGGCGATGCCCAGTGGGCGCGCCAACTCCGCGACACCGGTCGCCTTGCTGATGCCCAACGGCAACACTTCGATGAGTCCGTTGTTGGTGGAGTACGTCATATCGCCTTGGATACCAATGTGTTTGGACAATGCGGCGAACATGTCGGCGCTACGGGCCCCGGCCTTGCGGATGAGCAGCTTGATCGCCGGCGCGCTCAACAGGTCTTCGAAGGAGACCTCGGTGTTGTCGGGATTGAGCCACGCGTGTTCGTAGCCCGGCGAGCTGACGAACTGCGGAGTCGCGGCATCGTGGGCGCTGCGGCCCACCCGCTCGACTGCCAGCCCTGACCCTGGGATGACGCGGGTCGCCACCTCGGCCAATTCGGCGAGCACGTCGGGTGACAACGTCCGCGCCGACAAGATGCGATCGGTCGCCGAGTTGTATATCACCGCACCGTTGGCGCACACCGACATTGGCGCGATCCCGAGTGCCTCGACAACCTGCGGCACCCAGCGCGGTGGCCGGCCGGTCGCCAGCACGAAGTGGGCGCCCGCCGCGACGGCGGCATGCACGGCAGCGCGAGTCCGCGGCGTGACGTTCTCGTCGTCGTCCAGCAGCGTGCCGTCGACGTCGCTGGCGATGAGCAGGGGTAGCACTAGTTCGGCTCCGCACGTCGGCGCGCCCGCTCGCTGAGCTCCGCCTCCTCTATGGCGCTGGCTTCCTCCAACGTCGGTGCGCCGCCGCCGAGTCGGCGCGGTACCCAGTACTCGCCTGCGGGATGGGGGTAGCCGGCCTGGGCCTGGTGCAGCAAGGCGGTCATCGCTTGGCGCAACTGGGCCATGGCCGCGTCGACCGACTGCGAAGGTTCGAATCCCGGCCCGACTGCGACGTTGATCGGAAACTTCTTGCGGCCCACGTTCTTCGGATGGTCCTTCGTCCACACACGTTGGGCTCCCCACACGATCAGTGGGACGATCGGTACATCGGCCGCCTGCGCCATCCTCACGGCGCCGGACTTGAAGTCCTTCAACTCGAAGCTGCGGCTGATGGTGGCCTCCGGGTAGACGCCGACGAGCTCGCCGTCGCGTAGACGTTGCACGGCGACGCCGTAGGCGTCCGCACCGGCCCGCCGGTCCACGGGAATCGTCTTGGAGTGCTTGATGAAGAAGTGCACGATCTTCACGTCGTCCATCTCAGCCTTGATCATGAACCGCATGCGGCGCTTTCGGTACATCGCGGCCAACGCCGCGGGGAGGAAGTCGAGGTAGCCGGTGTGGTTGATGGCCACCACCGCTCCGCCTGACGCTGGGATGTGCTCCAGCCCTTGGTAAGTGATGCGCGTGCCGGTAGCCCTAACCGCCGTCCTGCCCGCCACCTCCAGCATGCGGAAGACCGGTTCCATGTCGTTTACTCCGGAGGCTCGCCAGACTCGGAGCGCTGAGCCCGCTTGGCCGCCTTCTCCGTGGCCTCGTCGAGGTCCAATTGGTTGGCCTCGGCGAGCGACGGCGCTCCGCCGCCAAGCCTGCGCGGAACCCAGAACTCGCCAGGCGGATACGGGCCGTAGGCGTCCTGCACGCGCTCGAGCAGATGTTGCATCCGCGAGTGCAGCAGCGCCGTCAGTTCGGCGGGCGGAAGCGTCGGGTAGATCGGCTCGCCAACGGCGATCGAGATCGGCACCTTGGGCCGCCACATCGAGCGCGGATGACCCTTGGTCCAGATGCGCTGGGCACCCCAGACGACGTGCGGAACGATCGGCACGTCGGCGGCGACGGCCATCCTGGCGGCACCGGACTTGAATTCCTTGATCTCAAAGCTGCGGCTGATGGTGGCCTCTGGGTAAACCCCGACCAACTCGCCTTCCTTGAGCTTTTGACACGCCTCGACGAACGATGCGCCGCCGCTGTCCCGATCCACCTGGATGTGGCGCAGGCTGCGCATGATGGGGCCGCTCACCTTGGAGTCGAAGACTTCCTTCTTGGCCATGAAGCGCACCTTGCGGCCCCGATGCTGCAGGTAGGCAGGAATTCCGGCGAACGTGAAGTCGAAGTAACTGGTGTGGTTGATGGCGACCACCGCACCCCCGGTGATGGGGAGATTCTCGATGCCCGTGACGGTGAACTTCAGTCCCTGCAGCCGCCAGATCAGGCGGGCCGCCTGAATGACTGTTCCGTAAACCGGTTCCACGGTTGCCCAGCCTATGCCCTGGCTTGATCGGCCCACATTCTTGACCACCATCACTACTGCGGCTCAGCCCCTAAACTGCAGACCTGAAGGCCATGCAATCGTGCTTCGCTCTGACGAGTGGTACCTCGCGACGATGAGCTCGGGACGGTACACCTCGACTGCTCGTTAGGTTGAGAAGGCAGCGCAGATGGCGGCGGGCCAGTGAGGACTGACAGTTGTTGGAGCGGACGCGCGGGACCCACGCGGCTCCAAACACTGGTGTCTTCGAACGCCTCGGCGACCTCGTGGTGCGCTGCCCCTGGCTGGTGATCGGCTGCTGGATCGTGCTGGCGGTAGCGCTAC
>JAOPVI010000332.1 GCA_025966225.1 Mycobacterium sp. | reverse complement strand
GACACCGCCAACCCGTAGGTGGTCTTGACGTCGACCACCCGCGCGACGAACGCGCACCGATACACGGCGGAAGCCAACTGGCCGCATCTCGAAAGGCCTTGCGATATTGGCCTTTCCGTCGACTGCCAGCAGGTTGCGCGGGTCGTTCGCGAAATCCCTGCGACGCTGGTCATCCCACAACCGCGCGCCCTTGTACCAAGCGTCGGACAGCGACACCACGTGGTCGATCTGCACCGCGTCCGAGGTGCTCGGCCCGCGGACGAACGAGATCGTCTGCCCGCTGTACGGGTCGCGCAACGTGCCACCCTGCGCGAAGCACGTGCCAGGCCGCACGACCAGGTCACCGAGATCACGGCGCAGCACGTCGTCACGGGTGTTGCACCCGATGTGACCGAACTCGACGTTGACGTCGTCGCTCCAGGCCTCGCCGAACGCGCTCCTGCGGAAGTCCGCCTGCCGGTCCCAGCCCTTGACCACCAACCGCTTGGCGTCGGAGCGGGCCTGATCGAAAGTCGGCGTCGCAGGCGTGGCGGACGCAGGCCGGCTGGACGCTGGCGCGGTGGGCTGCGGACGGAGCCACAGCCACCAGATCACGGCGGCTCCGACGGTGATCACCAGCACCAAGGGAATGACCCGCCTCACGTAGCGGTTCTAGCACTTGAGCCGGTAGAGTGCTAACAAATTTGATCATATTCGGAGGTTTTTGTGCCGACCTATTCGTACGCGTGCACCGAGTGCGACAACCGCTTCGACGCGGTACAGGCGTTCACGGATGATGCGTTGACCGCATGCCCCAAGTGCAACGGGCGGCTGCGCAAGCTCTTCGGCAAGGTCGGAGTGGTCTTCAAGGGCAGCGGTTTCTACCGCACCGACAGCCGCGAATCTGCGAAGACCGCGAGCAACGGCTCGGCGTCCAGCAGCGAGTCGTCGAGTTCGTCGACCTCCGAGAAGTCGTCGGACAAGCCTGCCGAGAAGTCCAAGGCGTCCGACAAGTCGTCGAGTTCCTCCGGCTCGTCGGACAAGTCGAGCTCGAGTTCGTCGTCGAGCTCGAGTACCGCCGCAGCATCCAGCTAAGCGGTTATCCACAGGTCGCCCCGCGACCCCTGCCGCAATGGGCGCTCGCTGCCTAGCGTGAAACGCATGGGGGAATCGCTCAATCCGTCACCGTTGACGTGGCTCTGGCACGGCCTGCGGCCCGACTGGTCACGCACCATCGCCGCCCGTCGCGTCGCCGCCGGAGCCCTGGTCATCCTGGCCGCCATCGCGGCGCTACGGCCCGACCCATCGGCAGGCCATGCGGACGTCGTCGTGGCGGCGCGCGACCTGACGCCGGGCGTTCGGCTGACGGCCGACGACGTCATCGTCGAATCACGCTCGGCGACAACCATTCCCGACGGTTCTCAGACTGATCCCGCCACGCTGATCGGCGCGACGCTCGCTGGCCCCACGCGCCGCGGCGAGGTGCTCACCGACGTGCGGCTACTGGGCGCTCGGCTCGCCGAGGCCGTCGCGGGCCCAGACGCCCGCGTGGTCCCACTGCACGTCGCCGACCCCGCACTGCTCGAGCTGGTCCGTCCTGGCGACGTCGTCGACGTGCTGGCCGTCGAATCCCACGGTGTTGGCGAGCGCGACGGGCTCAGGCCCCGTGTCGTGGCGCGCGGCGCCATCGTGGTGCTGACCTCCCCGCCCACGAAGGCACCGGGCGGCGGTGACGGGGTGGTGCTGGTGGCCCTACCCGCTCAAGAGGCCATCGAGGCGGCAGGCGCGTCGCTGTCGCAGTCGGTCACCCTGACGTTCCACTGAGGTTCAGTGGGGTGGGGCGGGCACAGGCGTGGCGGACGGCGCGGGCGAGCCGTGCCCGATCGCGTCCATCACCATGTCGGCCAGCTCATCCGGAGTCGACGTCGACGGCGGCGGAGGCACGGGAGTCGACGGCTCGGCACCCGCCGTGCCGGCGGACAGCGCCGAAAGCGCAATCAGCACAGCCACTGCCGACAGACCCAACCGCTTCGTCACTTCACTCGCTCCCAGATGGTCCACACCTCAACGGATTCCCTGAAAGCTAGCACCGGAGTTCGGAGCGCGCAGCGCTCCGACGACTAACGTTGATCTACTCCTACGTCGAACACCAGGGAAGGGACCCGCTCGTGTTGAAGGGCTTCAAGGAATTTCTCGCTCGCGGCAACATCGTCGACCTGTCCATCGCCGTGGTCATCGGTACCGCGTTCACCGCGCTGGTCACCAACTTCACCAAAAGCGTCGTCCAGCCGCTGATCGACGGTATCGGAGCGGGCAAGGACGCCGACTACGGAATCTTGCGGATCCCCATCTATGGCGGCCAGACGATCGACCTGAACGTTCTGCTGTCGGCGGCCATCAACTTCGTCCTGGTCGCGGCGGTGGTCTACTTCCTGGTCGTGGTGCCGTACAACCGGCTGCGCAAGAAGGGCGAGGTCGAGCAGGCCCAGGACACGGAGTTGAGCCTGCTCACCGAGATCCGCAACCTCCTCCAGGACGGAACCAGCGCCGAGACCGTCACCGGCCCTGGCACCGGCCCCAGCCCCGACACCGCCGAGTTCACCAGCGGCGACAAGTAGTCCTGCTGGGCCGAACCACGAAGCCAAACACGAAACAGCCCCCGGCCGAAGCCGGGGGCTGTTTACGTGAACTAGGGAGTAATTAGTTCATGTTCCAGGGCTCGCCGTAGGTGGTGACGCTGTCACCCGTGGAGGCGATGAGCCGACCGAACGGACGCAGCAGCACGCCACCGGCAGCACCGGTCACCGTGCCGTGGGCGTTGGAGACCGCGA
>JAOPVI010000315.1 GCA_025966225.1 Mycobacterium sp. | reverse complement strand
CAGAATCACGCGGTCGGCCGAAACTTGGTCATCCAATGCGTGTGGGTGTATGAGCACGCGATCGACTTCGATGGCGTGAGGCGCTTTCACCACAATCTCGGTCGCGGGTTGTTGGGACGGCGCATCGAACGTTCACCGCTGCCGTTCGCCCGGCATCGGTGGATCTTCGATCGGGGGCCATCGGACATCGATATCGATGAGTCCGCCCGTCCACGCGGTGAACTCAGCGACTGGGCTGATGAACGCGCACAATTGCCTATCGATCCGGAATCGGGGCCCGGCTGGCATCTCGGCGTCGTTTCCTTTACGGATGGCTCGACCGCGGCCAGCCTGGTGGTTTCCCATTACCTGATCGACGGACTCGGGCTAGTGCTCGCGCTAGTGGATGGGGTCGTGGGCAACACCCGCGATCTTGGCTACCCACCGCCACGTACACGCACTCGACTGCGCGCGCTGGCACGGGATGCTCGACAAACGGCGCGGGACGCACCCGAAGTTGCGCGGGCGCTCGGCGTCGCTGCCAAACTGGCCCGCCGTCAGCGGCAAGGGACTGCCCAATCACCAGCATCGCGACCCGTCGCCCTCCGCGGTAGCGTCGGCGACGCGCCTATCATCGTGCCCGGTGTCACGATCAGCATCGACGTGGCAGATTGGGATGCCCGCGCGAATGCTCTTGGCGGAACGAGCAATACACTGGGCGCCGGTTTTGCTGCGAAAGTCGGGGAGCTCATCGGACGCAGCCGTACCGGTGACGGCACCGTCACCTTGCAACTCCCGGTGAGCGAGCGTACGGAGGGCGACACGCGAGCGAACGCGATGGCGTTTGCGCGCGTCAGCCTCGACCCCACGAGGGTAACGAAGGATCTGCGTGACGCCCGCTCCGCCATCAAACAGGGGCTTAGTACCCTTCGGGAGACGCCAGATGACAATCTGCAGGTCGCCTGGCTGGCCTCGTTCACGCCGAAGCGCGCGTTGAGACGGATGGACGATGCAACGGTCGCCGACCCGGATCTCCCGGTGTTCTATTCCAATCTCGGCGACGTCGGCTCGGTGGTGAACCGCCTCGATGGGACTGCCGCCGAGTACGCCACCGCCCGAGTGACTGCCCAAAATGAGACGCGACAGTCGCTTGAGCGAATGGGCGGCCAAATGACTCTGCAATCTTTGCGCCTGCCCCACAGTTTCGTCGTCAGCGTCAACGCCTACCAACCGGGCGCCGAGAACACGAAGTCCGCTTTGCGGGAGCTGGCTGCGCGCGCGCTGGCCGAGTTCGACCTGACTGGCGCGATCTTCTGACGAATGGTGCCGTGCGGTTGGCCTAAGCGTCGAGCCGGACGAACTCGCCGTGCCGGTACTGCTCGACACACGCCGCTCGTCGCACCTTCCCACTTGTCGTGATCGGAATCGAACCAGGCTGCACCAGAACCAGATCCGCGACGCCTAGGCCGTGCGAACTCGAGATCGCTGAGGTGACCTCGCGCTTGACGACGGCGAACTTGTGCATCACATCCTCGTCGGAGGCGCCCCGCTTCTTGACTTCGATGATGACGACAAGCTGCTCGCTGCCTTCATCCGGAACGGCGATCGCCGCCACCCGGCCTCCGGTTATCTCCTGGCTGGTCGCCTCGATGTCGTCGGGTGAGTGGTTTCGCCCATAGACGATCAAGAGATCCTTGATTCGGCCGACGATGAACAGCTCTCCATTGGCGATGAAGCCCAAGTCCCCAGTCCTCAGCCAAGGCGCTTCAGGTGCGCCTGCCGATGGTGCGACAAGCACGCCTCCGAAAGTGCGCTCAGTCTCTTCAGGTTTTTGCCAATAGCCCGAAGCGACGTTGTCGCCATGCACCCAGATCTCGCCGGTCGTTAGCTCCGGACATTCGGTCCGCGCCTCGGGATCGACGATCCGCACGGCGGGTGATTGCCCCAGCGGATAACCGACCAGTGGGGTGCCGGCTCCGCTTGCGCATCGCTTCGCCTGGCCGGCAGCAAGTTTGTCGGACTCGAAGTCGACGATTTCTGGTGCTTGACCCGGTCTGCTCGTCGCTACGTACACCGTTGCTTCCGCGAGCCCATATGAGGGCCGAACCACCGAGTCATGAAGATTGAAACGCGCAAACCGCTCAACGAAGCGTTTGAGAGTTGCCGGATTTACCCGTTCGCTACCACTGAGGATGTTTTGCACGCCGCCGAGCTCAAGCCCGGCCATGTCGTCGTCAGACGTTTTGCGGGCGGCTAATTCGAAAGCAAAGTTCGGTGCTGCCGAGAACGCGTGAGTATTGGTTGCCAACAATTGCATCCACCGAGCCGGACGCTGCAGGAATGACACCGGGCTCAGGAGCACAGCGGGGAGTCCCAGCAGAGGTGGCGCACAGACTCCCAGAACCAGACCCATGTCGTGATAGAAGGGTAGCCACGATACAAAGGTCATGTCCTGTGGCGGAACGCCGCCGCGTTGCGGAAAATAGCCCGACAAAAGCTGCTCGAAATTGGCCAGCAGGTTCCTGTCGGAAATGATCACTCCGGCCGGCTGCCGAGTCGATCCAGACGTATATTGCAAATACGCCGTCCCCTGCTGAATATCTTCCTCGGCGTCGGATCGTGTCGAGGCGTCCAGGTTCAGCAGGTCGACCTCGATGACGGATGGAGCGGATCCACTAAGCTCCTGCGTAACGTGCCGGGCGACATCGCCTATGACAGCGGACGTCGTGAGCACGGCAGCGGGCGACGCGTCGCGCAGCACCGAATCGACACGCTCATCGCTGACGCCACCCAGCGGCACCGAAAGCGGAACCGCGATGAGTCCGGCCCCTAACGCGCCCAGAAAGGCAACGATGTAATCGAGCCCCTGCGGCGCCAATATCACGGCGCGATCACCAGGTGACGCACAGAGTCTGAGTTCGCGGGCAACGTTCAGCGTTCGCCGATACACCTGCAACCATGTCAGGCTTTCGGCGATGCCGGCCCAGTCCTGCTCGTAATCAATGAACGTGTATGCCGTGTCATCGGGCTGCAAACTGGCGCGCTCGCGCAGCAGAGCCGGAAGGGATGATTCAACCACTGCATGAGACTAACGTCATCCGCGCACAGAGCATCGATAATCTGAAGTTGCCATTGTCCTAGCAAAGTCACGATTAGGTAACGGTTCGTAAACTTTACCTATTCGGATCGCACCTGCATAATAACTTCGCTGCTGCTGCTTAGCCCGGTGACGTGCGAAAAAGCCCATTAACGGGTACGCATAGATAACGGAGGCGTGGGCATCCTGGGGGCCGCGTTAAGTGCCACGGCGTGAGTCAAGCAACAGACAAGATCGACGTGGTCGTTGCTGTGAGGAGACGGAATGGGCTCATTCGGAGCGATCGATGACGGTAAACACCGCTCAGCGGCGGCGAACCCTTCGCCGACCACGAAAACCACACCGGTCACTCCGGTTGCTGTCATCGGCATGGGCTGTCGACTCCCCGGAGGCATCAGCTCGCCGGAGCTGCTGTGGGACGCGTTGCTGCGGGGCGACGACCTGGTCACCGAGATCCCGCCCGACCGTTGGGACGCCGACGAATACTACGACCCCGAGCCAGGGGTGCCCGGTCGGTCGGTGTCGAAGTGGGGAGCATTCCTCGATGACGTCGCCGGTTTTGATGCAGAGTTCTTCGGGATCAGCGAGCGCGAGGCGATCGCGCTTGATCCGCAGCACCGGTTGTTGTTGGAAAGCTCCTGGGAAGCCATGGAGCACGCCGGTCTCACCCCTGAGGCGATGCGCGAATCGCTCACCGGTGTGTTCGTGGGACTGACGCACTTCGACTATCAATTGGTGACGGCCGATTCCCCCGCCATGGAGGAGCCGTATGGCTTCCAAGGCAACATTTTCAGCATGGCGTCCGGGCGGATCGCCTACACCCTGGGACTCCAGGGTCCCGCGCTGACGGTGGACACGGCGTGTTCTTCTGGTCTGGTCGCGGTGCACATGGCCTGTCGCAGCCTGAACGACGGCGAAAGCGATATGGCGTTCGCGGGCGGCGCGTTCGTGATGCTGGAACCGCGGAAGTTCCTCGCAGGGTCGGCGCAGGGCCATCTGTCTCCCACGGGACGCTGTCATGCGTTCGACGTCGCGGCGGACGGGTACGTGTGTGGCGAAGCATCTGCGGTGGTTTTGCTCAAGCGCTTGCCGGATGCGCTGAGGGATGGCGACCGGATCCTGGCGGTGGTGCGTGGCACGGCCGCTAACCAAGATGGCCACACCGTCAACATCTCGACACCGTCGGCGAGCGCGCAGACCGCCGTGTATCAGGCGGCTTTGGCCGCTGCGGGGGTGGACGCCCGCAGTGTGGGCATGGTCGAGGCGCACGGCACCGGTACCTCGGTCGGTGACCCCATCGAATACACCAGCTTGAGCAAGGTATATGGCGTCGAAAACCCTTGTGCGCTGGCGTCTTTGAAGACCAACCTCGGCCATGCCCAGTCGGCCTCCGGAACTCTAGGGCTGATCAAAGCGGTGCTGGCTCTGCAACATGGTGTTGTTCCACCAAACCTGCACTTCACCCGCCTGCCCGATGAAGTTGCTCGCACCGACACCAAACTCTTCGTGCCACAGTCGATCACAGAATGGCCTGCGAGTGGCCAGCATCCACGCCGGGCGGCGGTGTC
>JAOPVI010000239.1 GCA_025966225.1 Mycobacterium sp. | reverse complement strand
TCTCATCGCTCAATCCCTGCCGCGACACCGTCGATAGGGCGATGTACGAATACGACGGACCTGCCCATGTATCCGTCGCAGGTGGTTAGCACATGGCTCTAACCAATCTGTCAGCGGCCCAGTCATTGGTGGAGCTTCTCGATGCGAGGTGCCATGCTCGATGGCCACCCTCAGTGCCGCTTCGGCGGAGCAATTCTCCCGCCACGGATACATCGACTTCGAGTTTCACGACGGCTGTCGTGCGCGGCCATCGAGCTCCTGCTGCGGCGATTCGGTCGCCGTGCCCAAGATCGGATTCGCCGAGATTGGCGTCTGGCTGCGCAGGGCGGCAGGTGAACGGTCCGACTCCATCACCGTCACGATCCAAAGTCACCATCAATTCGTCGATGAATGCCTGTTCCGGTCGCAGCACGTCGTTCGGGACGTCATCGACGCCGTTCCCTCCAGACTGCTTGCCAGGCCCGCGGCGCACGCGAGCTCGGCGCCAACCCGTGTGAGTTTGCAGAAGCCTGCTGCCGCAACGGCTTAGCCGCGACGCGGGTCGGCGCACGGGTAAGGTTGACCCCTGAGCAGTCCGGTGGGCGCGACCGCTCTGGCGTCGAGTGACAAAGGACCCCGGCGACTTCGGCAGTCCCGGAACCTCGTGAACGATGCGACGACGGCGAGCGGCGACGATATGGTCGTGGCAAACGTCGCTGACCTTGCGACCGGGGAGGACTGCATGGCGACGCCTCCGGTACGGCCGGGCTGGTACCCCGATCCCGACGGAACGGGTGGCACGAGGTACTGGGATGGCAGCGGGTGGAGTCAACGGCGTCGTTCGCAGTCAATTTCCGACAGCCGTGGGCCGCGATCAACACCGATCGCAGGCAAGTCCCCTCGGGGGTCGACGATGGGGCGCCGTGGCCCACCGCTGACCCGGCAACGACTACGCCTCCGTCCCCGGTCGTTGTGGTGGGGGAATGCATCCGGTGTGGGGCGGGCCAGCACGCTTCGCGTGACGGGACGAGAATCGTCTGTACCAGCTGCGCATCCGAACTCAGGTCCTGCGCATGCGAATACTGCAAATGGGCGGCGTGCATTGCTGCACCAACCCTCGTCAAGGCACCGATGTGTCCGCACTGTGGCACGGCGTATACGTTCGGCGCCTGGATCGCAAGGCCCGCGGCCCTGGGAAGGTTGGCGTGGGGGCCTGCACGGCAGTACGGACGACCCGATCCGGGCGTGCGGCGCCTGAACGGGACGGTCCTCTTCGCGGCCGCCGTTCCGTGGCTCGCCCCCGGTACACGATGCACCCTCCGCTTTCTCGCTCGCCATGTCGCCGTACTCGCGCAGACACCGAACCAGTATGCGGTCGTGGCCAACTTCGACTATTTCGACGTCGACGTCTTCGAGATCTCCGCACTAAATCCGATCACGGCGAGGGTTCCCACCGAGGTGCGGCTCGCGGCCGGTACCAGCGAGGTGATCCTGCGGCCGGACTCGTTCGACTCCGAGACGCTTGGTCGCCTTCTCGCGCCGGTGCGTGATCGAGTACAGCGCCGCCTGATGCGGGTTGGCGCACCGATCGAGCCAGCGACCCGCGCGCTGCCTGCTCCTCATCTCGGGCATCCCACGGGCGGCAAGAGTGCACGATCCGAGTACGACGGCCAGCTACCGAAACTCAAACCGTATCGATGTCTGTCCTCGTCGATCGGCACCCCCTCCGAACCAGGAGTTAGCGTGGCGTTGGAACTGGTCGAGCGGATCGTCGGTTCTGAGGGTCCGGTCGTGGGCGACCGAATCTACCGCGCGTACGCCGACGCGACGAACCGCCACCCGGGTCGAGACCTCTTTGCTGAAGTCGATGGGGCGTTGAGCCAGTTGATCGGTAGCGGCGTCCTCAAGGCTTCGGACCCCACTGGCACCGGCCACCCGCGAGGCACGACTTACCACAATGAGGAGCAGCGGCCCCAGCTCAGGGAGCTGGGGCCGCGGTCCTTGGCGCAGGTGCCTCCTGAAGAACTGGCGTTGCTTCTTGCCGAGGCCGGCATCGCGAACGGCTGGTCGCTGCGCCAGGCTTACCTTGCCGCGATGGACCACCTTGGCGGCGGCGAGTTGACCGCCGAGGCGAAGGAGCTATTCGATGGGGTGCGCGCGCTTGCCCACGACATCAAGCGGCGTGCCTTCGGGACGGATGAACGGTGACGCCCAGGGATCTGCCGTGACGCGAATACCCCTGCGGCGCAGCCCCGCTGCGATCACCGAGTCGCTCGATCGGTGAAGCACGGTGAGCCGGAGCTTCGCCACGCGCGACCACCAGGGCGGCGTTCAACCAAGGGCACGACGCAGGTAGAACGGGAGGTAGGTTCTCGCTCCCATTGGCGGCGCGCCGAGGTGGGGGCTGCGCGGCGACGGCTCGGCACCAATTCGGGGGACCACCGTCTGTGGTTTTGCGCTCATCTCCAGCTAAGACCTTGCCGTACTGATTCATACGTTCAGCGGATGGCGGCAGGCTCGATCGCTCGGCATGCTCACGCAGGTGGCTCGGCAACATTGACCGTCGATGCCCTCGAATGAGATCGAGAGGATTCGGACGTGGGCTTGTTCAGCAAAGTGAGGCAGCTACCGCCAGAGATCGAGGCGGAGCTTGAGTCGCCTGTGCAAATCGCCATCAAGATCCTGCACGCAGCGGGGGCGACGAATGAGGAAGTTCAACGTCAGCTGGTCCAAGGCGCGGCGGGTGCGCCCGTCCCAGTGGCGCGACTGGACTCCACGCTCGAGTTGATGTTCGTCGGCAATGCGATCAAGGCCCTGAACAAACTGGGACATCACGGAGAAGCGCGCGAACTCAACAGGGCACAGGAACGCGGTGCGGCAACGTGGCAGCAAGGCGCCGCCGCGATACTGTCAGCGCGCGGCCTTACTTTCCTCCAGCAGTCAATGGTTTCGTTCTCGAACGGCATGCTGGAAAGCGCCAGCGCAAATGCGCTGGCGGCGGGCGCGCTACGTGAATGGCGTGCAACGAATGGTTAGTCCGTCGTTTCCGGCGTTGGTCTCAACAGGCTGTTCCGATCACGGCGAGATCCTGGACTGGTTGCATCGGTTGCGAGGTCCGGTGCGGGTGGCCTATGAGGCCGGGCCGACCGGGTTTGGACTGGCGCGGGCGTTGACCGATGCCCAGATCGATTGCGTGGTCGCCGCGCCGTCGAAGTTGATCCGTCCGGCTGGGGATCGGGTCAAGACCGATGCCCGTGATGCCGCGCATCTGACCCGGCTGCTGCGGTTGGGCGAGATCACCGCGGTCTCGGTGCCCGACGCCGACGTGGAGGTGGCAGGTTCCCGATAGTCGGACCACTTTGTTCTAGAGCCGTTTGTG
>JAOPVI010000237.1 GCA_025966225.1 Mycobacterium sp. | reverse complement strand
CGCGGTCATTGCGCTGCTGATTCGGTGCACGTCCGGTTCTCCCGTCGTTTTCCGGCAGCAACGGCCAGGATGGCACGAAGAAATCTTCACGATGTACAAGTTTCGAACGATGCGCCCACTGTTACCTGGGGAGAACCCGTGGACGACCGACGATTTGCGAACGACTCGCATTGGACGCGTTCTGCAAAGGACCAGCCTTGATGAATTACCGCAGCTCGTCAACGTCGTCAGCGGGCGAATGAGTCTCGTTGGCCCCCGCCCCCTGCTAGCGGAGTACCTTGACAAATACTCGCCCCATCATGCTCGCCGTCACGATGCCCGTCCGGGAATCACCGGTTTGGCGCAGGTCAGCGGTCGTAAGTCCGTGGCCTATTCGAAGAAGCTCGACCTCGATGTGCGCTATATCGATGAGTGGTCGTTCCGACTTGATCTCCGCATCCTGTTCAAGACGCTAATCGAACCTTTCAGGCATCCGGAAACTCGGGGATTCGCGGAGTTCGATGACCTTGGACTCACCCTCGGCCCGCCATCGGTGATGCCGCCGACCTCAATCGGAGAATGCGGGTCCAATCAATGAGCGGCCCGCAAGTTTTTGTCGTATCGGATGGCGACTCCCTCTTGGATCAGGCGTTGGAGGCTGCGCACATGATGTATACACCTGCAGGGTTTCGGCGAGGGTCGATGGCGGCAACGCCAGTGCCGTAGTGGCGCATCTCCGAGGCCACACCATTTTGCTTCCGTACCTTCGGGGGGATCGACGAAAAAGTATGTGTGGTTCCCCCGAGATCGTGGAGGGTTTCTTAAGCCGCTTCCGGCTCTTGTTGAGTTTCGCTGATCTCGTAGTTGACGGGCGAGAGCCCGTCGGCGGCGCTGTGTCGTCGTTGGTGGTTGTAAAACGTGTAGCACCAGTCAATCACGACGGCCCGCGCCTGAACAATATCACGGAATATGTTGCGGGACAGCACTTCGCACTCAATACCGGCGACTAGGTACTGCGGCGCCGCGCGCGCGTCCAGCGGCGCACCGACAGCAGCCTCCGCTGGAGTTGCCGCAGCGACTCCCGCTGGGTGGCGACGAGGAGCCAATAACGCCACAGTGGGTACTCGCCCCGGCGGTTTGCCAGCGAGTAGGCGAACCGCATCGCGTCCTGATCGACGTACCGGTCCAGGTCCTCGAACCATCGGCTGCTGCTCAGCGCGGCCCGCTGCAGCGGCGCGATGTCGGCGCGCCGTTGCCGTTCGTACGCGTCCAGCGCGGCTTCGAGGTCGGCGCCGGGAGTGAGCCGAGCAGCGAGGGCCGTGGCGTCCTGCATGGCAAGTTTCGTGCCCGAGCCGATCGCGAAGTGCGTGGTGTGCGCGGCGTCACCCATCAACACGACTCGGCCGTGGTGCCAGCGCTCGTTGGTGATCCCACGGAAGTTCAACCACGGGGTACAGCCCAGCCCGTACAGCTGGTTGATCAGCGAGTTCCCGTCGAGGTGCCGGGCGAAGATCTCCTCCAGCACCGCCGTACTGTCGTCCGAGCTGAGCTCGTCGAAGCCGAGCGCCGACCAGGTCTCCGGCGTGCACTCCACGATGATGGTGCTGGTCTCGGCGGTGAACGGGTAGGCGTAGAACCAGATCCAGCCAGCCTGGGTCTCCTCGAACCCGAAGGTGAAGGTGTCGAACACCGCGTGCGTGCCTAGCCAGATGTACTTGTTGCGGCCGACGTCGACGTTCGTCGCGAAGGCATCGGCGTGCAGCTGCCGTATTCGGCTGTTTGCGCCGTCGCAGGCGACGATCAGGTCGGCGTCGTCGAACCTGGACAGGTCCTCGACGTCGAGGGTCCGCAGGTCGACGCCGAGGTTGGTGGCGCGCGCCGCGAGGAGCGACAGCAGCCGCCGCCGGCCCAGGCTGAACCCGTAGCCGCCGAGGAACGTCGTCGGCTTGCCGGCGGCGCGCACCTCGTACTCGTCCCACTTGGCGGCACTGTTCCAGATGTCCTGAGCGCTCACCGGGTCGCAGCGGAACAGGTCGTCGAGCAGGTCGTCCCGGAACGTGACGCCCCAGCCGTACGTTACGCCGGCTGGGTTGCGTTCGAGCACGGTTACCTCATGGTCCGGGTCGGCCAGCTTGGTCAGGATCGCGAAGTACAGTCCGGCGGGGCCGCCACCCACGCAGACGATGCGCATGAGTGATCTCCTAGCGGTACGACGGGAAGTAGCCGGACATGTCGACGGACTCGGGCGTCAACCCGCGACGCGCCAGCAGGTCCGCATAGGCCGCCCCATGCGTCACCACCCGCCAGGTGTGGAACGGATGCCGGCCACTGGAGAAGCCGGCCTTGTACGAGAACAGCTTATCCTTGGTACCGCCCACGCCGCCCCCGACGTGGAAGACTGCGTTGCCCCGGTCCTTCGCCCACCGCCGCACCTCGTCGTACAGCAGCTGGTCGGCGTGGTGGCCATCGCCGTGCCGGGTCGAGGCGACGTACCCCTGGATCATTTGGCGGTACTCGAAGAACGTGTTGCCACCGACCACCTCGCCGTCGACGAGCGCCACCGCCAGGTGCATCCGGTCCCCGACCGCCTCGTGTAGGGCAGCCAGGTGCTCGCGGGAGAAGAAGTAGAACTTCGACGCGCCCAGCCGCTGCATGTTCTCGTGGTAGACGGCGAACCACTCGTCGAGCCGCTCCCAGTCGTCGAACACCACCTCGACCCCGGCCCGCCGGGCGCGGTTGATGTGGTTGCGGTGGTCCCGGCGGGTCTCGCGCCACATCTCCTCGAGGCTGAGCGACAGGTCGACCGAGACGGTCTCGCCGTGATGGATGACGGCACCCGCTCCGTCGAGCACGTCCAGTGGTACGGGCAGCAGCGGGTGCAGCCGCACGAACGTCGTCACCACCCCGTTGGCGCCCAGGGTCTCGATCATCTGGTCGCAGGCCCGCCGCCAGAAGGCGATGTCCTCGCGCGATGCGTCGCTGACCGGGCCGCAGTACCCGTAGGGTGAGACGGCGTCGCGCAGGTCGGAGTCGGGGATGTCACGCAGGATGAGCGGCAGCAGGAAGGCGTGCCCCTCCTCTCGGTACCAGAAGGCTGCCGGTGTTCCACCGCTCACGTTCGCGTCCAGGCTCACGTACTCGGGCAGGTGGTACACGTCGTGGTCGGTGCGCCGCAGGACGTCGGCCCATTGCGGCGCCGACGGCGACAGCAGGCGGGCCTCGCCGTTGGCCGTCGGGGTCGAATCATTTGACGCGGTCTCCACGACGATCTAGTCGGTCTCCACCGACCGGAGTCTAGAACTCGGGCGGCCTAATGTGGTCAATTCGATCGCCGCAGAATCCGCGCCACGTCGGTCGGCGTTCAAGGGGGAGAAGTGGCATGTGTCACGCAGGGTGATCGTTTCCACGTTGGCCAGCAAGCGTGTGACCTCTTCCCGCTCTGTCGGATGCGACCAGTCTTGCTCGCTGACCAGCGTCACCGGCACTCGGACGTTCCCTCGTGGCCTTGGTCGGGAAGCGACGATCTGTCGGTCGTTGCGC
>JAOPVI010000227.1 GCA_025966225.1 Mycobacterium sp. | reverse complement strand
GCAGGGAGACACCGTCGGCCGCTAGCGACGCGAAGACGAAGCCGCCGTAGCTGTCGACCCGCGGCGCCTGGGCCAGGCCCAGTTCGGAGCGCACCTCGTTGAAGGCCTCGCCGTAGCCCTCTCGCATCGGAATGCCTTGCAGCGCACCGGTGTTGTTGAACGTCCAACCGTGGTAGGGGCACCGGAACGAGTTGGCGTTGCCCTTCTCGGCGTTGCACAGCTTGTTGGCGCGGTGCGTGCAACGGTTGAGCACCACGCGGACCACGCCGTCCTTGCCGCGCACCACGACGACGGGGTCGTTGCCGATCATCCGGGTGAGGTAGTCGCCGGGCTCGCTGACCTCGCTGTCGTGCGCGACGTAGACCCAGCCCGTCTTGAAGATGCTGGCCAGCTCGCGGCGGAAGATCTCGGCCGAGGTGTAGACCGTCCCGTGCACGCGGTCACTCTTGATCACGCTGTTGACGTCGAATTCATCGACGGCGGGCGCTGATTCGAGGGTCGTCACTGGTCCTCCAGATTGTCGATGGCTGGGATCGCGACGTCGCCGAGTCGGCGGAAGCCGATACGCACTTTTGCGCCGATCTGCGGCGCCGCGTCCGCCGGCTGTGCGGTCGTCATCAGGATGCGGTGCCCGCTCTCCAGTTCGACGTCGACGATGGGGTAGGGGGCCTGGGCGCGCACGAGGCCCGGCTCGCGGCGGTGCATCAGCGTCGCAGCGTGGACGGTGCCGCGCAGATCGACTGTGCGCCAATCGTGTTCGGTTCCACCGCAGGCGTCGCAGACTTCCTGGTCGAGCTCGAGCGGCTGTGCGCACGCCGCGCAGAACGGTAGCGCGAGCTCGCCGCGTGTCGCCGCTTGGTACAGCGGTCTCAGGGCGTCGTGCTCGGGCTCGGGCGCCAGCGCCGAATTCAGCAGCCAGTCCTCGAGGGTCGTAGCGGTCATGCGGCCCGCTCCAGCACCAGTGCCGCGTGGTGGTCGAGCCGGCCTCCGATTCCGCCGACCAGCGCCACGGTGGCGCCGGGCACCTGGCGTTCGCCACCGGTGCCACGCAACTGAATCACGGCCTCGGCGAGCGGCGTCATGCCCTGCAGGTAGAAGCCGGACAGCTGGCCGCCACCGGTATTGGTCGGCAACGTGCCGCCGGGACCGGTGTGCCCATCGCGCACGAAGTCGCCCGCGGGAATGCCACCGGTGAGCCGGTATTCGTCGAGCAGCGCCAGGGTCACGATCGAGAACGGGTCGTAGAGCTCGGCGACGTCGAGAGCTGAACGCGTCATGCCCGCCTGCCCGAGCGCATCGTCCACCGCGCGGCCACCGCCCCCGAACCACGACTCGGCTCCCGCCCGCCGCCTCCGCACCGGATGCTCACGGCCGGTGCCGCGCACCCGAAGTCGGGTATCACCGATTGAGGCCGAGCCGGTCAACAGCACCGCGACCGCTCCGTTCACCGGTCGGGCGCAGTCCAGCAGTCGCAGCGGTTCGGCGATCATCGGACTGGCGTCGTAGCCGGCGTCTTCGAGCGGTTCGCGGTTGACTGCAACGGGATTGCCGCGCGCCCAGTTTCGTGCGGTGGTGGCCACGGTGCGCAACGCCGTACCGTCGGTGCCGGTGACGTGCAGCCACCGCTGGGCTAGCAGCGCGTAGGTCGGCACCGACCCGAGCAGTCCCGAGGCCCGCTCCAGCCCGCGCACCCCGGCGTTGCCGCCGCTCTGCGCATACGTCGAGCCGGCGCCGCGGCCAGCCACCAGCGGTGCGTCGGCGAAGACGCACAGCACGGTGCTCGCCTCGCCGGTGGTAATCGCGTGGCGCGCGCGCTGAATCATGGCGATGGTCGTGGCGCCCTTGATCTCGACGTGCTCCAGCAGACGCAGCTCCGCGAAGCCGCCCTGCGCGGCGAAACCGACGCCCAGCCGGTCGGGCCGCACCCCCTGCGAGGAACCGACCAGGAGCCCATCGACGTCGGCGCGCCCGATTCCGGCGTCGGCCAGTGCGGCGGCGCTGGCCTCGGCGGCCAGCGCCAGCGGTGTCGAGCCGGGCCGCAGCGACATCGCGGTCATGCCCAGTCCGACCAGATCGACGTCGGGGGCGCTCACGGCTGCTCCCTTGGTCGACGTTCGCCTTGTCCTCGTTCAGCCCGGTAGTTCCCTACCCGCAGCCAGTCCTCGCGGTCCTCGGGGGTGGCCAGAGTGAAGCTGGCCAACTCCAACGGACACAGGAACACCTGCTCGCCGCTCTCGAGGTCTTCGACGAGCAGGCGAGGGCCGTTGCCGCTGAGGTCCAACGACAACCGCACGGCCGCGAACTCGTTGACGAGTTCGGCGAGCACGCGGCGTTCGGCCGGGGTGTTCACTCGCCCAGTTCTACCGCATACGACTGTCAGAATCAATGGCGACGGCGGGAATCGTGGCTGAGCTTCCAGGCCGCGATCAAGCGGAGGTAGGCTTTGTCTACATGCGAACATGGCACGTGTGCGAGGATCCATGGGCATGCCGAGAAACGCAGACGCTAGATGACAGTGCTGTCAGAAGTGACGATTAGAGAAGGTGAGATGAGCCAAGCGCAAGCACCGGCCAACGGGGCCGTCGGAGCGGTCGTGGACACGGACGACTACCGCAGCATTTGGATGTATCTCAAGGAGCTGGAGTTTCGCCAGGGCTTCATCGAACTCCCGGTCAACGGAGCGGTCGTGCGGACCCGTTACGCCGAGGCCGGTGCTACGTCCACGGTCGCCGCCGGGGCGGCTCCGGAAGACAAACCGCACGTC